>JBGSOR010000523.1:0-7728 GCA_041738985.1 Chromatiaceae bacterium | reverse complement strand
GCGCCGGAGCCGCTCCTGGCGGTGCCGCTCCAGGAGATGTTCGGCGCCCGCGAGACCCCGAGCGTCTGCCACGGCCGGGTCCCGGTGATGCTGCACCTGCTGTCCCCCGCGGGCCGCCCGGTTCAGATCACCCGGGACCTGGCCGGCTTCTGGGTTCGGGGTTACTCGGAGGTGCGCAAGGAGCTGCGCGGGCGCTATCCCAAGCACTCTTGGCCGAAAGACCCGCTTACCGCTTTGCCCGTGACACGGACCGCGCGGCCACGATGCTAAGTCCCTGATGCCGCACCGTTGTGCCAGCGGCAAGTGGAGACGGCTCGCGATGCCTACCGTCCGCCGTACCTGCTCCATGGACCGCGTGAGGCGTCGGATACCTTCGGTCTGCACTTGGCCCGCTAGGCTGAGATGGACCCCGTCGATCCGCTCGATGCGCATGATCGGATGCGTTTCGTGCAGTTCTACAACGGTTTGTTCTAACATTGCGGTCGGCGCCGGTTGAGGTTGGGACCTCGCGCCCTCCCGCCGCCCGTGCGGCCGCCGGGGAGTCTCGTCGCTCCCCTGATCGGCTAGGCCGGACTCAGGTGCTGTGAGTCCGAGGCTAAGCCCCGTTGACTTGGTCCAACAACAACGCGTTTAGGAGCTGCCTTGTCGAGCAAGTCAACCTCAAGTGCTGTCCTCGATGACCTTAAGGTCGGCAATCGCTTACCCAGCCCCAAAGGGGTAGCCTTGGCGCTGATGGAGATTAGCCAGCGCGACGATGCCACGACGCAGGACGTCGCCAAGATCGTACAGACCGATCCTGCGCTGTCGGGGCGGGTCATTAGGCTGGCTAATTCCGCGGCACGCGGAGCTAGACCTATCGTTGCGGTCCCGGAAGCCGTGATGCATCTGGGCATTGGCACGGTCCGCCAGCTAGCGATGGGGTTCTCCCTGGTTGACCAGTATCTCGCCGGACCGTGCAAGGCCTTCGACTATTCGCGCTACTGGTCGCATTCGCTGCTCATGGCGGTGGCCATGCGCGAGCTCTCCGACGCTACCCGAGTCGGCGCACGCGACGAGCTGTTTGCCTGTGGCTTGCTGGCGCGTATCGGTTGCCTGGCGCTGGCCACTGCCTATCCGGTTGAATACGCGGAATTGCTGCAGGCCATGGGGCCAGACTCTGAGCTTGCTGAAAGAGAGCATCAGCGGCTGGGGATTGACCATAACGAGCTGACCCGGGCGATGCTATCGGACTGGGGCGTCCCCGCGCCACTGACGGACTCAATTGTCCACCACGAGGATCCCGCCAAGGCGGACTTCGCTCCCGACACGCGCGCGTTCAAGCTGGCGAGCCTGCTGTACATGGCCAAACGGCTGGCCGATCTGGGCGTGGCGGCAGAGCTAGAGCGCAGCAGTATTACCGCGGAGCTCTTGTTCCTGGGCGGTAAGATCGGCATCGACGCGCAGGATCTGGGTGCCCAGGTGGATACTATCGTTCAGCAGTGGTTGGAGTGGGGATCGCTGCTCAAGGTGCCTACCTCGACCTTGCCGCCATTTGCCAAATTGGATTGCTCGCCCGCCCCCCATCCGGATCTGGGGAGCATCGCATTGCGGATCCTTTTGGTTGAGGATGACCCGTCTACGCGCCACCTCCTGGAAAGGCTACTGAGAAAGCAGGGCGGCTATACCGTTTTTTCCGCGACCAACGGTCGGGAGGCGCTGGCCTTGGCCTTGGAAGCGATGCCGCAGGTGGTGATTACCGATTGGATCATGCCGGAGATGGATGGCCTGGAGCTCTGCGAGGCGTTGCGGGCTACCGAATGGGGTCGCGATCTGTACCTGATCATGTTGACCAGTGTGGAAGCGGAAGACGAGCTGGTTAAGGCCTATACAACGGGCATCGACGATTACGTCACCAAGCCCGTGAACGTCCGGGCGCTGCAAGCCCGACTGCGTGCGGCCTGGCGCTACGTGAAACTGCAAGAGCAGTGGGAGAAAGATCGCGCGCAGCTCAAGGAGTTTGCAGCCGAGCTGGCCATTGCCAACCGCAAACTACAGCATGCCGCCCTCACCGACCCCCTTACCGGCCTGTCCAACCGGCGTGCTGCCATGGATCTGCTTGCTCAGGCATGGAGTGCAGCGACCCGCGGTAACCATACGCTTGCGGTCATGGTGATCGATATCGATCACTTCAAAGGGATCAACGACCGATATGGGCATGCGGTCGGCGACCAAGTCCTGAGGGATGTGGCGATGACCCTGCGCGCCAATGCGCGCAGGGAGGAGCACGTGTGCCGTGTGGGGGGCGAAGAGTTCCTGGCGATCTGTCAAGATGGCGATATCGAAGCTGCCGTTCATGCCGCCGAGCGCCTGAGGCTGGCGGTGCAAGCTCTGAAGATAAGCGGCGCGCACGGAACGGTTAGGACTTCGGTCAGCATCGGGATCGCGGCGAAGGAGCCGGAAACGATCAATACGGATGCGCTGGTCAGCGCCGCAGACAAAGCGCTTTACACGGCGAAGCGCAATGGTCGCAACTGCACCTGCCTGATGACCCGTGGGCGCGCTCAGTGCAGGTGATCCGTCTGTCAGTCGGGCGTCTTGTCGCTCTCGGACGGGGAACTGCGTGCGTAGGCGCGCCACCTGCTCCGCGATGCGCTTGATGAGCCGGCCGATGAAGAGGTAATAGGGCAGGACCAGGATCTGGCTTGCCCCCAGCCGGTCTAGGCGTTGAACCACCTGCTCCAGCCGCGCGAAGCAGATTCCGGTGAAGGCCGGCAGGACCAGCTGGTGGTCTGTCGTCTCGTAGAGCCGGGCGGCGATGGATGGCCGGCGCGACAGGGGGGCGCGGTGCTTATGCATCCGGCCCCTGTCGCCTACACTCCCAGACTGCCCTGAGCCGTCGGGGCGAGCATCTTACCGAGAGAGGCCAGGGCGTCGTCCGGAGTCTGGCCTGGACCTCTTGTGAAGCCGCTTTCGTTCAGGAACCCGAGCAGGTCGCCGATGTGTTGCTCGATCTTGTCCACCGAGTCATGTCCCGCGCCATCGACCTCCAGAAGTCGCGCCCCTGAGGCGCGACAGTTTGCAAGGATGCGGCGCGCATCCTCCAGAGGCACAGTCCGGTCGTCCTTGCCGTGAACCAGCAGGATCGGACAGGCGATATGCCGGACGGTGTGCATCGGCGCGATGGCGTCGAAGCGGTGGCCGATGACCGATTCGACGTAGCGGATAGTCAATTTGGCGATCCAGTCCGGCAGGTGCAGATGGCGAAGGTAGCGCTCGGTCACCCGGGCGGGATGCGCGAACGCGGCAATGCTGATGACCGCGGAGATGTCGGGATTGCGCGAGGCTTCGAGCAGCACGGCACCCGCACCGACAGAATGCCCGAGTGCCGCGATGCGGTCTGCACGATCCGGGTGTTGCTGCTTGAGCCACGCGATGGCCATGCCGAGATCCTCGGCGAAGCGCGGTAAGGATGAAAAGGTATCGGAATCGCTGGCGCCGTGATTGCGGGCATCGCAGAGTAGGACGTTGAACCCGGCACGCTGCAGCGGTACGGCAATGGGCAGCATCAGCTCGGCGTTGCTGCCCCAACCGTGGAGCGCGACGATGGTGCGGGTCGCACCCGGTGCCGGAAGCAGCCAGCCGAACAAGTGTCGGCGGCGTACCGTGGGGATGCGTACCTCTTCGAAGACGAGACCGTAATCCCCCGGCGATCCGGTTTCCCGGGTGCGGGGCGCGCGAAATCCAAGATGCACGCCCACGGGAATCGAGGCAGCGGCAAGGACGATGAATAGGCTAAGCGTCGCGAGCACGATCTACCCGATCGGCAACCGGTAGCGATTCAATCCAGATCCAGCCGCGCGCGGATACTCTCCCACAGGCGCGTGACCGCGGTCGAGACCGCGCCGCAATCGCAGTCGACCACGCTGCGGCGAGCGACCAAGGCCCGGTTGACCGCTGGATCGAAGGGGATCTCGCCAGCCACCTCGATGCCGCTGGCGTCGCACCAGGCACGGATGCTTGCGCTGTTCTCCGCGTTGATGTCGTGCTTATTGATGCAGACCGCCAGCGGGATGGAGAAATGGCCGCACAATCCGGCGACCCGCTGGAGATCGTGGATGCCGGACGGGGTCGGCTCGGTGATCGCGAGCACCAGATCGACACCGGCGATGGCCGCCGTGACCGGACAGCCGATGCCGGGGGGGCCGTCGTTGAGGATCAGACCGGCGCCCTGTTCATCGGCCAGGCGCTTCGCCTCGCGCCGCACGCGGGTCACCAGCTTGCCGCTGTTGTCCTCGCCGACGCCGAGGCGGGCGTGGACCAGAGTGCCGCAGGGGGTGTCGGAGACTAGCCACTGCCCGCAGATGTGGTCTTCCATGGAGATCGCCATGTCGGGGCACGCCAGGGCGCACAGGCCGCAGTGCTCGCAGGCCAAGGGGTCGATGACATAACCTGCGTGGAAATCCAGGCCGATGGCGTCGAAACGGCACCAGGACTGGCAGTTCCCGCATTGGCCGCACAGCGCGGAGTCGATGCGGGGGGTGCGCATCGCATAGAAATCCTCTTGGCGGCGGAGGGTCGGGTTCAGCAACAGGTAAAGATTGGCGGCGTCCACGTCGCAGTCGGCGAGGACCTTGCGGCGAGCCAGCGAGGCGAACGCCGCGCTGACCGTGGTCTTGCCGGTGCCGCCCTTGCCGCTGACGATAGTGAGCTCTTTCATGTCCTCAATTCCTGGATCGCCTGAACCGGATCGCCTGATAGAGGGCCTGGAAGCGCGCCCGATAGGCGGGCGCCGCCTCAACCCAGGGAAGGCCCCGCGAATAGGCCTCCGCCAACCCCCGTTCGAAGGGGATCTCCATCAGCACCGGGATCGCCTGTGCCTGGCAATAGTCCGCCGCCGCCCGGTCGCCGATGTCGCAACGGTTCAGCACCACCCCGCAGGGAACGCCCAGGCGACGGGTTACCTCGACCGCCAGCTCGAGGTCGTGGAGACCGAAGGGGGTCGGCTCGGTAACCAGCAGGCAATAGTCCGCCCCTCGCACCGTCTCCACCATCGGGCAGGCGGTGCCCGGCGGCGCGTCCAGGATGCGGATCCGGCCCGGATCCGCCTGTCGCTTCGCGGCCGCGATCACCGCCACCGAGGCGGTCTCGGCCAGGTTGAGCGTTCCCTGGGCAAAGGCCGTCTGTCCGTTGATCCCATTGCGGACCTCACCCTGATCGACATACCCGATGCACCGCTCGACCTCGGCGATGGCGCCGTCTTCCGGGCAGACGTAGCTACAGACGCCGCAGCCGTGGCAGAGCTCCGCGAACACCAAGACCCGTTCCCTGGAGACCGCCAGTGCGTTGAATTGGCAAGCCTGGGCGCACGCGCCGCACAGGGTGCAGACGGCGGCGTCGATCTGCGGCAGCGGAACCGAGACCGCCACGCGCTCCCGGATCTCAGGGTGCAGGAAAAGATGGCCGTTGGGTGCCTCGACATCGCAGTCGATGTATTGGGCGTTCGGCAGCGAGAGGACCAGATTGGCGGCCACGGTGGTCTTGCCGGTGCCGCCCTTACCGCTCGCGACGGCGATTGTCAGTGGCTCCATGGGTCAGCTCCGACCGCGACGGCCCATTCCCCCGCCTGCACCTCGGCCTCTACCAACGCCATGGCCCCCACCGAGGCGGCCATGGCCGCCACCGGCTCCCCGCCATCGACCCGGGCCGCGCCCATCGCCGACACTGTGCAGTCCGCGGGTTGCGCTGTCTTCCGCGCGAAAGCGTTCCGATGCCTCGCGCACGCTTCCCGAGATGCCCTCGACCATGCGGATACCCGCATCGTGCAGGACCGCCGCGGCCTTGGGTCCGCAACGCCCGGTCAGCAAGGCATCGACACCCTGTCCGAGGATCCACTGAGCGGCCTGTGTCCCGGCCCCGCCGGCCGCGTCTAAGAATGGATTGGGGGTCGCCTCCAGCGCACCCGACTCGCTGTCGAAGATGACGAAGTAGGCGCATCGTCCGAACCTGGGATCGATGGCAGCGTCCAGATCCGGACCTGTCGACGTTGCGGCAATCTTCATGGCTGTTCGCTCCGTGGCATCTCTAAGGTTGGGGCGCGTGCTCGTGGTCGTGCTCGTGGTCGTGGTGGCATTCGGCAGCCCCGGTCACAGTGCCCGCGAGATAGGCGTTCAGGGTGTCGGCTACACCGGACCGAGCCCCCGTGGCGACCTCGATACCGAGGTTCCGGAACCACTCGATAGCCTTGCCCCCCATGCCGCCAGCGACCACCACGTCTGCCCCCAGGGACTTGATATACTGAGGAATCTGTCCGGGCTCGTGGCGCTCGGCGTAGGGATTGCGATGCACCTCGGTCGATTCCACCCGGTTGTCCGCATCGATATGGGCCAGCACGAAATGGGAGCAGTGCCCGAAGTGCATCGACATCTCGCCGTCAAGTCCAAGGTCGTCATTCGCCGTCAGGACGATCTTCTTCATCTTTCGTTTCTCTATGGGTTGGTTCATTGATCGGTTGGTTCGTTGCCGCCAGCAGGAGAAGCGACTCTCTCTTGACCGGCATCTCGCTCAGCGTGTCGTGCCGTGATCTTCCCGTCGTCTTCCGCGGCGGGCGACGGTTGACCATCGTCGGAGCCCGGCCCAGTTGGAATCGACGACGCCTCCCTTGACCCTGCCTCGGCCGTTTCGGGGGTCACCGCGACGATCAGGCGTTTGCCGTTGAGCAGGGCGTCGGACACTTTTCGGCGTGCCTCCGCCAGGGTCCGTGACAAGGTGGTCCGCGAGATGCCCATCCGCTGGGCGCAGTCCTCTTGGTACAGCCCCTCGAGATCGGCAAGGCGCAGGGCCTCCAGCTCGTCGGCTCGCAGCGTCAGGGTCTCCATTCCCCGCCCCGGTCTGCCGCAGGGTTTGAAGCAGAGAAAGCCCGGATCGAATCCGATACAACGTGCGCGTCTTCGCCTGCCCGGCATGGTGCCTCCTTCGACGGCATGAGTTGCTGTGACGACGCGATTAAAGCGCACATATGTGCGTTTTACATTGATAAATGTCGGGGTCCCTCGGTCGGAGAAACAGCAGTCGAGCTGGCGCAGACTCGGGAGTGTCTTGAAGGGCCTTGGGCGGGCTTTCCAAAAGGGGGACGGTCAGGATGGGGTCGCGGCCGGAACCGGGGGAACGAAATCTGGGGGCCCTACCGATCAGTCCTTTGCGCGCCGGAAGCCGTGGGAGAAATCTTCGTCGTAGAGTCGGGAGACAAGCGCCCCCTCACGCGTGCGGGCGCCCACCAGTGCCGGGCTTGCCAGGATCATGGCTTGGCGGCGGATGCTGGCCTCCTCGCAGCGCTGCGCGATATCGGCAAGGGTCCCGCTCAGGACGCGCTCCTGGCCTGGCCAGGTCGCCTTTTCGACCACGGCGATCGGCGCCGACTCCGCCCAGCTCCTCGGCGCTGCGCAGGGCCTCGACCACGGCGCCGATCCGGTCGATGGAGAGGAAGATGCACAGGCTGCACCCGTGGGCCGCCAGAGAGGCGAGTGACTCACGCTCCGGCATGGGGGTGCGGCCCTCCATCCGGGTGAGGATCACCGTCTGGGTGACCTCCGGCAGGGTCAGGGTCTCCCCGGCCGCGGCGGCGGAGGCCATGGCGGAGGACACGCCGGGGACGATGCCGATCTCGATGCCGGCCCGATCCAGTGGGCGGGCCATCTCGGCCAGCGCACCGTAGAGGGTGGGGTCCCCGGTCTGCAGGCGGACTGCGGTCGC
>JBGSOR010000491.1:0-35659 GCA_041738985.1 Chromatiaceae bacterium | reverse complement strand
GCCGACTGCCAGCCCCAGCGCGATGGCCAGGAGCAGCGGCTCGCGCCCCTCGAGCACCCCGGCGGACAGCAGGACACCCGCATTGGCGAGCGCAAAGAGCGGCAGCACCAGGAAGCTGGACCAGGGCTCGATGGCCCGGAGCACCCGATCCGCGGGGGACTCCAGTCGATCATGGATGGCGTCGAGCGCCTGCAGCGCGGGCCGCGAGGGACCGTGACGCAGCACCGCCGGCCCCTGTCCGATCTCGGCCTGGACAATGGCGCTAGCCTGGGCCATCAGGGCATTGAGGTTGGGCGGAGGTCGCGTCGGGATGAAGAGGGCCAGCACCACACCCGCCAGGGTCGCATGCAGTCCCCCGGCATGGACGCAGGCCCAGAGCGCTACGCCCAGGAGGGCATAGGGCATGGCCCGATAGACCCCCGAGCGGTTCAGCAGTGCCAAGGCACCCGAGACGGCCGTGGCGCCCAGCAGATAACCCCAGTGAATCTCGCCGGAGTAGAACAGGGCCACCACCGCGATCGCCCCCATGTCGTCCACGATGGCCGCGGCGGTCAGAAAGACCCGCAGCTCCACCGGTACCCTGCTACCGAGCATGACGATCAACGCGACCGCGAAGGCCGTGTCCGTCGCCATGGGCACACCCCAACCGGGTTGCCAGGCCCCCGGCGGGATGACCGCCAGGTACAGGGCGGCCGGGACCGCCATGCCGCCGATGGCCGCAGCGATTGGGAAGGCGGCCAGCCGCCGACTGGCCAGGTGGCCCACCGTCAGCTCCCGCTTGATCTCCAGCCCCACCACGATGAAGAACAGGGTCAGCAGGGCGTCGTTGATCCAGTGGAGTAGCGACATCCGGAAATCGAGCCCGCCCAGGACCAGGCCCAGCGGCGTCTCCCACAGGGCGACAAAGGACGGACCCAGGGGCAGGTTGACCAGCGCCACCGCCAGCAGGGACATCAGGAGCAACAGAAGACCGGTTGCCGGGGCCCAGCTCGCGAACTCCACCGCGGCGGACTGGACCCGATGGCCGAGGGTGCCCAGCATCGCCTCGGCGAGCGTGGTCTCGTCCCAGGGGCCGTCGTAGCGCCGGCCGTCAATAAAGAAGCTAGGGGTAACCCGCACCCCGCTGCGCTGGGCGCTCCCCAGGTCCTGGTCCACCCGGGACCGGGCGCGCCCGAGGGCATCCGGGTCGTCCCCGGTGAACCCGAGCCCCTGGGAGACAACGGCCAGATCGTCCTCGGTCAGGTCGTGGGAGCGGGTCATGAGCGCCACATGGGCGCGCCAGAAGGCATCCTCGTCGGGGGCAGACTCCGCCAGCTCCGCCGCCCGTCGCGCGAGCTCGCTACCGGTCAGCGGGCGTTGCCGGAAGCAATACCGCAGGCGGTCGCCGAAGCGATCCCTCAGCCGGGCGATCTCCTCGTTGGCCGCGCGGCAGTAAGGGCAGGCATAGCTCCCGAACTCCACCAGGGTCAGGCTCGCGCCTTCCGAGCCCAGCACATGGTCCCGACCCGGGTCCACCGGCCGGTCGAGCCGGTTGTTGGCTGCCGGCTCGCTCACGCAAACGCCCGCCTCGGTCGGAACGGCGCAGGGGCGGCAACAAACAGCAGTCGAGAACCCTCGTTCGATCGCAGCGCCCGCAATCCGGCGCAAGCTTGGGGCAAGCACTCAGTACTGCGCATGGACCTCATCCGTATAGCAATAAAGCCACCGCTCCCCGGGCTCCGCCGAGGCAATCACCGGATGCCCGCTGGCTTGTGCATGCTTGGTCGCGTGCCGGTTAGGGGAGCTGTCGCAGCACAGGGTCGCCCCGCAGGTCTGGCAGGTTCGCAGATGGACCCAGTGACCGCCAATCTTCACGCACTCGTCGCATTCGTGGCGCTTCGGGCCCGTTACGGCGGAAACGGCGCTTAGGTGGGAGCAAGGCCGAGGTGAAGTCACTCGATTGCCTACCTTCGTTGACAAACCGTCCTGGGAGGATCGATCGGTCGGAGGCAGGAGTCCACCCCTTGGGTTGTACGGAAGCCCGGCGACGCCCCGGGTCCGCACGCCTCGCGCCGCGCTCAGGAGCGCGAGCCCCGGTCTATCGAAACGGACGGCTCCCGGCCGCTGGCCGCGGCACAACTTTGTTGATCGATGGTGGGCGTCCCCCGAAGATCGGCGCGGAGCACCGGGAGGTTTTACGAGCGATCGTCGCGGAGCGACCGACGGGGACGCTCGCGGAGATCGCCGCGGAGCTGAAGCGGCAGGTCGGGATCGAGGCGCACGAGGCAACCATCCGCAGGCATTGCGGGACGCCGGGATCGAGCGCGCTACCCGAGTTGTCTAACCGATGCCTGCCGAATGGGCGCCCGTCTGCCCTGCCCGCCCTCGGGCGCTACGCTGTACCCAGCGCGGCGGTGCTCGATGCGCAATCCACACGTGGTCCGAGCGTCGCGCGTCGGGCGGGGCTAACCCTCGGGCTTCAGCTCATCCACCCGCTGGAACCCCCTCGGCAGAAGCTTGCCCCGCCGTCCCCGCTCGCCCTGGTAGAGATCGAGATCCGCGGACTTGAGCGTGAAAGTGCGTTTGCCGGAGACGATGGCGAGCGTCGCCCCCGGGGGTACGACCGCGAGTGCCGCGAGGAGCTCCTCGCGGGCGGCGAGGCGGGCACTGGGGATACCGACGATCTTATTGCCCTTGCCCCGGGGCATCTCCGGAAGATCGGACAGGGGAAACACCAGCATGTAGCCGGCGCTGGTGACAGCGGCCAGGCGCAGGCCCTCGGACTCGGGGATGGGAACAGGCGGGAGCACAGCCGCGCCATCCGGAAGATTGAGGACGGCCTTACCTGCCTTGGGCTTGGCGTAGAGATCTTCCATGCGGACGATGAACCCATAGCCTGAATCGCTGGCGAGCACCAGTCGGGTCTCCGGCGGATCGCCCAGGACGGCGACGAAGCCCGATCCCTTGGGCGGGTCGAGCCGGCCGGTCAGGGGCTCGCCCTGACCTCGGGCCGACGGCAGCGTATGGGCCGGGAGAGAATAGCTGCGTCCGGTAGAGTCCAGGAAGACGGCGGTCTGGTTGCTGCGCAGGCGGGCCGCGGCGAGGAGCTTGTCCCCGGAGCGGTAGCTCAGGCCCTCGGCATCGACATCGTGACCCTTGGCGGCACGAACCCAACCCTTCTCCGAGAGAACTACGGTGACCGCCTCGCTGGGGGTCACCTCGGTCTCATCCAAGGCGGCGGCGGCGGCGCGGGAGACCAAGGGAGAGCGGCGGTCGTCTCCGTACTTCGCGGCGTCCGCAGCGATCTCTTCGCGGATCAGGCGCTTGAGCTGAGCATCGTCACCCAGGATGCCCTGGAGCCGAGCGCGCTCCTCGGCAAGCTCCGCCTGCTCCGCACGGATCTTCATTTCTTCCAGGCGGGCGAGCTGGCGCAGCCTGGTGTTCAGGACATATTCGGCCTGGGCGTCGGAGAGGGCGAAGCGGGCCATCAAGACCGGCTTGGGCTCGTCTTCGGTACGAACGATGCGGATGACCTCGTCGATATTGAGGTAGGCGATCAGCAGGCCGTCCAACAAGTGCAGCCGGTCCAGGACCTTCGCGAGACGGTGCTCGAGCCGTCGGCGGACGGTTGCGGTGCGGAATGCCAGCCACTCCGTCAGGATCTCCCGCAGGTCCATGACCCGGGGGCGACCGTTGGTGGCGATCAGGTTCATATTGACCCGATAGCTCCGCTCCAGGTCCGTGGTCGCGAACAGGTGCGACATGAGCCGCTCGATGTCCACCCGGTTGGAGCGCGGGACTATGACCAGGCGGGTCGGGTACTCGTGGTCCGACTCGTCCCGAAAGTCCTCGATCATCGGGAGCTTCTTGGCGTTGAACTGGGCCGCAATCTGCTCCATCACCCGCTCGCCCGAGACCTGGTAGGGGAGCGCGGTGACGACGATCTCGCCCTGCTCCACCTCGTAGCGCGCCCGCTGGCGGAGGCTCCCGCCGCCGGTGCGGTAAATCTTCAGGAGCTCGTCCGCGGGGGTGACGATCTCCCCTGCAGTCGGAAAGTCCGGGCCCGGAACCAGGGCCACCAGGTCCTCCACTGTCGCGTTCGGACGATCCAGGAGATGGATGCAGGCACTGGCCACCTCGCGGAGGTTGTGCGAGGGGATATCGGTGGCCATGCCGACGGCAATCCCGGTGGCGCCATTGAGCAGCAGATTGGGCAGGCGCGCGGGTAGGATCTTGGGCTCGTCAAGGGTGCCGTCGAAGTTGGGCTGCCAATCCACCGTTCCCTGATCCAGCTCCGAAAGCAGCAGCTCCGCGTAGGGCGTCAGGCGCGATTCCGTATAACGCATGGCGGCGAAGGATTTGGGGTTGTCCGGGGAGCCCCAGTTGCCCTGACCGTCGATCAACGGATACCGGTAGCTGAATGGCTGGGCCATCAGGACCATGGCCTCGTAGCAGGCCGTGTCCCCATGCGGGTGGAACTTGCCCAGTACGTCGCCCACCGTGCGGGCGGATTTCTTGAACTTGGCGGTCGCCGCAAGCCCCAGCTCGGACATGGCGTAGAGGATGCGCCGCTGGACCGGCTTGAGCCCGTCCCCCAGGTGGGGCAGTGCCCGATCCAGGATCACGTACATGGAATAGTCCAGGTACGCCTTTTCCGTGAACTGCTTGAGCGGCTGACGCTCCAGTCCCTCAGCGTTGTAGATCGGCGTCTCCGTCATGCTCGGCCCCGGGTGGACGAATGAAGCCGCTCATGATGCGGCAAGCGGGAGCGGGGACCAAGACACTGCCCGCCCTGCACCCGGATCTGGACGTCTGCCTCGCACCAGCGTAGAAATAATTGCGCGTCCGCCACGCACATCGTTCCATCGTCCCTACCGGGAGCATCGCCTCTCGACGTCCTCGATAGCCGGGGTTTGCCCACCGACGAAGCCGCCCGTGCCCGCATCGAGCAATGGTCGAATCAAGTGTCCTCGGGCGCCCGCAGCCGCCGACGGCCGTGCGACTCGATGGCCGGCGCCGGTCCCTGCGTCTCGATGACGCGGAGTGCCTTTTCCTCCGCCGCCAGACGGCGGGCCGCGACCAGCTTCTCTTGGCGGGCCCTGACCCCATAGCCCAGTGCGGCTCCCCCGGCGGCCGTCAGAGTGACGAGTCCCAGGGTGATGAACTGGGTGAGCATCATGGCGACCCCGATACCCACGGCGCCGCCCACCGCAACCCCGGTCTTCAGGCTCATGCCGCGCCCCACCCCGCTACGCGCCGCCTTGGTGCGGATCTGCTCGGCCTTGATACGGATCTTCTCCCGTTCCTTGGAGAAGCGCTGGCCCGCGCGCGCCACCGCGTGGCGCCGCTCGCCACCGGCGATGGTGGTGAACCAGAAGGCCACCAGCACCCCGATGGAGCCGCCCAGCAGCAGGAACAGGGGCCAGGTGGTCCGCCAGTCCGTGCCGAGCGCGGTGTAGACCAGGAGTCCGGTCACCGCTTGCAGGAGAAAGATCCCGATCAGGAATCGGAGCAGGGTCGTCACGCCGGAAGCGATCATGGAGTCGGGGTCTCCGACGGTTTCTTGGTTTGGGGTTGTGTCCCGGGCTGCGTTGGAGGGCTGGGAGCCATCGCGGCGGTGGGCAGTGCCTGGTCGGGGACGATCGCAGATGCACCCGTGCGCGATGGGGCGGGCCCGCCAGTGCCTGCACCCGCGGAGCTGGCTGCCTGAGCGGCGTCGCTGACAGCCGGTCCGCCCAGCCGGAAGATCCAGGCGTCCTTGAGGGCCGGGTCCAGATCCTCCTCCGTCACCGGCCTGTTGAAAAGCCCGAGCAGACGCTGGCGGATGGGAGACAGGCTCTCGGGGCGTCCGCGGAGCTCGGTCGGAACCGCCCGGTCGTAGGCGTCCACCACCACATACATGTACTCGGGCCCAACGGCGGACAGGTCGACGATCAGCCGGGGCGAGTCCGGGGCGGTCGGCATGAGTCGCGGCTCCAGGCTGGAGATCAGAAAGGGACCCGGTCGGTCTGTCAGGCGCTGGGCCAGTGCTGGCTGGCCCGCTTGCCTCAGATAGCCGGCAAGGTCCGCCCGCATCGGCTCGGAGAGCTTGGGCCCGGTCCGCTCGATCAGGGGGACCTCGCCGCGATCCGGCTGTACCGCGACCAGAAAGGCATGGGAGTCGGGGGAAGGTCCCCGGACGCCCCGATCGCCGGATAATACATAGGTCTCGATCACGCGCACGAGCTCCGCATAGCGGGAGGCGTCCGCCTGGGACTTGGGGTCGAACCCAGCCCCGAGCAGCACAAAGGTATAGACACCGTAACCCGCAGCCGCATTGCTATAGAGTGTCTCGACCGTCTTCGCCATCTCCAGCGCGGGGGACTCCGCGCCCGAGGGGTAATAGGCCATGCCAAAGACCCGGGGGACACCGATGGCCGGGGCGACAGGCGCGGTGCCTGGGGCCGGGGCCATGACGCCCAGGTTAAGCGCCAGCCCGGCAGAGGCCGCCGTCTCGATGGACCGCTCGGTACCCGGACCGCTCAGGGTGTAAGCGCGCTCGACCACCGCGTCCACCACCTCGTCCCCACCCTGAGCAACCATCTCGCGCACGATCGATGGGACGGAGGCACACTCCGCTTGGATGAGGGACTCCGTCGCGAGGGCCGGATCTACGCCAGACAGATAGAGGTCCGTTACCAGTGGCGCGAGGGCATTCCTCTGCTTGGTGGCCCGTGCCGAGCCGCAGATCATGGACACCTCGGCCTGAAGACCGGCCGGATCCTGGCTAAATGGCGTGAATCCCGAGGCCCCATCCGAGACCCGTCCCGTCGCCGAATCGCCGCCTCCCCGTGCCTGATCGGTGGCACGTAGAGTGGGCTGTGGCGA
Source organism: Chromatiaceae bacterium (assembly GCA_041738985.1). Taxonomy (GTDB): domain Bacteria; phylum Pseudomonadota; class Gammaproteobacteria; order Chromatiales; family Chromatiaceae; genus Thiodictyon. The sequence continues at coordinate 28,813 of JBGSOR010000491.1, read as the reverse complement.
CCGCGGGCCATCGTTGGACCGATCCTGAACAGGCGGGCGGCCAGCGTCCGCACCCGCGGCCTTCGGGGGCGCTGGCGCCTGGGCGGGGCCGGAGGCGCAGGCAACCAGCACCAGGGCAGACAGCAGCTCCGTCAAGACGAGCCGGAGCGCACCCCGTCTAGGCGAGCGGGGGCTCCGTAGGAGTCTCTGGCTGGGGTAGGTCAAGTGAATCGGGGTCCAGGGCGATCGCAGGGGCGCATGATAGCGGATCGGCACTCCGGATACCGAGTCGGCCGGACACCGCCGTTCTCGGCACCCGCCGGGCGATGCCGGTTTACTGCGAGCCCGGCGTTGCAGACCTTCTACGGATCGATATCAACGGCGAAAGCCGGGGCGACATGGTCCCGTTGGACACCGCGCTGCTCGCACCCCGCCCCCTGCACGGGCTGACGACGCGGCAGGACCAGGCCCAGTCGCTTAAGCCCCTGGGCCTGAAACAGGGCACCTTCCGGCGACTGGTGCCCGTAGTCGACGATCAATAGCTTGCCGTCCGGGCTCAGGACCGGACAACGGAGCTGAGGGCACATCGCATCGATAGCGCTGTAATACTCCGCCCCTTCCTCTGCGCTCAATACTCGCAGACGCCGATCCATCTCCAGTCGCTCCGGGACGATGAAGCGGCTGACCCATTCCTCCAGCCCTTCGCGACGGCCGTAATGGAGCATCAGGTTCGGGACCCAGGGAGAGATCTCCACCGTAGGCCCCAGCACGATGACCCGATGCTTGAGTCCGCGCAGGTGCGCGAGGGTCGCTCGGAGCCGATCCAGATCATTGGCCTGCCAGCGCCCGACCAGGATGACCCCGTCCAGTGGAGCCCCCGGCAAGAAGCTGCGGAATACATACTCCATACGCTCGGGGCAGTGATAATCCATGAAGTCGGTATCCAGCAGAGGGCGACAGCTCGCGGTGGTCATCTGCAGGAAGTTGACCCCCGGGAACAGCGCGGACAGGCCCGCATAGCGGTCGCCCCCGTGGCTGTCGCCGATAATCAGATAGTTCGGGCGTTCGGGATCGATATGCAGGCAGCGATCGTCTACATAGCCCCCCAGCGCGGTGCGGTCCACCCACATATTCAGGTGGCAGACGCCGACGCGGTTGGCAACCTCCCGGCCGTGGCGCGCCAGCTCGAGCCCGGCGATGGGTACCCGCAGCGCCGCTGGGATACGCCAGGGCCAGCCCTCCCCGGCCACGACCAGGGCCGAGGTCCAGAGGATGACCACTGTGAGCCCTGCGCAGGCCAGACCGAAGGCGGCCCGTCCCAAACGACGATGGCCTCGCGTAGGCGTCAGGAAGGGACGCTCCACATACCGCCTCAGAAGCCAGGCCAGACCCAGAGCGACCAGGATCAGCAACGGCTTCTCCCACGCCCCTAGCGGTCTAAGCAGATAGTTCTGGGCGAATCCCAGCAGGGGCCAATGCACCAGATAGAGCGAATAAGACAGGAGCCCGATCCCCACCAGGGCCGGGTTGCGCAGCAGACGACCGACCCGCGGGGCTTGCCCGGCATAGATCGCCAGGGCAGCACCCAGGGTCGGCAGGAGCAGATTGACCCCAGGGAAGGGCGTACCAGGACCGTATCCGAGTACGCAAAAAAGCAGGATGGCGAGCCCAACGAGCAGCAACCCATCCTCCGCCTGCGACATCCCAGCGGGTAAGCGCGGCAGCCAGACCAGGACCGCCCCCAGGGCAAAGGCCGCGATTCGAAACGGCACGAGATAGAAGGCGGCGCGGGCGTCGGTGGCGAGCATCGCTTGGCCTGCCCACACCGAGAGTGCCGTCAGGGCCCCGAGCGCCGCGACAAGGCGCAGGACGCGACCCCGGGACGCGTCCCGGCCCAAGACCAGCGGCAGCAGAACCGACCACAGGACCAAGATCTGCACGGCCAGCGAGATCGACCAGGTGTGCAGCAACGGTGTGCGCGCCGGATCTCCGGTGAAATAGCCGGCCTTAAGCCAATAGTGAAAGTTCGAGGTCCCGACGGCCGAGTGCAGGGCGGTCGGCGCGAACCGCATGAGATCCTCGGGCATCATGAGCCAGAGGGCCGCCGCATAGGAGACCGCCAGGGTGACGAAGAGCGCTGGAAAGAGCCGGCGCGCCCGGTTTGCGGCAAAGTCCGCGTAGGACCAGAGACCGGCGCGCAGATCCTCGAAGATGCGCCGGGTGATCCAATAGCCCGAAACGACGATGAAGACGTCGACCCCGACGAAGCCACCGGAGAACCCGGCCACCCCATAATGGAACAGCAGCACGGAGAGAACGGCGAGGGCGCGCAATCCGTCGATATCGTCGCGCGTGTCCATATGGCAAAGACTCGGACGGCTAGCGGTTTGGCGAATGCCGAGCGGCGAACCCGCCCCAAGTCCCCAGTCCTCGCTCGCGCTGCGGAGCGCTGGGTGTGGGCGCCCCGCGGGCGCCCAGGGAGCGCGGAGTCTAGCCCGGCACCGGACCGATTGAAATTGGCCCTCGGGGATGCCGAGCCCGACTCCAGCGTCGCGCCGGGTCCCGTCGGAGACTGGACCGACCGACAGACTTCGTCGGCGAATCGTCCCGCATTGATCCGTCCCGCCCGAAGATTTGGACTAGAATCCGCCCCGGCAGCACCCGGCGGCACCCGGTTCCCTGGGGACTGGCGTCGTATTCCCGCATCAAATAACCAGGAATCTTTCTCCGTGCACCAACTCAAGGCCATTAGCTTCCTGATCGTGGCCGCGCTTGCGGCAACCTCGGCCCTCGCCGGCAACAAGGGCACACTGCACATCCGCACCGTCCCGGGCGGCGCCCAGGTCTCGGTGGACGGGGAGCGCGCCGGTGACTCGCCCGCCAATGCAGACGAGACCTTCCTCATCCGGCTGGCGCCCGGCGAGCATCGCATCCAAGTCGTCAAGACCGGGTTCGACCCGGTGGAGAAGACCGTTGCGGTGGCAGCAGACACCGAGCGAACCATCGCCCTCAACCTGATCCCCGAGATCCTGATGCTCCCGATCGCCGCTGGCTGCTTCCAAATGGGAAGCCCCGAGAACGAGCCGGAGCGGGACGCAGACGAGGGGCCCCAGCACCAGGTCTGTGTCAAGGCCTTCGAGCTCGGACAGCACGAGGTCACCTTCGCCGACTGGGATGCCTGCGTGGCCGATGGCGGCTGCCCCCATCGGCCGGAGGACGAGGGCTGGGGCCGAGAGAATCGGCCCGTCGTCAATGTCTCCTGGGACGACATCCAGGACTACCTTCGCTGGCTTAACGCAGCCACCGGCAAGCTTTATCGCTTGCCCACCGAGGCCGAATGGGAGTATGCCGCCCGCGCGGGCACCACCACCCCCTACTCGACGGGCGAGTGCCTCCATACCACCCAGGCCAACTACGACGGCACCTTCCCCTATAGCAAGTGCGAGGTCAGCGAGGACGTGGATCTGCACAAGACCGTCCCGGTCGGGCGCTACGCGCCCAACCCCTGGGGCCTTTACGACATCCACGGTAACGTCAACGAATGGACTCAGGACTGTTGGAACGATCTCTATACGGACGCCCCGGTGGACGGCAGCGCCTGGCTCCAAGGAAACTGCAGCCGTCGGGTGGTTCGTAGCGGCTCCTGGTACGGCTATGCGGTCCAATTGCGCTCCGCCTATCGCTGCCGCTCGCACGCAGGCTTCAGGCACCGGAGCCTGGGTTTCCGTTTGGCCCGCACCTTGGCAGAATGACCTATGAGCAAGATCCATTTCATCGGCGGCGAAAAAGGGGGTGTCGGTAAGTCCGTCCTGGCGCGCCTCCTGGCCCAGTACCACATCGATCGGCAGATGCCGTTTTCCGCGTTCGATACCGATCGCTCCCACGGCGCCCTGCTGCGCTTCTACGGGGACTTCAGCCGACCCGTCGTCCTCGACGATTTCGAGAGTGCCGACCGGCTAATGGAGTGCGCCCTGGAGTCCGATCAGGACATCCTGGTGGACCTGGCGGCCCAGACCTCGCTGCCTCTGGATCGTTGGATCGAGCAGAACGACCTGCTAAGCCTGGCGGACGAGGAGCGGGTCCCGGTGATCTTCTGGCATGTGCTCGACGACGGGTCCGACGGCATCGCCCTGCTCGCGGCACTCTGCGACCGCTACGAGCGCAGTGCCGCTTACGTGGCGGTCAAGAACCACGGCCGCGGCAAGGATTTTTCCGCGTTCGACGCCTCTCCCGTCCGGGAGCGCGCGCTGAGCCTGGGTGCCTCGATCATGGACCTGCCGGAGCTGCACGCCGGCACCATGCGCAAGATCGACCACCAGGGCACCAGCCTGTGGGCCGCCGCCCACAACAAGGACTCCGGCCTGGGACTGATGGACCGCCAGCGGGTCAAGGTATGGATCGGGCGGGTATACCGACAGCTCGACCGGGTCGGCAGCGATCTCTTCACCCCCGCGAGCCAGCCAGCACGAGCGGACACCATCGTCGCGAGCCCCTCGCCGGACAGCCTTATGCCCGAGACATAAACTCTCCGGTTTGGGTATTGACCTTCACAAGCTCCCCCGGCGCCAGATACTCCGGCACCTGCACCACCAGGCCGGTGCTCAAGGTCGCCGGCTTGTTGCGGGCAGACGCGGAGGCGGCCTTCATCGCCGGGGCGCACTCCACCAGCTCCAAGACCACCGCAGCGGGCAGCTCGATGCCCACCGCGGTGCCGTCCACCACCAGAGCGACGATCCCCTCGAGACCCTCCGTTAGATAGGGCAGCTCGGACTCCAAGGCATCCAGCTCGAAGCTGTGCTGCTCATAGGTATCCCGCTCCATGAAGGTGCAGCCGTCCGTGTCTCGGTAGAGGTACTGCACTGGGCGGCGCTCGAAGTCCACCGTCTGCACCTGGTCGTCGCCCTTGAAGGCGGCCTGTACCTTCTGGCGAGTTACGACGTTACGGCCCTTGATCTTGTACAGCGTATTGCCGCTGCGCGAGGAGGCAGTCTGCACTTGGAGCTCGCTTACATAGACCTTGGCCCCGTCCACATCGATGACGATTCCCTTCTTGATCTCGCTCGCCTTCATTTGAGCATCTCCACGTAACCGGTAATCACCAGGGCCACCAGAAGCAGCCCGATGACGATGAAGAGCCCGGTGAGACGCCGGCCGCGACGGGTCGCGCGCCGGGACGGACGCTTGATCAGGTACTTCTCCAGCTCCCCACTCGCGCTCAGACGCTCGTACTCCAGGGGATGCTCGTGCTTGAACTCGTCGATCGGCACCGCGCCCGTCACCATTACGATATCCATGGGGAATTTCTCCGGCCGGAAGTGCACGTTGAAGTAATGCACGGTGAACAGGAAGACCGCAGCCAGGATGGCCTCTTCCGCATGTACGATGGTGGCCACGTTGAAGACCCAACCGGGAAGGAAGGTCGCGGTTACGCTCGGGAACCACAGCATGAGCCCCGACAGACCGATGGCCACCATGCCCCAGAAGGGCGCCCAGTAGTCGAACTTCTCCCAGTAGGTCCAGCGGTCGAACTTGGGTCTGGGGGCGAAGCCAAAGAACCACTTGAACATCGACGCGATGTCTTTTAAGTCCTGCAGGTTGGGCAGCAGCGAGGTCGGCCCGAACCAGCGGAAGGTCATGCGCTGCTTGAAGATGTTCCAGCCCACCACGACCAGGTGTCCGAAGAAGATCGCGATGAAGGTGACCGCTGCGATGCGATGGACGACGGCAGCGACCTTGGGCCCGCCGATGAGCTGCATGATGGCCTGGGCCCATGCCTGGCCGGAGAACAGCACCGAGGTCCCGGTGAGCACGAGCGTCATCACGGCGATCGCCAGGATTCCGTGGATCAGGCGCCAGCCGGCGGTGAAGCGGCGGAAATAGACCTGCTCCGGGGCATCCGGGCTGTGCTTATAGCCCTTGCCCTCCTTACCGTCACGCCACTCCCGATAAATCCAGAGCAGCATGTGGGTCCAGAAGAACAGGAAGACCCCGAGGATCAGCACGTCCATGAAGCGCTTGGCGATCCACATCTCGGGATAGCGCTCGCGGTCGTTTACGTCGCCGTGGGCATGGAAGCCCAGGTAGCCCTCGGGGGCGTTCTTGTGACACTGACGGCAGGTCTCCAGTCGGTTGTTGTCGTGGACCTTGGAGCGCGGGTCCTTCACGTCCATGATCCCGTGGCTGCCGTGACAGTCGTAGCACTTGGCCGTGTGCGTGTAGCCTAAGCGGGTCACCTGGCCGTGATAGGAGGCGCGATAGGTCTTGACCTGCTTCTCGTGGCAGCGTCCGCAATTCTGGGTGATGGCGAGCTTGACCGCATCCTGCTCGGGCGAGTCGATCTCGTGGGTGGTATGGCAGTCCGAGCAGACCGCCGAGTCCGCATCGCCCTTCTCCAGGACTGCCTTGCCGTGGACCGAGGTCTCGTAGGTGTCCTTCTGCTCCTCGTGGCAGCGTCCGCACACCTCGGGATTCTGCTGGCGGTGCTCCGCCCGCTGGATGCTGCCGATCGTGCCGATGTTATGGGCGTCGTGGCAGTCGTAGCAGGTGGCGTTGGTACGGGACTGGTCCTTCAGATTCGGGCGGGCGTGGATCGATCGCATATAGCTGTCGATCTGTGAAACGACCACGTCGAGCCGCTTGTACTTGGGATCGTCGCTCCCGAGCTGCTCCTTCCATTTCTCCCGATGGCACTCCACGCAGCCGATGCTCTTGGGCAGCGGCTGGTCGTGTTGGGCCTTGGTGATGCTGTTGTGGCACCCGATACAGGGCTGCTTGCCGTGGACGCTCTCCGCATACTGGTCCTCGTCGACAAAGATGTTGACGATGGTTCCGTCTTCCCGCTCGGAGGTCTTCTCGTCCTCGTCCGCGTGGCACTTGAGGCAGCGTTTGTTGGGGATCGTGATCTTGCGCTTCGCTGGCTTGGCGTCGGTCCCTCCAGCGGGGGCCGGAGCGGCAGCGGGAGTCGTCTCCTCGTCGTCCGCGTCCGATGCGGCCCATGCGCCCTGGATGCCTAGCAGAACGATCAGGAGCACCAGCATCCAGAGGCGCGGCGGTTGCGGACGATGGAACATCGGTGGCCTCCGAGGGCAAGCGCTTATAGGTATTGGAGTCGTGTGCCCGGGTCGCGGGATTGCAGCCGCCTGCCCACAACCCGGAAAGGCATTCCGAAACACGACGGTCGGAGTCGCGGGCGCGCAGCTTGCCGCGGCAGACGGCTTGTTACGCTAGGGCGGGCTCGGCTGTCAATGGCGGACTTCGAGAAGGGAAACCGGCGGTACCGCCACCGCGGCCGTTTGGCTCGCGGCGTCGTGGGCGCGAGGCGCCTGTATACTCCCACCCCCGTCGATTTGCCTTCAGCCACGCAGAGACCCGAACCCGATGGATTTCTCCCCCGTTCAGCGCATTGCCATCCCCTGTGGCCCCGTTGCCTACCGCCAAGCCGGCACCGGGATCCCCCTCGTCCTGATCCATGGCTGGCGGGGATCCTCGCGCTACTGGCAGGGCACCATGGACACCTTCTCCGCGATTCGCCGCACCTTCGCCCTGGATCTGCCCGGACATGGAGAGACCCCGGCCCGCGGGGCGCCGATCGATATCGAGAGTCTGGCCGCGATGACCCTGGACCTGGCAGACCGCTGGGGTCTCGAGCGCTTCGATCTGGCAGGACACTCCTTCGGCGGCGCCGTTGCCATCGCCATTGCGGCTCGGTGGCCGGAGCGCGTGCGGCGGCTCGCCGTCGCCAGCCTGGGTACCGTCCGCAATGGGCTGGAGCAGCTCGTCCTGGGTCAAGCCCACGCCCACATGAGCCAGTGCCTGCGGCTCTCCCGACCCTGGCACGATCTAGGTCGGCACTTGCACAGGCTCATGCAGCCCGTGATCGACCGGATCGGCGCGGATCCCAGCGTCTCCCGAACCATCGCAGGCGCCTTCGTGCAGCGCTTGCCGGACGACCCGGATCTGGTCCGCGAGGGGGTCTTGGAGTTTCTCCGGGCGGACCCCGTCTCCGCCCTCGAGGTCGCGATCGCTTCCGGCAGCCCGGCGTTCCTCCAGGCGCTCCCTAAGGTGACTGCGCCGACCCTGCTGATCTGCGGCGATGGAGATCGGATCATGCCGGTTTCCGCGGCCGTCGCCCTGGCCGCGCGTCTGCCGGACGCCCGGCTGGAGACGATCCCCCAGTGCGGACATCTGCCCATGATCGAGCAACCGGATGCCTGCCATCGGCTGATCCGGGACTTTCTTCTCGGCGACGTATGACCGCGCCGAGCGGGTCGTGTCGGGCGCGCCGCCGCGCTCGGAGCGCCTGTGACACAAGGCCGCACGCCGCATGTTCCGACGCGCACGGGTCGCCCACTGGTATCGCGCTATGCTCCGGTAATCCGATGTGTGCGCCCGACGCCCTGGCCTCAGGAGCGACCCACACGATCGTGCAGCCCCTCGCCCCGCCGCCAAAAGCGCAGCAGGGAACGGCGGCTGACCGCGAAGCTCGTGCCAATCCCGTCCTCGATGGTCAGGGTGCGGATGCGTCCGGTCCCCAGGTCGGCCAGCAGCCGCTCGGCCAGAGTCTCCAGCCCCGTCACCGCGCCCTTCCAGGCGTCCCAGTCCCCCTCAAGGGCCGGCCACCATAAGCGATCCCAGAATGCCACCGCGGAGTCGATCGCGGCTGGAGGCCAACCCTCGGCGGTTCGGATCAGCTCATCCAGGCCCAAGACTCGGCACCCACTCGCCCGCGCCAGTCCGACGCCCAAGGGGTCATCGGCGACGGTCAAGCGCGGACCACCGGGCACCTGGGGCAGCACCCCCCCGCCCCAGGTCCAGACCCCGCCGATGGTCGGCCGGCCAGCCGCCTCCCGGGCGCGGTTGACCGGTTGTTGGAAGAACAGCATCTGAGCCTCGTTCTGCCAGCGCGCCCAGGTGCGAGCGTCCGGCCCGGTCGGGAGGTAAGCATCCACCGCGCGCCCGTGAACCCGATGCAAGGGCCAGGTGCGTAGCTCGGGGACCTCCCGGACACGCAGATACCAGCGCCCACTCCCGGTCACCATAAGCTCCAGCCCGTCCTCGGCGAAATGGGCATTGAAGGCCAACATCAGGGCATTCGCCTCCGAGCCCTGCACGGCGAGCGACGCCCCTGCGAACAGAAGCAGCCGATCCCGGTCCGGGCGCAAGTGGACCGGATCGGCGTGGAGCCAGCAACCCTGAGACGCCAGGTCCGGTCTCTCGGCGAGCATGCAGAGGGCGGCGAAGGGCAGGTCGCGGTCGGGTGCGGCAGGGCCCAAACCGAACGCAAGGGCGAGCAGCTCCAGCGGATCGCGGGGGGCTATCTCCAGGCAGTCGGCCCGGGCCAGCAATCGGTCCAAGGCCGGGGTCTTGGGCAATGGCCCGGACGCCAGGCCGGAAGGGCCGAAGAGTCCGGGACAGATGAGCCGGATAGTCACAGGATATCGGTGGGGTCTATTGCGGGAACGCGAACCCTGGACAAACCTTAAGGTGCGATCCAGGTCGGGGTCTTACGCGGGGGACCGATGATCTCATGACCTTGCGACCCCTCCATCGTCCGATGGTCCCCGGCGGAGCCGCCTATGTCCAGCCCATCGTCCGATCGGGATCCCCCGCGCAGGGATCCGCCAGGTCCGACCAATCTCGAGGTGCTACGGGAGATGCCGATCTTCGGCGGGATTCCGGACCGCACCCTCCTGTTCCTGACCGCCCGGGCGGAGCGGGTGGAGGTTCCTGGCGGAACGTGGTTCTTCCGCCAAGGAGACCGTGGGGAGACCATGTACGTGCTTTGCTCCGGACTTGTGGAGGTCCGGCGCTCCTCCAGCGGTCGATCCGAGTCCCTGGGTCGCCTGGGCCCGGGCGAGTGCTTCGGAGAAATGGCCCTGATCGACCTCTACCCACGCAGTGCCGATGTGCGTGCCGTGGAGGACTGCGTGGCCCTTGCCATCGGCAACGCACTCCTCTACGAGCTGTACGCCCAGGACCCGGAGCCGTTCACCATCGTGATGATGAACCTGGCTCGGGAGCTCAGCCGGCGTCTGCGCCTGGCCGAGGCCAGGCTCTTTAGCCGCCAGGACCCGGGGCGCCGCGCCCGTCCCCACGGCGCCGACGCGGGCGAAATCCCCTATGTGTGATCCGGCTCGTCGCCAACCCATTGGGGCTCGCCCCGATCAGGGGCGGCATGGGGCTTGTCGCGCAATTGCACCGGCTCCTGCAACGGCTCCAGTGCCACCTCTCGGCGCTGGCGGGCTCGGATATTGAGCATCTCTACCCCGACCGAGAAGGCCATGGCGAAGTAGATGTAGCCCTTCGGGATATGCTGGCCGACGCCTTCCGCCACCAGAACCATGCCCACCAGGATCAGGAAGCTCAGGGCCAACATCTTGATGCTGGGGTGCGCGTCTACGAAGTCGCCGATGGACTTGGCCGCCAGCATCATCACGCCCACCGCCAGGACGATGGCGATCACCATCACCTCCACATGACTCGCCATACCCACCGCCGTGATGACGGAGTCGAGCGAAAAGACGATATCGATGATGGCGATCTGCACCAGCACCATCCAATAGCGCGAGGGGGCACGAACCTCGGACTCGCGCTCGTCCGCCTCCATGCTCTCATAGATCTCGTGAGCGCTCTTCCAGAGTAGAAAGAGACCTCCCAGGACCAGGATCAGGTCCCGGCCGGAGATCGCCAAGGCATCCCGCCAATGGGCCTCGTCCATGCCCACATCGACATGCCCGAGCGGGATCGTAAAGAAGGGCTCCGTGAGCCGCATCATCCAGGCGAGCGAGAGCAGCAGCATGATGCGCGTGATCATGGCCAGCGCCAGGCCCTGGATGCGTGCGCTGTTGCGCTGGCTGAGGGGCAGTCGCCCCACCAGGATCGAGATGAAGATGATGTTGTCGATCCCGAGTACGATCTCGAGCGCGGTGAGGGTGACCAAGGCCACCCAGGCCTCGGGACTGGCAATCCATTCGAGCATGGGTTGATCTCGCGGGGACAAGGCTTCGGTCGCCGAAGCCGTGCAACGGTTGGGGGTTGGAAGAAAACGCCAGGGCCAGAATGCTGCCCCAGGCGGCTTAGGTCGGCTAGAAGATCCAGGCGATCAGCAGTGTGAGGACGAGGCGGAGACCGCCTTTAGACTCGGGCACCGCTCAAGCCTCTGCGCCGGCCGCCGTCTTGCCCTTGACCAGCTCGCGGATGCGGTTGGGCTCCGGCAGACCGCGGATCACCAGCTCCGGAAGGTCCCCGGTGGTAAAGACGATCACATCCCCGGCCCCCATGAGGCGCTGAAAGAGGCTCTGAGAGACCTTCACCGTCCGCACCGAGCCCAGATCGATCTCGGTATATTCCTTGTTGAGTAGTCCGTGGGTCCAGAGGAGCTCGTCCCCGGTCACTTCGAGTCGATCCGAGCGGGTTGCGACCCACCAGATCAGGAGCCGCAGGAAGGCAATGCCGAAAACCGCGAGGCCCCCGATCTGCACCATCCGATCGTCGATTCCTTCCAAAGCCCGGCTCAGCTCCAGCGGCAGGCCAGGGGGTAGGACCTGCTTGCCCAGAACGGCGGTCGCCAGACCCAGGACCAAGAGCGCCAGTGTCAACAGGGTGGCGAAGGGTCGCGTGCGAATCAGCGACGGGTGGGCGTCGTAGCGGACCTCGGACATCAACGGACTCCCGTGTCAGGCGGTCACTGAGACGTAACATCCTGATCGTCAGTGGATTTGAAACCGTGAGGGCGGGTGTCCCTCCCAAGACGCTGGGGATACTAGCAGCAAGCGCGGACAGGGTGAAGCGTCCTGCCGCCGGATCGCGCAAGTCCCGATCGCCCGGCTACGGGTGCCGATCCGCACCGTCGCACCGCGGTCGCAAACCCTCCGATGCCCAGACGGTCCGCCTCGCCCCGCTCGTCTAGGATCTCGCCCCACGAAACGGCTCGCATGATCGACGGGGCCGGCCTGCGCACTTGGAGCCGCGACCTCCTGCCCGGCGGCGACCCCCTATTCGGCCACGCCCAGGTGGCCGCGCGCGAACGCCGAAAGTCTACTCTGTGCATCGGAAATTGCTGACAGCTCATCGGTAGTAATCCGATTCGACGGCATGGACCCATCGAGTAATGTTGAGGCACACGATAAAGGAGCGATCCCATGCCCGACAGGCGTCCCAAGAGCGACATTCCCTCCCGCCTGGCCCTGGGACTCGCAGTCCTTGCCCTGGTGCCCGGCGTGCTTCCGCGCTACGGTGTGGATCCGCAGGACCTGATGGCGGTGATGGCCGGCACTGGCGCCATCGTTCTGCTCCTATTCCTCGACGTCCTCCGCGCCCTCCTACGCATGACGATCCGCGTCCTGGGCGCCATTCCCGCGCGGCTGGGCGCGCATCGCCGCAGACGCGTTCGCTTCGCCGCCGAGCGGCAGCAGGCTCAGGCGGTGCGTCGGCCCTAACGGGGTCGCTCTCTGGGGGGCCGAAAGCGCAGGTCGGCAGCAGCTGGCATGATCGATGCCGAGCGTGCAGCGTATCGGCTGCTCCACAAACCAATCAGGGCCCGATCGGCCCCGAGGATGACTTCGCGGCGGGAGCGACCGCCGCGCCGCTGTCCACATAGCGATCCCTGGCCGCCTTCGCACGCTCGAAGACCTCCAGCAGGTAGCGACCGTCGCCCAAGCGGATGGCCTGGGCCAGGTCCGTCAGCTCCACGCTGAAGCGTGCAAGCATGGCCGAGAGTGCCTCCCGATTGGCCATGCAGATGTCCCGCCACATGACGGGACTCGACGAGGCAATGCGGGTAAAGTCCCTGAAGCCCCCGGCGGCGTAGCGAAAGATCTCCTCCGTCTCGTCCATACGGGCCAGGGCGTCCACTAGGCCAAAGGCCAGCATGTGGGGCAGATGGCTGGTGGCGGCCAGGACCTCGTCGTGATGGACGACGGACATGCGGCTCACTTCAGCCCCACAGGTCCTCCACATCCATTCCACCCGGGCCACGGCCGCCGGATCGGTCTCAGCCAAGGGGGTGAGGATGACCCGGCGGTCCCGGTAAAGGGTCGCGAACGAGGCATCCACACCGCTCCGCTCGGTCCCAGCGATGGGGTGCCCGGGGACCAGCCGCGGTGGCATCAGGCCGAAGGCGGACAGGGCGTCGGCCACGACGCTGCCTTTGACGCTGCCCCCATCGGTGATGATCGTATCCGGGCGCAGCCGGTCCTTGACGGACTCGAAAACCCCCCGCATCGCGCCCAGGGGAACGGCAAGGAAGACCATATCCGCCCCCTCGACAGCGACCGACGGATCCTGGTCGAAGCGGTCGATGACGCCCAGCTCAACCGCCCGCTCCAGGTTCGGCAGGGCCCGCCCGCAGCCGACGACCTCGCCCACTGCACCGGCCTCGCGCAAGGCGCGCGCCAGGGAGCCGCCGATGAGCCCGACCCCGACGATCGCAAGCCGTTCGATCACTGAGCCAGCTCGGTCAGCGCAGCGATGAGCCGCGCGTTCTGCTCAGGGAGCCCGATGCTGATCCGCAGGTGGTGAGGCAGACCGTAGTTGGCAACAGGGCGAACAATCACCCCCTGGCGCAGCAGGCCCTCGTTGATCGGGGCGGCGGGTCGACCCAGGTCCACCGTGACGAAGTTGCCCACAGAGGGGATGTAGGAGAGCCTCAGGGCATCGAACGCGGCGGTGAGCTGAAGCATGCCGGCCCTGTTGATCTCCACGGACGCGGCGACATGGTCCTGGTCGCGGATCGCGGCAGCGGCGGCTACCTGAGCCAGGCTATTGACATTGAACGGCTGGCGCACCCGATTCAGCAGATCCGCGATCCGCGGGTCGCTCAGGCCGTAGCCCACCCGCAGGGCGGCGAGTCCATGCGCCTTAGAGAAGGTGCGGGTAACGATCAGGTTGGGATGGCTCTCCAGCCACTGGCTCGCGTCCGGGAAATCCGGCTCGGAGACGTACTCCGTATAGGCCTCGTCGACTACGACCACACAGGTCCTGGGCAGCCCGTCGATGAAGCCGCGCAGGGCGTCCGCCGCAAGCCAGGTACCTGTGGGGTTATTGGGATTCGCGATCCACACCACGCGGGTTCGCTCGTTGACGAGCGCTGCCATGGCCGCCAGGTCGTGTCCATAGTCGCGGGCCGAGGCGACCCGGGCGGTGGCGCCCACCGCCTGGGTAGAGATGGGGTAGACGGCGAAGGCGTGCTCCGAAAAGACCGATTCGGTCCCCGGCTGCAGGAAGGTCCGGGCCACCAGATCCAGTACGTCGTTCGAGCCGTTGCCCAGGGTCACGCAGGCGGGCGAGACCCCATGGCGCTCCGCGATGGCGCGGCGCAGGTCGAATCCGCCCCCGTCCGGATAGAAACCGATCTCCCCTAAGGCCGCCGCAATGGCCTCCCGAGCCCGCTGGCCGGGCCCCAGCGGATTCTCGTTAGATGCCAGCTTGATGGAGTCCGAGATCCCCAGCTCCCGCTCGAGCTCGGAGACCGGCTTGCCGGGGACATAGGGTGTTAGGCCCGCGATACCCGGGGCGGAGATGGCGATAAAAGGGTTCTCTGGGTGGGTCATGTGGTTGGTCCGAGTTGGGAGGCGGTCGGCCGTCGGTGCTGCACGGCCAGGTGCAACGACCTCACAGGGCGAAGATATGCTCGACTTATAGCACCGCCACGGGATAGGAGCCGAGCACCTTGAACAGGGTCGAGCTCCGTTTCAGGTGCTCCAGGGCGGCGGCCACCCGGGGGTCCGCCCGGTGACCCGCGATATCGATGAAGAAGACATAGGTCCAGATACCCCGCCGCGAGGGCCTGGACTCGATCCGGGTCATGTCGATGCCGTGCTCGGCAAGCGGACTCAAGAGCCCATGAAGTCCGCCGGACTCATTGCGGCAGGAGAGCAGCAGGCTGGTCTTGTCCACGCCGCTGGGCGGGGAGTCCTGGGGACCGATGACCAGGAAGCGGGTGGTGTTACCGGGATCGTCCTCGATGCGCTCCGCCAGCACCTTGAGCCCGTAAATCTCCGCCGCCGGCAGACCGGCCACCGCAGCGGCACCGTCCTCCAGAGAGGCCAGACGCGCCGCCTCCGCGTTGCTCCCCACCGCGATCCGCTCGGCATGGGGGAGATGACGGTCGAGCCAGGCGCGGCATTGGGCCAGGGACTGCTGATGGGAGTAAAGGACCTTGATGTCCGCGAGCCCCCCGCCCCGACTCATCAGATGATGATGGATGCGCAGGCTGACTTCCCCTGCGATCATTAACGACGAGGACAAAAAGAGGTCCAGGGTGTGGCTGATGACTCCCTCCGTGGAGTTCTCCACGGGTACCACGCCGTAGTCGCAGGAGCCGGACTCCACCTCGCGGAAGATGTCCGCGATGGTGGCCATGGCGATGGTCCGCACCGAGTGCCCGAACTGCTTGAGGGCTGCGGCCTGGGTGAAGGTGCCCTCTGGTCCCAGATAGGCCGCCTTGATCGGCTGCTCCAGGGCGAGACAGGCGGACATGATCTCCCGAAAGAGCCGTGCGACCTCTTCCCCGTCCAGGGGACCCGGGTTGTCCTGCTTGATCCGGCGGAGGATCGCCGCCTCCCGCTCCGGACGGTAATACTGCACCGCGCCCGCGTCTTTGCCCCCCCCGGGGGACGTGAGCACGGCGTTTTTGATCCGGCCCACCTCCTGGGCACAGCGGGCGCGATCGCTGAGCAGACGCAGGATCTCCATATCGATCGCATCGATCCGCTCCCGCACCCGGTTGAGCTCATCGGCCATGGCGGAGGGCTCGGCCATCGGTGGGGCGCCTCAGGTCGACTTAGGGAGACAACGCACGGAAAGCACACCCGGAATGGCCCGGATCTTCTCCACCGTCTCTTTCGGGCATTGCTGGTCCACGTCGATCAGGGTCACGGCCACATCGCCCCGGGAACGGTTCAACATATCCAGGATGTTGAGACTCACCTGCGCCAGGTCCGTGGAGATCTGACCCACCATATTCGGCACGTTGCTGTTGACGATGGCCATGCGGTGACCACCGTTGCGCGGCAGGTTGATCTCCGGAAAGTTCACCGAGTTGGTAACGGTGCCATCTTCCAGGTACTCGCGCACCTGATCCGCCACCATGATCGCGCAATTGTCCTCGGCCTCCGCCGTCGAGGCGCCCAGATGGGGCAGCGTGATCACCCGTGGGTGGTCCTTCAGCAGGTTGTTCGGGAAGTCGCAGCAATAGGCATAGAGATGACCCTGATCCAGAGCGGTGACCACGGCGTCGTCGTCCAGGATGCCTTCGCGCGAGAAGTTGAGCAGCACCGCCGCCTTCTTCATGATCTTGATGCGCTCGGCGTTGATCATGTGGCGGGTCTCGTCCGTCAGGGGCACATGGAAGGTCACGAAATCGGACCGCGAGAGCAGATCGTCGATGGAGATCGCCGGCTGGACATCGCTCGCCAGTTGCCAGGCGCGCTGGACCGTGATGGTCGGGTCATAGCCCACCACCTTCATCCCGAGTGCTCGGGCGGCATTGGCCACCTTGACGCCGATCGCACCGAGACCGATGACGCCCAGGGTACGCCCCGGGAGCTCGAAGCCAACGAACTGCTTCTTGCCGGCCTCCACCGCCTTGTTGATGGCCGCGTCGTCCCCGGAGAGACCGCGGGCGAAGGACCAGGCTTGCCCCAGGTTCCGCGCGGCGATCAGCATCCCGGCAATCACCAGCTCTTTGACCGCGTTGGCATTGGCCCCGGGGGCATTGAACACGGCGATCCCCCGGGCGGTCATGGCCGGCACCGGGATATTGTTGACGCCCGCACCGGCCCGGCCGACCGCCTTGAGGGTCTCCGGGATCGGCATGTCGTGCATCTTGGCGGAGCGCACCAGGATGGCGTCCGGGTGGGCGATCTCGGAGGCGACCTCGTAGGAGTCCCGCGGGAGGCGGTCGAGACCGGACACGGAGATGTTATTTAGGGTTTGGATCTTGAACATGGTTATTTCCGAATAGGGCCAAGGGCCAAGGGCCAAGGACCCAGGGCCAAGGCTCGGGCGGTCATTCGCGGGCCCTCGGCCCTTGGTCCCCCCGAATTCATCCGTTCTTGCGCTCGAACTCTTTCATGAAGGCGACCAGCGCCTGCACCCCCTCCTCCGGCATGGCGTTGTAGATGCTCGCGCGCATCCCGCCCACGGAGCGGTGGCCCTTGAGTGTCACGAGCCCATGGGACTTGGCCTCTTTGAGGAAGACGTCGTCCAGCTCCGGGCTCGGCAGGGTGAAAGGCACGTTCATCCAGGAGCGGGAGGCGGGCTGCACCGGATTCTTGTAGAAGTCGGAGGCGTCGATGGCCTCGTAGAGGAGCCCAGCCTTGCGTCGGTTCACCTCCGCCATAGCGTCGAGCCCGCCCAGGCCCTTGAGCCACTTGAACACCAGACCCGCCAGGTACCAGGCATAGGTCGGAGGGGTGTTGTACATGGAGTCGTTGTCGATGTGGATCTTGTAGTTGAGCATGGTCGGGGTGCCGGCGAGCGGCTGGCCGATCAAGTCGTCCCGCACGATCACGATGGTCAGCCCCGCCGGCCCAATGTTCTTCTGGGCGCCCGCATAGATGAGCCCAAAGCGCGACACGTCGATGGGCCGGGAAAGCAAGGTGGACGACATATCCGCCACCAGTGGCTTGTCGCCGACCGCCGGCACATAGGGAAACTCCACGCCCTCGATGGTCTCGTTAGGCGTGTAGTGGACATAGGCGGCGTCCCCCGCCAGACTCAGCTCGGCCTGGGCCGGGGCGCGGTTGAACTTTTCGGCCTCGGTGGTCGCCACCACGTTCGCGTTTCCGTAATGGCGCGCCTCGGCGATCGCCTTCTTGGACCAGGACCCGGTATTGATGTAATCCGCCGACTCCATGCCCCGCATCAGGTTCATGGGCACCATTGCGAATTGCAGCGAGGCCCCGCCCTGGAGGAACAGGATCTTGTAATTGGGCGGCACGGCGAGCAGATCGCGCAGATCCGCCTCGGCCTCGGCAGCGATGGCCATGAACTCCTTGCCCCGGTGGCTCATCTCCGCCACGCACATGCCGCTCGTATGCCAGTCCAGCATCTCGTCCTGGGATTGCTTGAGGACGGACTCGGGCAGCATGGCCGGGCCGGCGCTGAAGTTATACACGCGTGACATGCTCGTTCTCCGCTAAATGCATCATTCCAAAACGATTGCTCGGCTTCCCGGGTAAGCCCCGGAATGGACCTAATCCTCGGGTTGCTCTCCCGACTCCCGCTCCCCGCCGTCGCCCGGCCCCTGATCCGGATCGGCATCTCCCGAGCCCTGGGTCGGACCATCCGGCGCGTCGGGGTCCGTGTCGGGCTCGGTGCCGTTCTCACCTTCCAGGGCGACGACGCGCTCCACGTAGCGCAGGCGCTGTCCCTCCCCGACGTTGATCAGCTTGACGCCCTGGGCGTTGCGCCCGACCACCGGGATCTGATCCACCGAGGTGCGGATCAGGGTGCCGCCCTCGGTGATCAGCATGATCTCGTCGCCGGGGCGGACCAGGACCGCACCCACTTGGGCGCCGTTGCGCTCGGAGGTGCTGATGGCGATGACGCCCTTGGTACCGCGGCCCTTGGTCGGGTAGTCCTCGATGGCGGTCCGCTTACCATAGCCGTTCTCGGTGACGCTGAGCACAGTGCCGGGCTCCGAGACCAGGAGAGAGACCACCCGCTGGCCCTCCTCCAGCCAGACCCCGCGCACCCCGGCCGCGCCCCGCCCCATGGCGCGCACGTGCGCCTCGCTGAAGCGCACCGCCTTGCCGGCGGAGGTGAAGAGCATCATCTCCTGCCTGCCGTCGGTGATGGCCACGCCCACCAGGACGTCGTCTTCGCGCAGATCGATGGCGATGATGCCCCGCGACAGGGGTCGGGAGAACTCGGTCAGCGGGGTCTTCTTGACCGTACCGGCACTGGTGGCCATGAAGACGAAATAGCCCTCCTCGTAGGCCCGCACCGGCAGCACCGCGTTGATCCGCTCCCCCTGCTCCAGAGGCAAGAGATTCACCATGGGCCGCCCGCGCGCACCGCGACCGGCCTGGGGCAGCTCGTAGACCTTGAGCCAGTAGACCCGGCCGCGACTGGAGAAGCACAGCACCGTGTCGTGCGAGTGGGCGACGAAGATCCGGTCGATGAAGTCCTCTTCCCGGAAGGAGGTCGCGCTCTTGCCCTTGCCGCCGCGCTTCTGCGCCTGGTAGTCGCTGATCGGCTGGGCCTTCACATAGCCCTGGTGGGACATAGTGACCACCACGTCCTCGGGGGCGATCAGGTCCTCCAGGGTCAGATCCGTATGGTCGACCTGGATCTCGGTGCGGCGTGCATCCCCGAACTGGTCGCGGATCGCGGTCAGCTCGGCACGGATCACCTCCATCAGCCGATCCGGATCCGACAGGATCAGGAGCAGCTCGGCGATCCGCGCCAGGATCTCCTGGAACTCGGTGAGGATCTTCTCCTGCTCCAGCCCGGTCAGGCGCTGGAGCTGGAGGTCCAGGATCGCCTTCGCCTGGCGCTCGCTCAGGCGATAGCCCTGGTCCGTGAGTCCGAAGGCCGCCTCCAGGTCCTCGGGACGGGTCTGGGCGGCGCCCGCCCGCTCCAGCATGCCGGTCACCGCACCGGGCGGCCAGGCCCGGGACATCAAGCCCTCGCGGGCCTCGGCCGGGCTCGCGGAGGCGCGGATCAGCTCGATCACCTCGTCCAGGTTGGCCAGCGCGATGGCATAGCCTTCCAACAGATGGGCGCGGTCCCGGGCCTTGCGCAGCTCGAAAAGGGTCCGCCGGGTCACGACGTCCCGCCGGTGACGCAGGAAATACTCGAGGATCTGCTTGAGATTCAGCGTGCGCGGCTGCCCGTCCACCAGGGCGACCATGTTGATCCCGAAGACCGACTGCATGTTGGTGTGCTGGTACAGGTTGTTCAGCAGCACCTCGGGGTAGCAGTCCTTCTTCAGCTCGATAACGATGCGCATCCCGTCCTTATCGGACTCGTCGCGCAGCCCGTCCGGGGCGATCCCCTCGATCTTCTTTTCCTTCACCAGCTCCGCGATGCGCTCGAGGAGCCGGGCCTTGTTGACCTGGTAAGGAAGCTCGGTGACGACGATCGCCTCGCGCCCGCTGCGCTTCTGGGTCTCCACCAGGGTGCGGGCACGCATGACGCAGCGCCCGCGCCCGGTCCGATAGGCCTCCCGGATACCGCGTACCCCGTTGATCAGGGCCGCGGTGGGGAAGTCCGGACCCGGCACCAGGGCCATCAGGTCTTCGATCGAGATCAGCGGGTTCTCGATGATGGCGAGCGCCGCGTCGATCACCTCCCGCAGGTTGTGGGGCGGGATGTTGGTCGCCATACCCACCGCGATCCCGGACGAGCCGTTCACCAGCAGGTTGGGGAAACGCGCCGGAAGGACGGTCGGCTCGTGCTCGGTGTTGTCGTAGTTGGGCTGGAAGTCGACCGTGTCCTTGTCCAGGTCGTCCAACAGGGCGTCCGCGATGCGCGTCATCCGCACTTCCGTGTAACGCATGGCCGCTGGCGGGTCCCCGTCCACCGAGCCGAAGTTGCCCTGGCCGTCCACCAGCAGGTAACGCAGGGAGAATGGCTGGGCCATCCGCACCATGGTGTCGTAGATGGCCGAGTCCCCGTGGGGGTGATACTTACCCATCACGTCGCCGACCACGCGGGCCGATTTGCGATGGGCGCGGTTCCAGACATTGCCCTGCTCGCTCATCGAGAAGAGCACGCGCCGATGCACCGGCTTCAGACCGTCGCGCACGTCGGGTAGCGCCCGCCCCACGATCACGCTCATGGCGTAATCCAGGTAGGACTGGCGCATCTCGTCTTCCAGGTTGATCGTCAGGACTTCTTTCGCGAAATCGGGCATGGGGGATGGGGCTTCCAGGCTGCGCGTCGGCCGCGTGGGCCCCGGTGCTCGGGGCGGCGGCGAGGGGGCGTTACAAAGTCGGGAATTCTACCATGCTGGGGTGCTTAGGCCCCACCGGGGGAGACATTTCGGGGGAGACGTGCCGCCCCCCTGGCGCGTGCGAGGACCCTGCGGGGATCTGTGACGGACCCGGGCTTGGTCTCGCCGCTTCATCTGTCGGGAAAAGACAAGCGAGCCGGGCGAGCGCTGCCCATAATCCACGCTCGATTTGCTGCGTCGCCGCTCGGCTAGGTCGAAGGCGAGGAAAGCCAGGCGACGCGTCCCGCACGATCCGCGATCAAGGGCAGCCGCACGCCGTGAGCCGAGCCCCCGATCGATTTTAAGCTGCCCAGGCGCACGATGCCGCGGCGCGCGTCCGCGGCCAACCCACTGGCGGCAATCCGCGTACACGCGGGGGCCCGCGCCCATCCGAGGACAACACGACGATGAAGAGCAGCTGGAAGACCCAACTCGCCACCCTAACCATGACCACCGGTCTCGCCGTCGCGACGACCCCCGCAGCCCTGGCCGCCAACAGCACCGACCCCTTCGACGGCAACTGGCACTTCAGCCTGACACCGTATCTCTGGCTCCCCAATCTCAACGGCAGCGCCGACGTTCGTCTTCCGGGCGTGCGCGATCGCCTGGGCAATGCCATCGACGAGCTGCGCGTCGACGCCGAGATCGGACCGAACGACTACCTGGAGAACCTCCAGTTCGCGCTCATGCTCACGGGCGAGGCGCGCAAGGGTCGATGGTCCGTCCTGACCGACATCATCTATATCGACTTCGGCGACCAGAAAACCCGCGCCCGCACCCTCACGGGCCCGCGCGGGCGCGACATCGACACCGTCTACCGCGAGCTGGAAACGAGCTTCAGCTCGACGGTCTGGACGCTCGCCGGCGCCTACACCGTCGCCCACGCCCCGGCCTGGCACGTCGACCTGCTTGCCGGCTTCCGCTATCTGGGCATGGACTCGGACCTGAAGTGGCGTTTGGAAGGCAGCCGCGACATCCTCGACTCCGCGGGCAGCGTCAGCCAGGACAGGTCGCTGTGGGACGGCATCGTCGGCGTCAAGGGACAGGTCCGACTGGGCGATAATCACTGGTTCGTGCCCTATTACGCGGACATCGGGACAGGGGACTCCAATTGGACCTGGCAGGCCCTGGTCGGCGTCGGCTATGCGTTCGATTGGGGAGACTTGAGCCTCTCCATCCGCAGCCTCTCGTACGATTTCGA
Source organism: Chromatiaceae bacterium (assembly GCA_041738985.1). Lineage (GTDB taxonomy): Bacteria > Pseudomonadota > Gammaproteobacteria > Chromatiales > Chromatiaceae > Thiodictyon. Next base: position 6,692 of record JBGSOR010000491.1, on the reverse strand, counting down.
CCAAGACGACGCGGACCTGCGGATGACCGGCCCCGCCCTGGGGGTCAGCTTCCGCTGGTGATCGCGACATAACAGGGTCTGCGCCATGCCGCGATCCGCCCACTCCTCACCGTTTCAACGGAGCATCCCCATCATGACGACGAGACGCGACCTGATCGCTGGCGCCGCACTGCTAGCGCCGCTGGCGTTAACCCTGAAAACCGCGCAGGCCACGGAGCACAAGCACAAGGAGGGCGAGGCGCAGGCCAAGCCTCAATTCCTCTTCGTTCAGAGTGCCGAAGGCGTGAGCTTTGCGGACGGCCAACTCACCCTCAAGGGCGTGAGTCCCGTCACCGTGCTCTTTTCGGACCGCCCCGAGCGCCTCGCCGGCCATATGAAGACGGCAAGCTTCGTTCCCTTTTGGGGCGAGGGTGCCGACAGCTTCAAGTCCGATCCCCCGAACGCAACGCTCTCGGTATTGGAAGGCGAGGCCGTCGAGAATGCCGTCCTGGAGCTCAGCGAGCCGCGGCTGGCTGGCCGCGACCTCAGCTACCGCGTCAAGGTGCTTGAAGGGACACTCCCTGCCAGCGCCGGGGCGGCCTCGCTCTTTATCGACATCATCGGCATGCCGATGACACCCATCTCCTTCGCCGGAGCGGACCGGCGCATGTGGCGGCGGGCGATCTATTAGTAGCCGCGGATCGAACGGCCGCCCCGCGTCGGGGCGGCGATACCGACCTGAGCTCGCCGCTCCGACCCGAGACCCGCACCCCCCTTCCCCGGGATTCTCCCGCGCGAACGGGCCCGCCCAGCGGCGTGCGCCCTTGCGTGGACGGACACCTCCCGGCATCCTCCCCCGATCAGTGCTTAGGGGAATACGATGGCCCGCCGCAAATCGAACGGAGCCAAGTCCGAATCGTCCGCCAACCTCGGCTTCGAGGCCAAGCTCTGGCTCGCCGCGGACAAGCTCCGGCTCGGCGACATCAGCATCTACGGCCAGGAGAGCAACCCCACCACCCGCCGACTCGCCGTCATGAACCTGGCCCTACGCGGCATCGAAGCCGACTTCGGCCCCGAGCACGCCGACAGCTTCCGCCGCGACCTGCATCCGGACCTGCGAGCCAATTACGTGCTGGCCAACCCGCCCTTCAACGACTCCGACTGGCACCGCAAGGACGACGACGTGCGCTGGCAATATGGCGTCCCGCCCAATGGATGTGGAGTATCCGCGCCCAGACGGCTCGATCAAAGGCGACAAGGTCCGGCTGGTGGATTTCGCCGAGCCGGGCGCGAACGACTGGCTGGTGGTCAATCAGCTTACGGTCGTCGAGGCCCAGCACAACCGCCGGCCGGATCTGGTGGTCTTCGTCAACGGACTCCCTTTGGCCCTGATCGAGCTGAACAACGCGGCGGACGAGGGCGCGACCGTCTGGAGTGGAGGCCATGGACGGCAAGGCGATGATCGTCTGCATGAGCCGCCGCATCTGCGTGGACCTCCATGATGCACTAATCGCACTGCGTCCGGATTGGGCAGAAGAGACGCTGAAGGTCGTCATGACCGGCAGCGCCGAGGATGGCCCCGACTGGCAGCCCCATATACGCAGCAAGGAGAAACGGCGGGAGCTGGCCAACCGGTTGAAGAACAGCAGGGACCCCTTCCGCATCGCGATTGTGCGCGACATGTGGCTGACCGGCTTCGACGCGCCCTGCCTGCACACCCTGTATGCGGACAAGCCGATGCAGGGCCACGGCCTGATGCAGGTGATGGTCAAACGCATCCTGAACAAGTACGGCTACCCGCCCGACCTCCAGGAGGAGGCGGTGAAGACGGTGCTAGAGCAGGCGCAGCTGCTGTATGCGGAGTGGATGTAACCCCGCGGTCCGCCGCGGACCGGGATTGAATGCCTGGGGGTGGCTGGGGAACTGGACCGGCACTCGCCGAACCTGGGCCAGGGGCTTCGCAGCATCGTGCTGTATCTGCACCTGCACGACCGCGGGGCGGTCCCCACCCGGTCGGTCAAACGAGGAAGAGGCGCGGCTCGGCTGCACCATCTTTCAACCCGGGTCGCACAAGGCAGAGCCTTGGACTCCAAGCGCTTGCAGCCTTCCGCGACGCGCAGCGCGAGGAAACCGCCCTTGTCCGGCGCCGACCGCGCCGCTAAGATCGACGCGATACCCGGATGCGGGTGTTTGTATGTCCCGTCCTTTACTGTACCTGGGGTTGACGCGATGACTGCCGCCATCCTGCACGAGGTCGACCGGTTCGCATGGCTTGAGCAACAGGCGCACCTGCTCAGATCGGGCAATCTTGGGGAGTTGGATATCCCGCACCTGATTGAAGAGTTAGAGTCCGAGATGGGAAATGAACGCCGGGAGCTCTATCGCCGCCTGCGGGTACTGGTAGCCCATCTTCTGAAATGGCAATTTCAGCCCGCGGGGCGTTGCAACAGTTGGAAATGGACGGTCCGCATCCAGCGCAACGATATCGCACGTCTGTTCAAAGAGACCCCCAGCCTGCGCCGCTTCCTGACCGATGAGTTGGCCGAGGCGTATCCAGAATCCGTGGAATGGGCGGCAGACGAAACGGGGTTTGCAGATGAGTCCTTTCCCACCGCCTGCCCCTATTCGGCCGACGAGATCCTAAGCCGGGATTTTTGGCCCGACTAGCGGAAGCCCGCTCACCGCCTCGCGCCGGCTGTCCTTCCGCCCTTGGGACCGAGCTGTCGCAAAGTATCAATCGACTTCGCCGCGCCCCCCGGACAATCGCCCCGTCCACATACGCTCGGCATTGGGCTTCGCATCGATTCGGAGGCATCGAGATGATCCGCCGGCTGAGGTTTCTCATCGGCAGTGGTCTGGCACTCGCGGCGATCGGAATGCCCGCGGGGGCCCGGGCCGCTGGCAACGACTACAACGACGATCGGGATAGGCTGGTCCAACCTGACCTGGCAGGCGATCCTGGGATCGGGTTTCCGCTTCGACTGGGCCGGTATCACACTCGCCTGGCGCACCCTGGGGTACGTGATCGACGAAGGCGACGTGGACCTGACCCTCAGCGGCCCTGGGCTTCCGGTGGTAAGAGGCGTGCCCGCGTTACCCGGGGCGGCCTGGGCTGTCGTCCGATGAGGACAGCCCCGATCCGTGGCTTGCTGAGGCCAGCGGTGCTCAAGACGCTCCATCCCTGCCGGTGCCGCGATGGGCGATAGGTCGGAACCAAGGGGGCCTGCCGGGGTACTGGCCTGCCCTGATTGCGACCTGCTGCAGGTCCTGCCCGAGCTCCCGCCAGGCGCCAAGGCAAGCTGCACGCGTTGCGGGCGGACCCTGGCAGCTCGGGTCTCCGACCCGATAGAGAACCCCTTGGCGCTGGGCATCGCCGCGCTGCTGGTCCTGATCGTCGCCAACACGGCGCCGCTGATGGGGCTGTCGGTGGCAGGGCACCAGGCCAGCACCACCATCCTCGGCGGCGCCTACCAGATGTGGCTCCAGGGCCAGGAGTTGACGGCCGTCGTCGTGGCCATCTGTGCGTCGATCGCCCCATCTGCCTACATCCTGTCCATGCTGGCCGTCCTGCTGGCCGTCCGGCGCCCGCCCGCCCCGCGCTGGGCGGGCGAGATGCTGCGCTGGGCCAGCGCGATGCAGCCCTGGTCCATGGTCGAGGTGATGATGCTCGGCATCCTGGTCGCGCTCATCAAGATCGCAGAGCTGGCCAAGGTGGAGGCCGACATCGGCATGTATGCCGTGGGCGCCCTGATGCTGCTCTTTCCGGCCATCCAGGTCAGCCTGGATCCGCGCGAGATCTGGGATCGGCTCGAGTGGTCCGACGGCGAGCCACCCCCGGACTCCAAGACCCCGGCCCTTGGGTCGAGGCCATGACGGCAACCGCGCTCACGGCCGCTCAGGCCGGACTGGTCGCCTGCGAGAACTGCGGCCTCCTCTCCCAACCCGCGAGCGGCGCCGAGCCGGGCCACTGTCCCCGCTGTGGCGCGCGCCTCGAATGGCGCCGCCGCCAGTCCATCCAGACCACTTGGGCGCTCGTCGTCGCCGCGGCCATCTGCTATATCCCCGCCAACCTATTGCCGGTGCTCGGCACCACCACGCTCGGGGCCACCGAGCACGACACCATCATGGGCGGCGTGGTATTCCTCTACACCTCGGGGTCATGGCCGCTCGCGCTCATCGTGTTGATCGCCAGCGTCATGGTCCCGCTCGGCAAGCTGCTGGCGCTCGCCTACCTCTTGACGACGGTGCAGCGCGGCTCGATCGGCGGGAGCCGGGAGCGGACCCGGCTCTACCGCATGGTCGAGCTCATCGGCCGCTGGTCGATGCTCGACGTTTTCGTCGATACCTTTACGGTGGCGCTGGTGCAGCTCTCGCCCCTGATGTCGGTGCAGCCTGGTCCCGGTGTGGTCTTCTTCGCGGCGGTCGTAGTGCTGACGATGATCGCGGCAACGACCTTCGATCCACGTCTGATCTGGGATGCAGCGACCAAGAAGGAGGCTGGCATTGACTGAAATCCTGGACCGCGACACCCTGCCGCGGGCGACCCTGACCCCGAGAAGGCGCTCGCGCATCTCGGTCATCTGGGCGATCCCGCTGATTGCCGCCTTCGTGGCCATCGGGATCGCCGTGAACCGCATCCTCAACGAGGGGCCAACCGTATCCATCGTGCTCCCCTCTGCCGAGGGCGTGGAAGCTGGCAAGACCTTCATCAAATACAAAGACGTCAAAATCGGTCAGGTGACCGCGGTGGAGCTCTACCAGGACTACTCGAAGGTCATGGTGACCGCCAAGATCGACAAGCATGCGGAGGGGTTGATGGTCGAGGACGCGAAGTTCTGGGTGGTTCAGCCGCGCGTCACCCTGAGCGGGGTCTCCGGTCTGGGCACCCTGCTGTCGGGAAACTACATCGGCTTCGAAAAGGGTAAATCGACCCAAAAACAGCGCCGCTTTGTCGGACTCGACGTGCCACCGGCCGTAACCATCGACCAGCCGGGCCGGTACTTCCAGCTCACGGCCGGCGACCTGGGCTCCCTCGGGATCGGCTCGCCGCTCTATTTCCGCCGCCTCCAGGTCGGCCAGATCATCGCCTACTCGCTCGCCGACGACGGCAAGTCCGTCAATCTCCGGGTCTTCGTCAACGCGCCTTACGATCGGTTCGTCAGCTCGGATACCCGCTTTTGGAATGCGAGCGGTCTCGACGTTTCGCTGGGCGCGGGCGGTGTGGATGTGCGCACGCAATCGCTGGTGTCGCTGCTGATCGGCGGCGTCGCGTTCGAGACACCCGCCTTCGCCACCGACAGCGAGCCCGCCCCCGCGGACAGCGCCTATGCCCTCTTCGGCGATCGTGCCACTGCCATGAAGCAGCCGGAGACTATCGCCAGACGCTATGTGCTCCATTTCGGCGAATCCCTGCGCGGGCTTTCCGTGGGCGCGCCGGTCACGATCCTCGGCCTGCCCGCGGGCGAGGTGACGGACGTTGGGGTCGACCTGGACCCGGTGAAATTGACGTTGCGCGGTCGGGTCGAGGTCGTGGCCTTCCCCGAGCGCATCGTCGCCCGCCTGCACGAGCAAGAGACGGCAGCCGGCGAGGCGATCGCGGATAGCGTCGAGAAAAGCCATGCCCTCTTTCGGCGCTTGGTCGAGGAGCGTGGACTGCGCGCACAGCTTCGCAGCGGCAGCCTGCTCACCGGGCAGCTTTACGTGGCCTTGGACTTTTTCCCGGACGCGACCAAGGCCGCTGTCGACTGGACCCGGGAGACGCCTGTGGTCCCAACGGTCCCGAGCACACTGCCGGACCTGGAGTCCAAGGTCACGGGTATCCTCGCTAAGCTGGACAAGATCCCCTACGAGGCGATAGGCGCCGACGTGAAGCAAACCCTCGCCACGCTCGATAAGACGATCAAAGACATCGACAAGGCCGTTAACCGCATCGACTCGGGTGTCACGCCCGGGCTCAAGTCGGCCATCGCGGAGCTCCACCGGGTCATGGCCTCCGCCGACCGCGTGCTCAAGAGCACCGACGAGACCCTGCTCGGCACGGACGCCCCGGGCCAGATCGAGCTCCGCGACGCACTCCAGGAGGTGGCGCGCGCCGCGCGCTCGGTGCGGGTCCTGAGCGACTATCTCGAGCGTCATCCGGAGGCCCTGCTGAGGGGCAAGGCCGAGGAGAAGCCCTGATGCGCCGTCCCGCCGCCCTCCCCCAGCCCTTCCCATGGAAGTGCTCCGCACTCGTTGCCGCGATGATCCTCCTGGCCGGTTGCGCCTCGCCCTCGTCGCGCTTCTACACCCTGAGTGCCGGGTCCGCGCCCGCCGCACCCTTTTCCGATCTGTCGATCTCCGTCGGCCCGGTATCGGTGCCAGCCGCGGTGGACCGCCCCGAGATCGTCGTCGCGGCCGGTTCGAATCGGGTCCGGATCGAGGAGTACGACCGCTGGGCCTCGCCCCTCCAGGACGAGATCTCCCGCGCCGTGGCCGAGAACCTCGTGGCGATGCTCGGCACGCCCCACGTCACCCAGTCGCCCGAGGCGGTGGCCGGGAGTGCCGCCTACCGCGTCAAGATCGAGGTCCAGCGACTTGAATCGGTCCCGGGGCAATCGGCTACGCTGGACGCGGTCTGGACCCTGCGCCGCCCGTACGACGACCAGTCCAGGACCGGGCGCACCACCGTGCGGGAAACGCCAGAGCAGCCCGGCTTCGACGCCCTCGCGGCCGCC
>JBGSOR010000457.1:0-21032 GCA_041738985.1 Chromatiaceae bacterium | reverse complement strand
GCTCTGGCTCTGCTGGTTGTTGATGAAGTAGGGGGAAAGGTAGCCGCGGTCGAACTGCATGCCCTCGACCACGTCCAGCTCGTTGTGCAGGGACTTGCCCTCTTCGACGGTGATGACGCCTTCCTTGCCGACCTTCTCCATCGCCTGGGCGATGATCTCGCCGATGGACTCGTCGGAGTTGGCGGAGATAGTGCCGACCTGGGCGATCGCCTTGTTATCGGTGCAGGGCTTGGACATGTCCTTGAGCTGCTGCACTGCCGCGTCGACCGCCTTGTCGATGCCGCGCTTGAGGTCCATCGGGTTCATGCCGGCGGCGACGGCCTTGAGGCCCTCGCGCACCATCGCCTGGGCGAGCACGGTCGCGGTGGTGGTGCCGTCGCCGGCCACGTCGGAGGTGTGGGAGGCGACCTCCTTCACCATCTGGGCGCCCATGTTCTGGAACTTGTCCTTGAGCTCGATCTCCTTGGCCACGGACACGCCGTCCTTGGTCACGGTCGGGGAGCCGAATGACTTCTCCAGGACCACATTACGGCCCTTGGGACCCAGGGTCACCTTGACCGCGTCGGCCAGGATGTTGACGCCTTCCATCATGCGGGCACGGGCGTCGCCGCCGAACTTCACATCTTTCGCGCTCATGGGGGAATACCTCGAAAAAAAGTCGGTGTTAGGAATCGGGGAGGCGATGGGGGAGAGGCACTAGGCGTCGATCACGCCCATGATGTCGTCTTCGCGCATCACCAAAAGCTCCTTGCCGTCGAGCTTGACCTCGGTGCCGGAGTACTTCCCGAACAGAACGCGATCGCCGACCTTCAGATCGAGCGGACGGGTCTCGCCGTTATCCAGAACCTTGCCGTTACCCACGGCGAGCACCTCGCCCTGAATCGGTTTTTCGGCGGCGGTGTCGGGGATCACGATCCCGCCCGCGGTGGTGCGCTCTTCTTCCAGGCGACGGACGACGACGCGGTCGTGCAAAGGACGAATCTTCATCTGGTTTCTCCTCGGAATGGCTTCTGGAGGGTGGAGAGTGCCCCCGGGCGGGATTCGCCCCGTTTGCTAGCACTCACCGGAAGCGAGTGCTAATAGTATGAACGGTTCAGCGGCTGTCAAGAGGCTTCCGCCTTCCCGGCATGCCGCCAAACGACACGCTAGAGCTTAAGCTGGAGCCCCTGCACTTTGCCGCGGAAGTCCTCGGTAACGGCCTCGATGTCCCGATCGCTCGCGATCACCTTAGGGGTTAAGATAACGATCAGCTCGGTGCGGTCGGCCTTCTTGGAGCGCTCGCCGAAAAGGAACCCGGCGAAGGGTAGGTCGTAGAGCCCAGGGATGCCCTGCTTGCCGGCGGAGCGCTCATCCCGGATCAGGCCACCCAGGATCACCGCCTGGTTGGAACGTACCGCCACGGAGCTGGTAATCTGGCGCGTCTGGAAGGTCGGCGAGTTGAGGTTGGAGCTGTCGGTGGGGGCCACGGTGCTCACCTCCTGCTCGATCTCCATCTGCACCAGTCCGCCCGGTGTGACCCGGGGCTTTACGGACAGCATGACGCCCGTGTCTTTGTACTCGATATTATTGACGATGTTGTTATTATCGGTGATTGTACTCTGCTGCTGGGTGGTGGCGACCGGAACCTGCTCACCCACCTGGATCTGGGCGGTCTGGTTGTCCATGACCATCACGGAGGGCGAAGACAGGACATTCACCAGATTCTCGGCGGCCAGCGCACTCAAGGCGACGCGGATCTGATCGGGGCGGGCGATGACGGTCCAGTTGAACCCGGGGAAGATCTTGCCGACGCCCGCCTGAGTCGCGCTGTCCAGGGTGCCGTCGAGAGAGGGGTTGCTGATGAAACCCTCCGGCTGGCTCCCAATGCCGCCGACGAAGCTCCATTGGACCCCGTATTCCAGGTTCCCGGCCAGCCTGATCTCGACGATAGTGGCCTCCACCAGGACCTGCAGGGGCACGATGTCGAGCTGTTTCAACGCGTCCAGAATCTTCTTGTAGTCCCGGGGGCTTGCCCGGACCAGTAGAGAGTTGTTGACCGCGTCGGCCACCACGCTGACCTCGGATGTCAACTCCATCGTGCGGGAGCTGGCGCGGCGGGTGCCGCCGTCGCCTCCCACCCCGCCGCTGCCACGACCCAATCCGCTGCCCTGGTCTCCGGACCCGGCACCGATCCCGGTCCCGCCGGTACCCAGGCCCGAGTCGCCGATGGCATTGATTGCATTGATGGCGTTGACAGCCCGAGAACCGATGCCGGAGGTCTCCAAGCCCGGAGCCACGCCGCCCACCGAGCCCCGGCGCTCCTTGCCCTCGCCGCCCCCGAAGATTTGCGAGAGGACATCCGCCAGGTTCTCGGCATCCCCATGCTTGACCCGGTAGACATAGAGCCGCTCGGCGGCGCTACCCGATGCCTCTGCCATGTCCAGGCGCTCGATCCAATTGCGCGCCTGCTGGATGTAGCTTTCCTGAGGCGAAATCACCATCAGGGCGTTCGAGCTCTCCACAGGGATGAAGCGGAACAGTCCTTTGAGCGGGTTGCCCGAGTCGTCCGCAAGCAGACCCTCCAACTGGGTCACCACTTCGTTCGCCTTGGCGTATTCGAGGACGAAGAACCCCACCGAAAGCCCCTTCATCCAATCCACATCGAATACCTTGATGGTGTCGATCAGGTTGCCCATCTCCGGGCTGGTACCGGCCACCACGATGAGGTTGCGCAGCGGATCGACCCGGATGATGCTGCCCTCGGGGGCGAGGGGTTGAAGGATGCGACTCAGCTCGTCCGCACCGATGTACTGGAGCGGGATGATCTGAACGCTGTAACCCTGGGGCAGGGCGCTCGTGGACGTCCCCAACTGCGGGACCAGGTTGCCTTGGACCGCATTGGCAAGGGGCACCACCTCGTAAGTGCCCCCCTTATAGACGAGTGCCGCGTTGTTCATCCGCAGCAGGGTTTCCAGGGTGGGGATCAGGTGCTCCCGGCGTAGCGGCCTCCCGGTCTGAAGCGACACGGTCCCCTGAACCGCCGGGTTCAACACATAGTTCTGATTGAGTATGTCCTTGAGGATGACCTTAACCACCTCCCGGACGTCAGTGTTGTCGAAGTTCAGGGTGACGTCCCCTGGACTCGTGTCCACGCTCGGCGCAGTGATCTTGCGCACGAAGGTCCCGCTGCCCCGCTGGACCGAGTCCACGGCCTTGGGCACGTCGTCCGACGCACCGAGGGCGATGCTCTCGTCGGCCCTGTAACCCGAGACCGTTGCCCCCGGAGCGGCGCTGGTGCGCCCCCGGTCCACTAGGTGCCCGCGGGAATCGCCGACCTTGACGGTCGGATCCCAATAGCTTCGCTCGCAGCCTCCGAGGCACCCGACGAGTCCAAGGACGATCAGCAGCGGCAGGGCTCGGGGGCAGCCCTGACCGACCCGGCAGCTGGGGTCATTCCGGCCTTTGCGGGAACGGTCTGCGTACATGGGGTCTCGCTTGAAGGGATACTTAGGGGGACCCCGGCTGGGGCGCGGGAGGCGGCCTAGGAGGAGCGACCCGCCGGTCCGGGCGGGGGGGCTGAGCGCCCTGGGCCGGTTTGGGTTGACGCTGGCCCGCGGGTGTCTGCCGCGGCGGGGCAGGAACCGCGGGCGGTAGCACCGGCGAAAAGTCCCGCAATACTAGCGTATTCGACTTTCCCTGTCGCTCCAGAACCAGGGTATCCGGGGTTATGTCCTTGACGGCCCAGCCCTGATAGAGGTCCCCCAGACGCAGGCGTTGGAGCCCCTGGGCAGGGTCAGCGACCCATGCCTGGGTCGTCCCCGGGGCAATCACCACGGCGCTGAGGTCCAGTCCCTCCAGAGAGCCCGCCGCTGCGGTATCGTCCTCGGACGGGGGCTCCGCTGCCGATGGGTCCGGGGGCTTCCGCTGAGGGCGGAACAGGGTGCGGTCGTTGACGGACGCATAGGTCTCCTTGGCCTCCAGGGGCGCAAGCCGGGCAAGCGGGCTGGACTCGGCCGCAGAGTTACCGGCCGCTCCCGCAGGGGCCGGCCCGTCCTGGCCGACCCGGGTCGGCCCCGGGGGCCAGTCTTTCCATTGCAGGTAAAGCAGCGCGCCCAGGAGGGCTGCGGCCAGCGCCAGTGCCTTCATCCCGCATCCCCCGGCAGGGCGAATCCGAAGATGTCCAGGCGCACGGTCAGCTCGCCGGCCTCGTTGACCGGCACCCGCCGCACCGGTCGGCCGGCTGGCTCGGCTTGCTCCGGACGGGCGGACGAGCGCACCGAGACCTGCTCTACGAACAGGAAGGGGCGAGACTCCTCGATCCCGTAAAGGACCTGGAGCAAGGTGTCGGTGGAGCCTTGGATCTGGGTGCGCAGCCGCACCCGCGCGGGCTGCTCGTTCTCTTCCTCGGGAAGTAGCTGGGTGCTGATGAGCCGCCCCTTGGCCGCGGAAACGATATCCTGGACCTTGCGTTGGAGCTCCGCCCCTGCCAGGGCCGGTGTCTTTGCCGAAAAATAAAACGCCTTAAAATCCTGGTTGCTGTTGACCTTGTCAAGCTCCGCACGGAGCGTCGGCAGGGTGGCGACCATTCGGCGATAGCGCAGGAGCTGATCCTCGGCCGCCTCGATGGAGGCGTCAAGCGCCCCCATTCGTTGCAGCCAGGGCAGGGCGACGGCCGCCAGGATCAGAAGGGCGACCAAGACCAGCAGGGTCCAGGCCAGCGCACAGTAGCGCCGGTTGAGCGTGGGCTGGGTCATGGTACGGGTATGGCCGGCTCGGACGCAGGCGGAGGCGCGGCCGGTGAACCGGGCTCGACCTGCGGGAGTGCGCCAGCGCCAGCCTCGGCCTTGGCGCCCGCGCTGCCGGCATTAACCGGGGTGTAGGTAAACGCCAGGTTGAAACGCTCCTTGCCGGTGCGGGCCACCTGCGTCACTGGAGAGCGAAAGGAGACCCCATCGAACCCGGGGGCCTGCTCCAAGAGCCCGATCAAGGCCGTGGCCTGTCCGGACTCTCCGCGCACCTGCACCTCCCCTTCTTGATACTCCAGGCTCTGCACCCAGGTATCGTCGGGGATGCGCTCGGTCAGCTCCCGCAGCAAGTCCAGCATACGTGGCTGCTCCCATTTTTGGCGCAGCACCTCCGTGCTACCGCGGCGTGCCCGCTCCAGCTCCTGGCGGGCCTCGTCCACCTGGACAGCCTGGGCACGCGCTTTGCCGATCTCCGTCTCCAGCGATTCCAGTAGCCGGGCCTTCTGCCATAAGGGGGTCCCCAGGGTCAGCGCGGCGAGCACCAGCACCAACCCCAGGAGCAGCTTCAAAGGGTCGAGCAAGGGCTGCTGGCGACGCGGCCGCTCCGCTTCCGGGAGCAGGTTGGCCTTGGTCCAGGCCCCTTGCCAGGCCACCTGGTCGACCGGGGAGCCCGCCTCGCGGAGGCGTCCGATCCAGCCGTCCACCCGATCCCGCCGGCACAGGGCCAGATCGACATGCAGGCGTGTATCGCCCTTGGCCAGCGGTAATGGGGCGAAGTCGTAGAGCACTTGCTCGGGTTGGAAAGGCGAGAGCCGGTCCAGCTCGAACCGAATCGCCTGAGGCAGGGTGTCTCGAACCTGGGCCGGAAGCGAGATCCGGCGAGTCAGCACCGCGTCCGCCGGGAGCATCAGCACAGTCCGGTGACGCAGCTCCTTGGCGCCCCCGGCCACCGTCGCCGGCAGGGTGTCCGGGTCGGCGAGACCCAGGGTGCCGATCGGCTCGCGCTCCTCCGCGGTAGCCAGGTAAAGGTGCGCGGAATCGCCTTCCGGGATCACCACGAGTCGCCGGTCCCGCCTCGCCAGCGCCCGACGGAGCCCCGCGGGGAGGCAGGGAAAAAAACGCTCCACCAGCGAGTCAGCCGCGACCGGGACCAGATGCAGGGCGCGACCGCCGCGCAGGAAGCTCAGAGTGTCGCTCAGGGCCATCGGCGTGTGCTTTACGTAGCCTTTAGAGGAGGGTGCCCGCCCTGAGGAATGGTTTCCAGGGATGAGACCGCCCGTTCAGTGTTGAAGGAGTGTAAGTCCCGCCGCTGTCGGGACGCCAGTCGGAGCAGGCTGGTGAGACGACGATCGGATCGAATGGGGAGCGGCTACGGCGTGTGTGGCCTGGGCAGAGCTTAGCGGTCGTCGGCGCCCGGGTCCTCTGCGGCCGAGATCGTCTGCCCCTTGGCCGCCAGTCCATACCGGCGCCATCGCACCTGGTAGGGAGGCTGCTGACCCTCGGTCAGCTCCACCAGTGCCTCCATGACGCGGCCATGGCCCCCCGGGGTCGGAAGCCGAGCTTGTACCCGATAGAGGGGACCGCCGCGGTTGACGGCTCGGGGTCCCTGACTTCCCGGGAGCGCCGGGTCGTTCCGCTCCTGGATCCTGAGCTGGGCCTCCTCCAGCGAGATCCCCTGGAGCGCGGCGAGGATCGCTGGGGAGGCAAACTCCTCGTCGACTTGCTCGCCGTCGCTGTCCACGGTCAGCTCAGGCGCCAGCGCGCGATAGAGCTTGGGGGTCATTCCCAGGACCTGCTGGAGCTCCTCCACCGCCACGAACGGGGCGTCCTTGGCCCCGGCAGCGCGCCCCGAGTCCTCATAGTCCTTATCCTCTGCGCCGTTCAGGAGCGTCAGATCGTCCTCGTCGCGAAAGTCCAGGATGGCATCCGCCAGGGCGGTCGCATCCTCCTCCGGGACCCCCAGGGCGACCATCAATGCCGCGAGCAGGTTAGCAGGGGCCTGGTTAAGGTTGATTCGGGACTGCTCATTGTAGACTGCAATGGAGACCGGCTCCCCATCGAATTGCCAGAGTCGCGGGGTCCCGTCCGGGATCCACGCGTCCTGAGTCTGATCGTTCTGTGTCTGACCCATGCCCCGCGACATACCGAGCTGCCCGCCCTCCTCCGGGGGCGACAGGAAGCTGAGCATGGCGTAGGCGATGGCCGCTTCGCTGGAGGCCCGGAAGCGCGCCTCCGCGATCCGGTTGTCTGTGAGCGCCGTCTCCGTGCGCTGGGCAGCGGTCATGCTCACCGCCATCACCGTCAGCAGGGTAAGCACCCAGAGGACCAGGATCAGCGCGATTCCTCGCGAGCGCCGCGGGCCCCGGCATGGTGCAGGATGCCGCGCCCGGCCCGAGCACGCCGCCCTCAGGTGCGACTGGCGGGCAGGGCGACGATCAGGTCCGGCCATGTGCGATCCGGGGTGGCGAGATGAATGCGAACCAGGATCGGGAGCGCGGGTTGGTCCAACCACTCGTCGTACCAGTCCGCCTCGCTTCCGTCTCCGAGTCCGGGAGTCGCGGTCCGGCCGGCGCCCAGCCCGCGGGGGCCAGCAACCTTCCGGTTGGCACCCGGTTGTGCGTCGGTGTCGGCGCCCAGCTCCCCCGTCGGGGTGCCGTAATAGCTGATCGCCAGCTCCTCCACGTTTTCCAGGAGCAACGTGCGCCCGAAGGCCCCGCCCGCCGTGTCCGAGTCCGAGGGCACGGACTCCAGAGCCATCTCGGCATCCGCTTCGATGGGCTCCCAGGCCGGGACATCGTCCTTGCCCTCCAGGATCTCCGGGTGCATGAGCCAGCGGGTAAGGACCAGATCGCGTCGCTTGCCGGACCCCGCCAGTCCGAGCCGCAGAACATAGATGCCAGGGACCCCGACATGCTCGGACAGGGGTGCCGTAAACTCCAATCGCTCCTTGTCCCCGGCGAAGACCGAGACCGTCTCCCCATCGACGACCAGGTTGGCCGGGCGGACCTGGGCCAGGGTGCGCTCCAAAAACTCGTCGGCCAGACGCATGGCGCCGGTGCGCTCGGCGGAGGCATCGACCCCCTCCCAGGACCTCGTGCCCAGTCGCAACCCGGAGAACAAGAGCAAGGCGATGAGCGCGACCATGGCGAGTGCGATCAGGAGCTCCACCAGGGTGAACCCCTCGGCACCCCGGTTGGCGAACGATCGGCGGGTCTCGGTCAGACTATTCAAAGGGCTCGCCCAGACGCAGGGTCGTTAGCGCAAGGCGGCGCACGCGCCCGGCGTCCTCCCACAGGGCCGTTACCGTGACCCGGTAGGGACTGACGGAGGGCAAAGCGACGGCGCCCAGACCTTGTTCCGGTTGGAGATCGGTGGCCTGGACGATCGTGAGCTCCCAGGCGATGCCATCCTCCGGCTCCCCGGAGAGTGCCCCCGGCTCCAGCGGGATGGCGGTCCCCACCGCCGCGAGGCGGGACTCGGCGAGCGCCGCGGCCCGGCTGTACTGGGAGGCGACGACGGTCGACATGCTCGCCCGGGAAAAGATCTGAAGCAGCACCCCCATGGACATCGCGAGGATGGCAAAGGCCACCAGGACCTCCAGGAGTGAAAAGCCGGATTGGCGCCGCGGGCGGATCATTCGGGGCCCCACGGGGCCATGCGCACCCGGCCCGTCAGCCAGTTGACCCCGACCTGGTAGCCGGTGGCGTCCTGTCCCTCGCCCCGGGTCAGGACGATGCGCCCGCCGGTCGAGCTGCCGTCCGGGAAGAAGCGGATGGCGCCCCGCTCCTCGTCCATCAGCTCGCGACGGGCTACCTCCAGGTCCAGGTTGAGGGCCCCCGGCAAGGAGACCGGCCGGAAACCCTGAAGCTCCAGGCGGCGTGCCTCCACGTCGACCACCAGGGCGATCTCGGACCCCGTACGTATGGCGGTGTCCCGGGCGAGCCTCAAGGCAGCCACGGTGCGCCGCGCCGCCCCCTTGATCTGGACACCCGGCATGACCGCTTCGAAGAGGGGCGGGACAGCGGTCATCAGGAGCGCCGCAACGGCCAGGACCACGACGATCTCGATCAGCGTAAAGCCCGAACCCCGAGCCCGAGTGCGAGCAGTCGGAAGACGGCCGGGTAGGCGCGAGGGCCTAGTCATGGACCCGGACCGGGTCCCGTCGCTACTCCCAGCTCTTGATGTCGGCGTTCTCGCCCTCGCCCCCCTCGCGGTTGTCCGCACCAAGGGACCAGATATCGGTGCCGCCCTGCTCGCCGGGGTAACGGTACTGGTACTCGAAACCCCAGGGGTCCTTGGGAACGTCGCCCTTCTTCAAGTACGGGCCGTTCCAATTGGCAACATCGCCGGGTTTCTTGACGAGGGCATCCAGGCCCTCGTCGCTGCTGGGATAGCGTCCGGTTTCCAGGCGATACATGTCCAGGGTCGCGGACAAATCCTCGATCTGGAGCTTGGCGGTCTTGGTCTTGGATGAGCCCAGGAACTTCATGACCTGGGGCCCGACCAACCCGGCCAGGAGACCCAGGATGGCAAGTACCACGAGCAGCTCGACCAGGGTGAAGCCCGAGGGGCGCTTGGGAGAGTGCGGATACATCGGAAGTCCTCCGGACCGTTGAAATTGCGACGGCATTCTAGGGGGGAAAGCAGCGAGTAGCGAGTTACGAGGATCGAAGTGGGGGGCAGAGCAGATCCGACGCAGTGAGGCCCGATGTCAGGCCGAAGCATGGCGAGCGCCCTTTTCCTCAACCGTCGGTGCGCACCAGGACGATAAGTGACTCCGGGCCGTGGACGCCATAGGTCAGGGTCTGCTCGATGTCGGCGGACTTGGACGGCCCGGTAATCAGGAGCGCGTTTGTCGGCATACCGCCCTCCCAGCCCTCGTCCGCCATCAGCTCAGCGAGGGTGCTGCGGATCGTCCGGGGGTCCAGGAGCACCGCATGGATGGGCGGAACCAGGGAGAGGAGCCGTGGCTCGTCGGAGTCCGGCCACAGCACCAGGCTGCCGGTCTCGGCGATGGCGGCCCGACAGGAGCTGAAGCCCGCGGGGACGCGGTCGAACAGGGTGTCGCGCCACGCCTCCACCGGAGCCTCGTAGGGTATGAGCTCAATGGCCGAAGGGTCGGGCCAACCCTGCTCCAGCGCAGTGCCGTGGGGTCCGCCAGGTCCGTAGAGCAACCCGCGGACCCCCCGGTCGCGCAAAAGGGCAAATAGGGCGTTGGGCCAGTCATTGCCTACCCGGTGGACCTCCCCGCGCACTGCCTCCAGGGCCTGCACGAAGCGACCGAGCCGCTCCTCGGAACCCCAGTCGAACGCGCGCACTGGCGCGCCGACGGATGGGATTTCGGGCAGGGGTTGGGGCGCTGGATTCGCCGACCGCAGACGCCCCAGAATTCGCCGTTTCGAATCGCTCATGGCACCTCTAAGCTCCGAAGCGGGCACGGCTCGTCGCCGTGGAATCCCGTGCCTAGAGCCGAGGATAGCCGGGGAAGCCACGCGGGCATAGCCGCAGAAGCTCCGACCGACCCGATTGCGACCGTTGCAAGGCGTCGCGGAAGCGTCTAGGGTTGCGCCGCAATAAAAACGACAGACAAGTCACCCGGGCAGTCCCGGGTGCCGCGATCCAACCGCCGGAGGAAACACGATGGGCTATCAAGCCACCTACGACCGCTCCATGAAAGACCCCGAGGGGTTCTGGGCGGATGCCGCCCAATTGGTCGACTGGACGCGTCCCTGGGAGCGCGTATTGGACGACTCCCGCGCCCCTTTCTATCGCTGGTTCAGCGGGGCCGAGCTTAACACCTGCTACAACGCGGTGGACCGCCATGTGGCCGCCGGCCGCGGAGACCAGCCGGCGATTATCTACGATAGCCCCGTGACGGATACCATCGAGCGCATCAGTTACCGGGACCTGCAGGACCGTGTAGCGCGCTTCGCCGGGGCCTTGCGCGATCAGGGCGTCGAGAAGGGTGACCGGGTCATCGTCTACATGCCCATGGTGCCGGAGGCGGCCATTGCCATGCTCGCCTGCGCCCGCATCGGGGCCATCCACTCGGTGGTGTTTGGAGGCTTCTCCTCGCGCGAGCTAGCTACCCGCATCGACGATGCCAAACCCAAAGTCATGGTGGCCGGCTCCTGCGGCATCGAGACCAACCGGGTAGTGCATTACAAGCCGCTCCTGGACGAGGCCATCGAGCTCTCCGCTCACAAGCCGTCTGCCTGCATCGTCTTGCAGCGTCCCCAGGAGCCCGGCACCCTGATGCCGGGTCGGGACATCGGCTGGGCCGAGGCGGCGGCAGCGGCTGAGCCAGCCGACTGCGTCCCCGTAGCCGCCACCGACCCCCTCTATATCCTCTACACCTCGGGCACCACCGGCATCCCCAAGGGCGTCGTGCGCGACAACGGCGGGCATGCGGTCGCGCTCACCTGGAGCATGTCCAATGTCTACGGGGTCAAGGCCGGGGAGGTCTACTGGGCCGCGTCGGACGTGGGCTGGGTGGTCGGGCACTCCTACATCGTCTATGCGCCGCTGCTGGCCGGCTGCACCACCATTCTCTACGAGGGCAAGCCCGTCGGCACCCCGGACGCCGGGGCCTTTTGGCGCGTGGTGGAGCAGCACGGGGTCTCGGTCCTGTTCACCGCCCCCACTGCCTTCCGTGCTATCAAGCGCGATGACCCCAACGCCGAGCACTTAAAGCGCTACAACATCAAGACCCTGCGCGCCCTGTTCCTGGCCGGCGAGCGCTGCGACCCGGACACCCTCAATTGGGCCGAGCGCATCCTTAAGGTCCCGGTGATCGACCACTGGTGGCAGACCGAGACGGGTTGGGCGATCGCCGCCAACTGCATCGGGATCGAGCCGCTTCCGGTCAAGGCCGGCTCCCCCACCCGCGCCGTCCCGGGCTACGGAGTCGAGGTATTGGACGACACCGGCGAGCCGGTCAAACCCGGCGACATCGGGCGCATCATGATCAAGCTCCCCCTCCCTCCCGCCTGTCTGCCCACCCTCTGGGGCAACGAGGAGCGCTACTACCAGTCGTATCTCTCCGCCCAGCCGGGCTACTACCTAACCGGCGACGCCGGCTACATCGACGAGGATGGCTATGTCTTCGTCATGAGCCGCATCGACGACATCATCAACGTCGCCGGGCATCGACTCTCCACCGGGGCCATGGAGGCGGCGCTTGCCGGCCACCAGGATGTCGCCGAGTGCGCCGTCATTGGGGCCGCCGACCAGCTCAAGGGCGAGCTGCCGCTCGGACTCGTGGTCCTCAAGTCCGGCGTGGACCGGGACCCCAAGGTCATCCAGAAGGAGCTGGTGAACAAGGTCCGCGACGAGATCGGCCCGGTGGCGGCCTTCAAGACCGTCGCGATCGTGCAGCGCCTGCCCAAGACCCGCTCCGGCAAGATCCTGCGCGGCACCATGAAGAGCATCGCCGACGGCAAGGACTACAAGGTACCGGCCACCATCGACGACCCGAAGATCCTGGAAGAGATCCAAGCGGCGCTGGCGGCGATCGGATACGCCCAGCACGCCTAAGCACGGGGTCAGGGACAGCGACCGACCGTTGAGCTAACCGTCCCCGCCGTCCGGCGGCCGCTCGCCCCGGCGGCCGCCGGACGGAATCTCGGGCAGGGACCCCTCGGTCATGATGGGCCGGATGGCATGCAATATGTTCGCGAACAGGTGGGGATGCCCCGCCTCCTCGCGGGCCAGCAGGGCCTTCATATGCTCCCGCCTGGTGGGCATGGAAAAACAGGCGGGGCAGCTATCCGGGACGACCGGGAGCTCGGCCTTGCGGGCGTAGTCGGCCGTCTGGCGCTCCCGGCAATAGGCAAGCGGGCGGATGACCCGGACATCCCCCTCGTCGTTGACGTAATGGGCCTTCATGGTGCGGAGCTGTCCACCGTGGAAGACGGATAAGAGCAGGCTCTCGGCCAGGTCGTCCAGGTGTTGGCCCAGGGCCAGGACGTTGTAGCCCTGCTCCCGGCAGATGCGGTACATGATGCCGCGCTTCATGCGCGAGCAGTAGGCACAGAACGAATCCCCGTCCATGTGGCCGCGGGCCTGCTCCATCAGGGGCTGGCGCTCGTAGTGCCAGGGGACGCCCAAGGCCCGATAGTGGTCCGGCAGGTGGCTGGGGTCGAAACCCGGGACCTCCGGGTCCACGGTGAGCGCCGCGAGCTCGAAACGCACCGGGGCGTAGGTCTGAAGGTGTCGCAGGATCTGGAGCAGGGAGAGGGAGTCCTTGCCGCCGGAGACCCCGAGCAGGATACGGTCACCCTCGCCGATCATGCGAAAGTCAACGATGGCCCGGCCGACCTGGCGCAGCAGCGATTTGGGTGGCTTGGGGATAGGACTCTGCGTCATTGGGGCGCAACCGACGTGGCTTGAAACGGCGATGGGGGAAAACGAAAGGCCGGCGCGCTCGCCGGCCTTGCTGTCTGGGCGGTCCTGCGCCCGCCCCCGTTACCGGGGGCTTTACTCCTCAATGCTCAGCGGTCAATCCAGCCGCTCACGTTGCGCTTGGCGTTGCCGCTCATCCCTGGATCTCGATGCGCTTGCGCTCCGTCGGCTCAAGCTTAGGCAGACGGACCTCCAGCACGCCGTCCTTCAGCTCGGCCTTCACATGCTCGGTATCGAGGCCTTGCGGTAGCGCGATGGTGCGGCTGAAGGTGCTGTGGGAGATCTCTCGGCGCAGTACCTCACCCTCCTCGGTCTTTTCTTCCCGGTGCTGCTCCCCGCGCAAGGTCAGCACATCTCCCACCAGCTCCAGCGTCAGATCCTCGCGCCTGACGCCCGGCAGCTCCGCGCGCACCAACATTTCCGTCTCCCGATCCATCAGGTCCATCCGCGGGACACGGAGATCCATTCCTTCCTCGGTGCCCGCCCACTCGGGCCACAGATCGCGGAAGGGTCGCATCCAACCGCGGCGCAGGAAGCCCTCGAACAAACGATCCATATCGTCCACGAGACTCAGCTCGCGACGGGGTGTCGTCACTGTCACTTCATGGGTCTTGGCTTTCATGGTCTACCTCCACATTCCCCCTTTCCCTATACAAAGCATAGACCCGACTCCTGCCTGCTTCAACGCCGGAAAGAACATTTTTTTATTTGTACATCAATGTTTTGCTTTGCATTCGTCGCTGATCTCCGGGGAGCCGCTCGCGGGTCGCCGCGGGCGCCCGGAGACGCGAATCGAATTGTCTCCAGGCTCCAGCAGTCCCGGCCGGCGCAGAGCACCAGACACGACGGTCCCCCATACGTGCGGTCGCGCCCGGCGGCCCCGGGATTCACCACCCAGGGCTGTGCGTCCAGGTCCAGCACTAACCGATGGCTGTGGCCGTAGACCAGGAGTCGGGATTCCGGGAAGCGCTGGCGTAGCCGTTCGTGACGGTCCCGAGCCCTCACCCGGTGGCCATGAACGACCACAAGCCGGCCACCAGGGAGGTCAAGCTCCAGCCGCTCCGGGAGCCGGTCGAGCAGGTCGCGGTCGCGCTCCGGCCACTTGGCCGGGACATCGTTGTTTCCGCTGACCGCCCAGATTCGTCCTAGACGCGGGCGCAGCCGGGCGATGACGCTGGCGGAGCCGATGTCGCCTCCGTGGACCGCCAGGTCGCACTCCGCCACAACCGCGAGGATGCGCGGGTCCACCCAGCCGTGGGTGTCCGCGAGGATGGCGACCCGGAGGGGGTCCGCCCCCGCGAGTCCATCCGCAGCTCCGCTCGCGGAACCGCTCGGCGTCGCACGGATCATGTGCACGCTCGATCTGGCGGGATCACTCCATGGTCAGGGCCAGCTTACCGGTTACATGCCCGGCCTCGATCAGCTTGTGGGCCTCCTGGGCCTCCGCCAGGGGGAAGGTGCGCGAGCAATGGATCTTCAGCGCACCCGCATCGATCATATTGCCGGCTCGACGCAGGACCTCGCCCTGGTGGGTGCGCGCCCGCGGCAGGTCCCGGAGCATCGGGGTCAGCATCAGCTCCAGGCTGATGCGCAGGTTGCGCATGCGCGCCTCCTTCAAGTCCAAGTCAGGACCCGGATCCAGAATGGTGACCAGGTCCCCGTAGTGGGCCATGGCCGGAATGGTGCGGCGGAAGACCTCCGGACCTATGGTGTCGAAGGCAACATCGACGCCGCGCCCGCCGGTCCAGTCCATCACGGCCTCGACCAGGTCCTCGTTTCGGTAGTTGATGCAATATTCGGCGCCGAGCGAGTGGGCGAAATCCGCCTTCTCCGGGCTGCTCACGGTGGTGCAGACCCGGGCACCCAGATAGTGCGCCATTTGGATGGCCACATGGCCCACACCGCCCGCGCCGCCATGAATAAGCACGGTCTGACCAGCCGTCAGCCGCGCCCGATCGTTCAATGCCTCCCAGGCGGTGAGCACCACGAGCGGCGCACAGGCGGCCTCGGCGAAGCCGATCCCGCGCGGCTTGGCCTGGGCAAGCTGGTTGTCCAAGACCATGTACTCCGCATAGTTTCCGACCGGTCCGCCCAGACCCCCGTGGCAGTACCAGACCTCGTCTCCCGGCTTAAAGCGCGTGACCTCCGTCCCGACCGCCTCCACCACCCCCGCACCGTCGCAGCCCAGCACCGCCGGCAGTCCATCCGGGATCAAGGGACCGCGGGAACGAACCTTGGTATCGATGGGATTGACCCCCGCGGCCAGGATCCGAACCAGGATGTCCGATGGCCCGGTCAGCTCGGGACGCGGGCGCTCCGCCAATTGAAGTACCGCAGGTCCGCCGACCTCACGCATCTCGATCGCCTTCATGGGCCTTACCCCCGAATCTTGCAGATGATCCAATATTTACAGTAGCCCCCTGGGGGCCAAGCTGACAACCCGCTATGCGCCATATCGTTCCACTCGGACACCAAAGATAATCCCCTCCGCGACAATTCGCGCCCTTGACCCCACAATTCGCCGATCCCGACTTCCCGGATAAACTGCCGCCGCCGGGCCCTATCCGGCCGGACCCTGGCCACCAAGTCAAAGGAGCGCCCCCGTGACCCAAACCATTCTCGTCGGCAAGGGCTCTGTGCCCGTCTCGATCGTCTCGCGCATGGCCAACCGCCACGGACTGGTGGCTGGGGCCACCGGTACCGGCAAGACGGTGACACTCCAAAGACTGGCCGAACGGTTCAGCCGGATCGGCGTTCCGGTCTTCCTGGCGGACGTGAAAGGCGATCTAGCCGGAATGGCGCTGCCGGGGGGGAATAACAAGAAGGTCGCCGAGCGGGTCGCCGAGATGGGACTCAAGGAATCCGAAGGCTTCGACTATGCCGCAAACCCTGTCATGTTCTGGGACATCCACGGGGAGAAGGGCCACCCGGTGCGCACCACCGTGAGCGAGCTGGGACCCATGCTGCTCGCCCGGCTGCTGGGCCTGAACGAGGTCCAAGAGGGCGTTCTTAACATCGTCTTCCAGGTCGCGGACGAGAACGGCTGGCTGCTCCTGGACCTGAAGGACCTGCGTGCCCTACTGACCCACGTGGCGGCGGAGGCGGACAGTCTGCGCACCCGCTATGGCAACGTCTCCGAGGCCAGCGTCGGGGCCATCCTGCGTCGACTCCTGGCGTTGGAGCAACAGGGGGCCCAGGTCCTGTTCGGGGAGCCTGCACTGGTCCTGGAGGACATGATGCAGACGGACGAGCGCGGGCGCGGCTATGTGAACGTGCTCGCCGCGGACAAGCTGATCCACACCCCGGCCCTGTATTCCACCTTCCTCCTGTGGCTCCTCTCGGAGCTATTCGAGACCCTGCCGGAGGTGGGGGACCCCGACCGGCCGAAGCTAGTCTTCTTCTTCGACGAGGCGCACCTGCTCTTCAACGGCGCGCCGAAGGTCCTGGTGGACAAGATCGAGCAAGTGGTGCGTTTGATCCGGTCCAAAGGGGTCGGAGTTTATTTCGTAACCCAAAGTCCGCTCGACGTGCCGGAGTCCGTCCTGGGCCAGCTCGGCAATCGGGTTCAGCACGCCCTGCGTGCCTTCACACCCAAGGATCAGAAGGCGGTACGCACCGCCGCCCAGACCTTCCGCCAGAACCCGGACCTGGACACGGAGGAGGTCATCATGGCGCTCGGGGTCGGCGAGGCGCTGGTCTCCACCCTGGACGAGGAGGGCGTCCCCGGGATCGTCCAGCAGATCAGCGTGGCCCCGCCCGGGAGTCGGCTGGGGCCTGTAGACGACGCGGAGCGACGGGCCGTCATGGACCGCTCCCTGGTGAAAGGGGTCTACGACGTGACCATCGACCGGGTCTCGGCCTACGAAATGCTGGAGCAGCGGGCCGCACACTCCTCCGCCGCCTCCTCCGCACCGGGCCTACCCGGGCTCGGCGACCTCTTCGGCGGCACGGCTAGCAAGAGCGGCAGCCGCGGGAGCAGTCGCCAGAACCCCCTGGAAGCCTTTGCCTCCAGTGCCGCCCGATCCCTGGGCACCCAGATCGGCCGCCAGCTGGTGCGCGGCGTCATGGGCTCGCTCTTCGGGACGGGCGCCAGAAGGCGCTGAGCCGGACCCGCATCTCGCGGGCGTGCCTCGGGCCTGTGGGCTACGGGGCGCGGACCCGCCTATTCATCGAGCACGGCCTAAAATAGAGAGCCCCATGGAAACCTACGCCTTCACCCACGCGATGGACGTGCGCGACTACGAGTGCGACATCCAGGGCATCGTCAACAACGGCGTCTACCAAAATTATCTGGAGCACGTCCGGCACCTCTACCTCAAGTCCATCGGGATCGACTTTGCGGACTACACGCGACGCGGCATCATCCTGGTGGTGGTCCGGGCCGAGCTGGACTACAAGCACCCACTGGGCCCTGGGGATCGCTTCGCCGTGGGTCTCAACCTCGTACGCGAGTCCAAGCTCCGCTTTGCCTTCCACCAGGGCATCTACCGCCTGCCGGACGAGAAGCCGGTGCTGACGGCCAAGGTCGTTGGCACGGCGCTCAACGAGCGCGGCCGGCCCTATCTGCCGGCAGAGCTCAGTGCGCGACTGGGGGAGTGACCGGGACCGGAGTAGCTAGGACGACGATGCGTATCTCGCGGAGGTCTCCGAGCTGCCCGGATGCATGGCCGACGTTGTTTTGAATACTTGCGATTAGGACGCCAAGGGCGACCTACTGAGGTACGCGCCGGCGCGCTATGCGGTCGCCGCCGATGTTGCGCGCCTGCCCCTGAAGGTGTCCGATATCTATCGGCGACTGACCTCCTGAGGCAGTGACGCGACTGGCGACGGACGCGTTGCGACCCGCAGATCCGCCCCGATGTCCCAACCCGGACCCCGACCATAGCCGCATCCGATGAACGAACCCGAGCCGCGCCTCGACGACACCCCCTCCCGGATCGGCCGGGCCATGCTCTTCGGTGCCTGGGTTGCCGGGATCGCCCTCGCGGTGCTGTACTTCGACCGGGTCATCGACCGCCAGACCAACCCCAACCCGGACCCTGTCGTCCAGACGAGCCAGGGCGGCAGCCCGGAAGTGGTCCTCCGGCGCAACCGGGCCGGGCACTATGTCGCGGGCGGCCGGATCAACGGCGAGCCGGTCGTCTTCCTGGTGGACACAGGGGCCACGGATGTGGCCCTCCCCCTGTCGCTGGCGCGCCGGCTGGGGTTGCGCCTGCGCGCGGGCGGCCTTAGCCATACGGCCAACGGGGTGGTGGAGACCTGGATCGCCCGGCTCGACACCGTGGACCTCGGGGGCCTCGTGGCTCGCAACGTCCGCGCCAGCGTGCTCCCCAACATGCCGGGCCACGAGGTCCTGCTCGGGATGAGCTACCTGAAGCGCGTCGAGCTGCTCCAACGCGGGGACACACTGACCCTGCGGCCCCATTCGGGGTCATGACCCGCTGACTGCCGCCTCACTTCAGCCCGCTCGGCCCACCCCAGTTGCCGGATCGCTCCGGCACACCCCCCAACGGCTGTCCTTTATCCCTCCGGGCACCCTCGGTCGCAACGCGTCGGCTCCGGGTCGTGCCAGTGTGTGGGGTTGACAGGGGGTGGTATTACGCAGAAAGTTTGTATCATACCGAGCGGCGGCAATCGGCCCCGTCGCGGGATCGGCGCAATCCTCGACACCGCGACCCCACTCGCGCCCCCCCGGAACCCGACCCCAGACCCATGATGCCCCAAACCGGCTACGGAGCCCTCGTGAACCGACCTAACCGTTCGCGGACCCTTGTCCGTGCCGCTGCCGTCCTGGCCGCCCTCGCTGCACCTCTTGTGGCCTGGGCTCACTTCCAGGAGCTGATCCCTGCGACCGACATCGTCACCCCCCAGGCGGGCAATCCCCTGGCACTGGATCTGCGGTTTACCCATCCGATGGAGCGCGGGCCCCTGATGGAGATGGGCGAACCGGTAAAGCTCGGGGTGCTGGGACCCGCCGGCCGGGAGGATCTGAAAGGGGCGCTCAAGGCCGGCACCACGGACGGCAAGCGCACCTATTCCGCCGAGTACCGGATCGAGCGCCCGGGGGACTACATCTTCTTTGTCGAGCCCGCCGCCTACTGGGAGCCCGCCGAGGGCAAGATGATCGTCCATTACACCAAGGTGGTGGTGGACGCCTTCGGGGCCGAGGAGGGCTGGGATGCAGAGCTGGGACTCCCGGTGGAGATCGTCCCCCTGGTGCGGCCCTACGGACTCTGGACCGGCAACCTCTTCCAGGGGATCGTCAAGCAGGACGGCAAGCCGGTCCCCTTCGCGGAGGTGGAGGTGGAGTGGCGCAACGACGGCTCCGTGACCGCACCCGCGGACCCCTATGTCACCCAGGTCGTCAAGGCGGACGCCAGGGGGGTCTTCAGCTATGCCATGCCGCGGGCAGGCTGGTGGGGCTTCGCCGCCCTACTCGACGGCAAGCCCGTGAAGGGACCCGAGGGCAAGAAGGTCCCGGTGGAGGCCGGGGCCCTGATCTGGGTCCAGACCCGGGATATGAAGTAGCGATCCGCCGGTGGCCCACATCCCGGACGGCGTCCTCTCCGCCCCGGTGCTGATCGCCGGGGCCCTGGTCTCGGGCGGGTTGCTGACGCTGGCCCTGCGCCGCCTGGATTACGAACGGCTGCCCCAGGCGGCGGTGCTGGCCGCGGCCTTCTTCGTCTCCACCCTGATCAGCATCCCCATCGGGCCGAGCAGCGTTCACCTGCTGTTGAATGGGCTCATGGGGCTCCTGCTCGGCTGGACCGCGGTGCCGGCCCTGCTGGTGGCCCTGGTCCTCCAGGCCGCCTTCTTCGGCTTTGGCGGGGTGCTGGTCCTAGGGGTCAATACCATGAACATGGCCGTTCCCGCCCTGGTCTGTGCACTGGCGGTGGCGCCGCTCGCCCGACGCGTTGCACCCCGGCGGCTATTCTGGGTCGGGGCGGCGGCCGGCACGCTGGGGGTCCTCTTGACCGCGGTCCTGGTGGCCCTGAGCCTCGGGCTCTCCGGCGAGCCCTTTGTGCCCGCGGCGCGGGTGCTGGCGATCGCCTATCTTCCGCTTGCGGCGGTGGAGGCCCTGATCACCGGCACCGTGGTCGCCTTCCTGCAACGGGTGGACCCGGAGCTCCTGTTTCCTGCCGAGGCGCCCCATGCCTGATCATCTGCCGATCCGCCCCGAGCGGACGCGTCGCTTGGCCGTCCGCCGGCTCTTGCTCGTCGCGCTGGCCCTGGCCGCCCTGCCTGCCTCCGCCCACAAGCTTCAGGTCTTCGCCTTCGCCGAGGGTGCCCGCATCCAGGGCTCCGCCTACTTCGCCGGGGGCGCCAAGGCCCAGGGGGCGACGATCAAGATGGAAGACGCCGAGGGCCATGTGCTTGCGGAGCTGACCCCAGGGCCGGACGGCAGTTTCAGCTACACAGCCCAGGCCCGGATGGACCATGTGATCGTGGCCGATAGCGGGGACGGGCATCGCGCCGAGTGGCGGGTCACCGCCTCCGAGCTGGCGGCCGGTTTTCCCGACGCCCCCAGGCTACCCGCCAAGCAACGCTCGGCCGCTACCAGTGCCACCCGGGATACCCCTGTCGCGAGCCGCTCCGATCCCCCTCCCATATCCCTTCCCCAATCGACCGGGGCGCCGAGCGCCCCGGTCGATCTGGCGACGATCGAGCGCGCTGTTGCGCGCCAAGTGGGTCCCCTGCGCGAGGAGCTTAGGGCCGCCCAGGATCAGGCCCGGCTGCACGACATCATGGGGGGCATCGGCTACATCCTGGGTCTCGTCGGCATCGCGCTCTGGTGGCGTGCACGGTGTACCGCCCGTCTCCGGTGACCCATCCGCCCCTGCTTGCACCCCGCGGGGCCGGCTGGATCGCCGACCGCGACCCCCGACTGCGGATCCTGGCTTCCGT
>JBGSOR010000344.1:0-7403 GCA_041738985.1 Chromatiaceae bacterium | reverse complement strand
CCGGAGCCGGCTCGGATAGCCCGGTCAGCTCCTCCGGATGCAGCGTCACATGGGTAAGCCCGAGGACGGCGAGGCAGGCGTCAGCCAGGTCGGCGACCGCGGCCTGCTCCCCCTGGTGACCGGAGACGGCGGCAGATGCCAGCAGACGCGCGCGGGCATCCGGGTCCAGGTCCGCCTGGAGCCGCTCCAGCGCCGCCCGCTCGCCCACCTCCCACGCAAGCTGGGCCGGGGTCACCGGGCTCAAGGGGTAGAGCAGGGCGGCGAGGTAGACATCCCGACGGCGCAAAGGCTCGCCATCCGGCCGGTCGAGCAGCACCTGGTTGGGCTCCAGGTCCCGCTCCTCCTCCAGGACCGCAACCAGATCCTCCCGCTCGATCCGCCCGTCCGAGAAGTAGGCCCGGAAACGCGCCAGGGGAAGATAGCCCCGCTGGCCGCTGGTGCGCTGCGCCGCGGCGATCGCCTCCCGGAAGCCCAGATGCTGGTAGCCGTGCAGGGTGTTGTGGTGCACAAAGTCCCGGATCGGCGCCTGGCCCGGCAGCACATGCTCCAGGTGCGCGATGGAGTCCCGGATCTGCTGGCGGATATCCCCGGCGAGGGCAGGGTGCTCGGTCATACCCGTCAGAACCCCGCGCTCAGATGGGCCGCCGTGGCGGCGGAGAGCCGCAAGGCCGGCTCCGGGAAGATGCCGATCAATACGGTGCCCGCTGTCAGCACTGAGGCGGCGATCAGCTCGCTGCGGGTGAGATCCGGGACGTCCCGCATCCGGGGACTGATGGGGCCGGTGAAGAGCCGGCTGACCGTTCGCACGGCGTAGGCGGCGCCGACCAGAACCCCGACGCTGGTCACCGCCATGAGCCAGCCCCAGACCTGGAACCCGCCGATCAGGGTATGGAGCTCCGCCACGAACCCCGCGGTACCCGGCAGCCCCACCGCGGCGATGAACGCGAGGATGGTAAAGAAGGCGAAGCGCGGCATGGACCGCACGAGCGAGCTGTAGTGCCGGATGTCCCGGGTATGGGTGCGCTCGTACAGGAGCCCGATCAACAGGAACAAGGCCCCCGCCACCAGCCCGTGGGCCACCATCTGCATCACGGCCCCGGTGATACCGGTGACATTGAGCGTCGCGATGCCCACCAGCACCACGCCCATGTGGCTGATGGACGAATAGGCGATCATGGCCTTGAGATCGGTCTGGCGCCAGGCGAGCAGTCCCCCGTAGATCAGACCGATCAGCGCGATGGTCACGAGCGTGGTCTGGAGCGCCTCCCCCGCCCCGGGGAGCATATAGACCGCCCTCAACAACCCGTAAGAGCCCATCTTCAGCAGGATGCCGGAGAGCAGGATGCTGACCGGACTGGGCGCCTCCACGTGCGCGAGCGGCAGCCAGCCATGGATCGGGAAGAGCGGCATCTTGACGCCGAAGCCGATCAGGAACCCCAGGAAGATCGTCACCTGGGTCTCTCGCGGCAGGTCCCGCGCCCCCGCGATCATGTCCGCCATGAAGAAGCTATGCCCCGGCACCGCATCGAAGAGCACCAGGAGAGCGATCAGCATGAAGACCGAGCCGCCCATTGTATAGAGCACGAAATTCAGCGCGGCCGCGTGTCGGTTCTTCCCGCCCCAGCGGTCGATCAGGAAGAAGAGCGGGATGAGCGTCAGCTCCCAGAAGACATAGAACAGGGCCCAGTCCTGGGCCATGAAGACCCCGAGCATGGCGCTCTCCAGCACCAGGAGCAGCAGGTAATAGCCTTTGGGCCTGTCCTTAATCCCCCGCGAGGCGAGCACCGCCACCAGGGCGAGCAGGGTGGCAAGCAGCACCAGAGGGAGAGAGAGCCCGTCCAGTCCCAGCGCGTAGTAGGTGCCCAGGCGGGGATTCCACTTCAGGGTCTCCGCGTACTGCATCCCGGTGGCCGTGGGATCGAACCCGTAGGCCAGCCACACGGCCACCAGCAGGGCGCTGCCGGAGGCCGCAACCGCCACTCGCCGGATCGCCCCCCGGCGGTCCCCGGGTATCAGCCCGATCAGGCCGGCGCCCAGGAGGGGGAGGGCGAGCAGGAGTGTGAGATGACCCATCGCAATCCTGAAACGGCAAGGTTGAGGCGTCGGCTTGGACTCGCCGCGGGCTCTGTTGGGGTCGCACGCTCCTCTGAGTGCAGTGCAGCGCCCTGTGCGCTTCGCGCCAAGACTCCGGGCAGGTCGTTACGCGGTTAGTGGCCTCCCCGCCGGGTCCACCCCGGCCTGCCGGGCGCCAGACTGTAAGGCGGAATCGCCCTGTTTTCCAGTCCGTTTATGCGTTCATTACGTCAACCGTGCCGATGGGCGAACCGGCACGCTGTTCGTGGAATGCAGGAGGCGCTGGCGAAAGACCAGCTCGCCGAAATCCTTCTCCGAAGTCAGAAGCAGTGCCCTCTGGGATTCCGCCAGGCGTAGAGCCTGTTGGTCGTCGATCCCGGAGTCCAGCTCGCGCACAAAGGTGACCGCGTGGCCGGCGTCGCGAAGCGCCGAGACGATCCCTGCATCCACGTTCTCGTCGGCAACCAGGTTCACCGCCGGGGTCTAGGCGGCGATCTCGTGCGGAGAGATGCGGTCTCCGTGCAGCACCTCGGCGGCAAATTGCAGCGCCGCACGAATATCTTCGCGCCTGAGCCGCGGATTCGCCTCCAAGATCTGCGCCTCGGACTCCCCGGCCGCCAGCCGCTCCAGGATGGACTCGACCGTGACGCGCGTGCCCACGACGACGGGCTTGCCCATCATCACCTTAGGATCAAAGGAGATTCTGTCGTTGCCCATCGGTTGCCCCTCGTTGTCCGTCCCCGTTTTCCCCCTTGTGGGTCGAGTGTCATCGGATCTGCACCCGCCAAGGCCCCAGGCTACGCAAAACCAGTGCCCCTCAAGCCGCATCCCGAATCGGTCCGCGTGCCCCCAGCAAGGCATCCACGGGACTCTGCACGGCCGATCCGCCGCGCTGAAGCACATGGGTATAGATCTGGGTCGTGGTCACGTCCTTGTGTCCCATCAGCTCCTGAACGGTGCGGATGTCGTAGCCCGCTTCGAGCAGATGGGTCGCGAAACAGTGCCGCAAAGTGTGCGGAGTCGCCCGTTTGGCGATCCCCGCTCGCAGCACCGCAGCGCGCATGGCCTTTTGGAACACGGATGGGTCGATATGGTGGCGCTTGATCCGCCCCGTGATCGGGTCCGTCGAGCGGTCCGAGGCCGGAAAGACATACCACCACTTGAGCTCGAAGGGCGCCCGAGGGTACTTGCGAACCAGCGACTCGGGCATCGACACCTCCCCGAACCCTGCCGCCAGGTCGCTTTCCAGCAGGCGCTCCGAGCCCTGGATACGCTCTTTCAAGCTCGGAATGAGCGCTTCGGGCAAAGGCACAAATCGGTCCTTGGCCCCTTTGCCATTGTGGACTGTGATCTGCCGGTACCCAAAGTCCAGGTCCTGAATGCGCAACTGCACGCACTCCATCAGTCGCAACCCGGTGCCGTACATCAAGCTCGCCATCAACCACTCCCGCCCTTGCATCTGTTGCAGGACCAGGGGCACCTCCTGCCGCGTCAGGACCACAGGCACCCGTTCCGGGCGCTTGGCCCGAGTGACGCCATCGACCCAACCGAGCTCCAACCCGAGCACCTGCTTGTAGAGGAACAACAGGGCGCAGAGGGCCTGATTCTGCGTCGAGGCCGAGACCCCGCGCTGGGTCGCCAGACTCGACAGAAACGCCTCCACCTCCGCTGGCCCCATCTCCCGCGGGTGGCGCTTGTTGTGAAACCAGATGAAGCGTTTGATCCAACCCACGTAGGCGTCCTCCGTCCGCGGGCTGTAGTGCAAGGTCCGCAGCTTGTCCCGTACCTGATCCAGCAGGCGCCGGGGCTTCGGCCCGGTGGGAGACGGGATCGGCGACATCTCTTCCTCCTGATTCTCAGGGTTTCTGTGACTGTATAAATAGACAGTTCCGTGCCGGAAAGCAAGCCCCAGACTTCCGAGCGGTCCTCGGTTTGAGACGAGTCCAGGCCGCCGCCCCGGAGCGGCTGCGTTGGAACGGCCGCATAACGCGTGACAGCCCAGTCGAGCGTCGCGCTCCACGTGTCTGTTTCTTTGAACTTTTGCGACCGGCGAGCCGTGCTGCGAAGCCGAGATATGCGGCAGATGCTGCGACATTCGTGCGTTATGCGGCCCACAGGCCGCATAACGCACGAACGGGGCGAGAATCTCGGCCTCCAAACCCATTGACAAGTCGGGGGAATTTTGATCGACTCCCTTCGAAGGTCCTGTTTATCAGGCGGTTCGTCCGTCGAAATCTAGTTGGGCGTCGCGGCAGCGCCCTTACCACTGCCGCAAATACTGGTGAGTCACCAATGAGGAGATTGAAATGAAGAAGAAACTATTCGTTGTATCGGCACTATCCACCGCTTTGCTGGCGTCAGGCGCTCATGCCGCGTCCGGCGTGACTTGGCCGGATGTGGTTGTGCATCTGCATGGCGGCGGCAATGCCTATCTGGTTGATACCAAGACCGATGCGGTCGTGGCAACACTGGAGACCTGCAAAGGGGGCACACTGGGCTCCACCACGCCAGACGCGAAAAAGGTATATGTGAGCTGTGCCGCCGAAGGCCAGAAGGAGATGGTGGTCATCGACCTCAACGGCAAGAACGTGGCCAAGCGCATCGAGACCGGCAACCGACCCAAGCACGGCGTCGTCAGCCCCAACGGCAAGTGGGTGGGCATCAATCATTGGGGGTTGGATGGCGGCAAGCTGCGCCACACTTTCTTGTCCACTGCGGATGACAACATCGCCAAGAACCTTGATCTGGAGATCGCTGGCCAGCCCAAGGGCGTTACTTCCATGCACCCTTCCTGGAGCCCTGACTCGAAACTCTTCTTCTCGGTGGATCGGGTTGACAACCGGCTGGTGGTGATCTCGACTGCGGACTGGAGCATGAAGACCTTCCCCGTCCCTAGCGCACCGCACTATCCGGTGCCCAGCCCGGACGGGAAAGAGCTGTGGTTGGTGCATGAAGGCAATGACAGCGCCAAGCCGGGTGTCATCGTCTACGACCTGACCAAGCCCGACATGCCCGTCATCGCTCAAATGGACATGCCCCTGATTGGTGAGGAGGTGGTGGAAGCGCACCACGGCAATTTCACCCAGGACGGCAAGCTTTTCATGGCCTTGAACCGGGGACCCGGCAAGGATAGCCGAGGCCGTGAAGTCGCTTTCTTCGATGCCAAAACCAAGCAACTGGTGCATCGTCTCACCGCTGCCAGCAACGGTGTCGGCCATACTTACAACACCCCCGATGGCAAACGGGCAGTCGTTACCAACTACGGCAACAACGTCATCACCGTCATCGACATCTCGCAACTTAAAACCGTCAAAGACTTGAAAATTGGTTCTGGCCGCATGGGTCATGTCGCCTTCACCAAGGACAGCAAGTGGGGTTATGTCTCCAACGAAAAGGACGGCAATCTCTATAAGCTGGACATGACGAAGCTCACGTTGGTCAAACAGATCGAGACAGGCAACAAACCGGGCGGCGGGCAAGTACTCAACGTCTGGACTAATGTTTTCGAGGAACTGCCGAGATAACAAAGCGCACGCCCAACCCGGCGCTCCAGGGGACGCTGCGCGATAAAGCCGCGCAGCGCCCCTGAGCTCTACGTTGGGCAGCGCTCGCCTAAAGGTAAGTGACTATGGAAAACACAGGTCAGTTAACGGAAATCAAGACGAAGCTAGAAAACGGCGAGCAGGTCCCACGAGTGTCTGTGCGGGAATTCCTGTCTTGGTTTGGAGCACAGCGACGGGGGGTTTGGATTGTCTCAAGAATTCGGGACGGGCTCAGTGAAGCTGGTTTAGAGACTGAACCTGATTTTGAGTCCGCATATATTGATTCGACGATTGGGTTTACGCTGCCTGCTGAGGTTGAGGTAGATGCGGAGCAAGCCCCGGCGGCAACGATTCTCTCAGCGGAGCTATCCGCAACGGCAACGGTATCTGCCTCGTTGTCGGTAAGCCCAAGTGTGGCATCAGTGTATGCGGATCCTACTTACCGCATCAGCAAGTTGGAAGCTGCAAACAGGCACCCAGTATCGATCCCGCCAGATGCAGAGCTGAAGGAAGCAGCAACGTTGATGCTGTCGAAAGATTTCTCTCAGCTCCCAGTAATGACGAGTGAAAGGGATGTGAAAGGGGTTGTCAGTTGGTCTTCAATCGCAACCCGCTTGGCTTTGGGGAAAACGGGGCAGTATGTCCGAGAATTTATGGAATCGCACAAGGAGGTTGAGGCAGAAGCATCGCTATTTCAAGCCATACCGATAATTAGCGAACTTCATTACGTCTTGATTCGCGCAAAAGACCGGCGCATCAGTGGGATAGTCACCGCCACGGACTTGAGTCTGCAATTCGAACAGCTTTCCGAACCGTTTTTGCTGCTAGGCGAGATTGAGAACCACATACGAAGAATTATCGGAAAGAAACTTTCTGTCGAAGAGTTGCAGGCCGCAAAAGACCAAGGAGACGATGAGCGCACGGTTGAGCGCGTAGCTGATCTAACGTTCGGCGAATATATTCGGCTGATGGAGAATCCCGACAGGTGGGCAAAAATTGGGCTGCCTATTGATCGTGCGGAGTTCTGCAAGCAACTGGAAAAGGTGCGACGGATTCGAAATGACGTGATGCACTTTGACCCAGACGGGGTGCCGCCAGATGAAAAGAAAATATTGCGCGATTTTGCCGCATTTCTAAGGAAGTTACAGGCATTGGATGTTTCTTGAGCTGCAAATCGGACCAACAGGTTGTTCCACCCGACCTCCTACGTCGGCGGGCGAACATTTGCGTTAGGGCCTACATAGAGAAAAAGCCCATGCCAGAGATCACACGATTCTACGGCATTATTATTAAGCTGTTCTTCGGAGATCACCCGCCACCGCACTTCCATGCGGTCTACGGTGAGCACAACGCTTTGTTTAACATCGAAACGTTGGAGATGATCGAAGGGGACCTCCCGCCACGTGCGAAGAAGCTCATCTTGGAGTGGGCTGCGGAATACCAAGCTGAACTCTCCAAAATGTGGCAATCGCAAGAATTCAAGAAACTGCCGCCTTTGCAGTAGCCATGCTAATTCCGAAAGTGCAATCCGTATCTCCGACCGAGGGTCACGTTCTTGTGGTGTCCTTCACGGATGGCTCCAAGAAAACTTACGATGTCTCTCGGCTGACAGAAAAAGACATGTTTGCTCCTCTAAAGAACGAGGCATTTTTCCGTAATGTCGCCGTGGAACCGGGCGGGTATGCGGTGTCTTGGAACTCGGAAATCGACATCAGCGAATATGAGCTTTGGAAACACGGTAAACCAATGCCCTAACAATTGGCTCAGCGCCGACCCAATACCGCGCGC
>JBGSOR010000329.1:0-6449 GCA_041738985.1 Chromatiaceae bacterium | reverse complement strand
GCCCGCGGCGAAGGCGGCGCCGGTCTGAAGCAGTCGGCGAGTCCGTTGGGGCGGCCGAGGGCGGGGCCTAATCCGAGCGGCCTGAGGCTCCTGGACCGCCTCGCTCGGGGGAGCTTATTCGGAATCTCCGCGGCGAGTCGACGCCGCTAGCCGCCGTACGCGTACGCCCCCCCCCCCGAGGTCCCTCTCGCCGGAAGACGATCTGCCCGCTTTTCAGCCGCTCGGCGAGCCGCCTCACGCGTGTGCGCCCGCACGGCTGGGTCAGCGAGCACAAATCGCCTGGAACCCGCCGAGACGCAGGGACTGGGTGCACCAAGCCGGCTGGATCCGCC
Source organism: Chromatiaceae bacterium (assembly GCA_041738985.1). Lineage (GTDB taxonomy): Bacteria > Pseudomonadota > Gammaproteobacteria > Chromatiales > Chromatiaceae > Thiodictyon. The sequence continues at coordinate 6,117 of JBGSOR010000329.1, read as the reverse complement.
ACCGGGACCCTGGCGCCGACAGCGTCGGGGAACTATCCTCCCGCATCCTCGATCCACCTTCGACCGGTGCCGCCAGCGCCATCCCGTCCAACCCCGGACCCTTAAGCCTTAGCCCCAAGCCGGAGACGCCATGTCCGCCGCGTCGATCACAGTCGCGACCCTTGCCGCCATGAAGGCCCGGGGCGAGCCCATCGTATCGCTCACCTGCTATGACGCGAGCTTCGCCCGTCTGCTCGACAAGGCCGGGGTGGAGCTGATGCTGGTCGGCGACTCCCTGGGCATGGTCCTCCAGGGTCAGACGACCACGGTGCCGGTCACCGTCGAGCACATGGCCTATCACAGCGCCTGCGTGGCTCGCGGCCGGGGCCATGCCCTGCTGGTGGCGGATCTCCCCTTCCTGGCCTGCGCCTCCCGGGAGCGGGCCATCGACAGTGCCGCCCGCCTCATGCAGGAGGGCGGCGCCCAGGTGGTGAAGCTGGAGGGTGGGGCGGCGGTGCTGGAGACGGTCAGGGGGCTCACCGAACTGGGGGTGCCGGTATGCGGACACTTGGGCCTGCTGCCCCAGTCGGTCAACCGCCTGGGGGGCTATCGCTTCCAGGGGCGCGATCCGGATTCCGCGGACCGCATCCGCCGGGACGCCGTTGACCTGGAGCAGGCCGGTGCCAGCCTGCTGGTGCTTGAGTGCGTGCCCGCCGACCTGGCGCAGGAGATCTCCCGGGCCTTGACCATCCCGGTGATCGGCATCGGCGCCGGGGCCGGGTGCGACGGCCAGGTGCTGGTCCTCTACGACATGCTCGGAATCAATCTGCGCCGCCCCCCGAGCTTCAGCCGCAATTTCCTCCAGGGCCGCGGCTCCGTGCCCGAGGCCCTGGCGGCCTATGTCGCGGCGGTCAAGGAGCGGAGCTTCCCCGGACCCGACGAGACACCTTACTGAGGACCGTCATGGACTCTATCGCGAGACTGGATGTGCTGCGGGATCGGGTGTGCGCCTGGCGGACGGCGGGCGAGCGGGTCGCCTTCGTACCCACTATGGGCAATCTCCATGCGGGGCACATCGCCCTGGTGCGGCGTGCCCGGGAGCTGGCGCCCCGGGTCGTGGCGAGCATCTTCGTCAATCCCCTCCAGTTCGGTGCGGGCGAGGACCTGGCCGCCTATCCGCGCACCCTGGACCGAGACCGGGAGATGCTCGAGGAGGCCGGCTGCGACCTCTTGTTCGCGCCCGCGGTGGAAACTATGTATCCGCACGGCCAAGGGGTGCAGACGCGCGTGGAAGTCCCGGAGATCTCGGACATCCTCTGCGGTGCGACCCGTCCCGGTCACTTCGTCGGCGTGGCGACCGTGGTGTGCAAGCTCTTCAACATGGTCCAGCCGGACCTGGCCCTGCTCGGGGAGAAGGACTTCCAGCAGCTCCTGGTCATCCGCCGCCTGGTGGACGACCTCGCGATGCCGGTGCGAATCGAGGGCGTGGCGACGGTGCGGGAGCCGGACGGGCTGGCGATGAGCTCGCGTAACGGATACCTTTCGGTCTCCGAGCGCGCCCTGGCCCCCGCCCTCTACCGCGCACTGCGGACCGCCGCCCAGGACTTAAGCGCTGGACGTGGGATCGCGGAGGTGGAGGCGGAGATGTTCGCGGCCATCGCGGCGGCAGGGCTGCGGCCGGACTATGTGAGCGTGCGGAGGGCGGAGGACTTAGGGACTCCGGTGGATGGGGATCGGGAGCTGGCGATCTTGGCCGCCGCCTACCTGGGTCGCGCCCGGCTGATCGACAACCTGCGTGCGATCCGGGAAAGTCCCTGATCGCACGTCCGGTTAGAACCTAAAAAAACTGATGGTGCACCGCAGCAAACGCTGGGGTAGAATCCCGAGCCATCTGAAATAGCACAGGTTTCGGTGCGGGATTAAGGGAGCGGCCAGACCCTCCCCCCGACCGGCCATCCATTAGGAGTCGGTAGATGCAACTGACCTTGCTTAAGTGCAAGCTGCACCGGGCCTGCGTGACGCACGCGGAAGTCGACTACGAGGGCTCCTGCGCCATCGACGAGGACCTGCTGCGCCTCGCGGGGATCCGCGAGTACGAGCAGATCCAGATCTATAACGTCACCAACGGCGAGCGCTTCACGACTTACGCCATCCGGGCAGAGCCCGGCTCGCGGGTCATCTCCGTGAACGGGGCGGCTGCCCACAAGGCGGCACCCGGAGACCGGGTCATCATCTGCGCCTATGCGGGGATGACCGAGGCGGAGGCGCGTATTTTCAAGCCGAGCTTGGTCTATCTGGACGAGCACAACGGCGTGACCCGCACCGGCGACGCCATTCCGGCCCAGGCGGCCTAAGCCCTCTCCCAAACGGAAGCCCGGTCGACGCTCGCTGGGCTCTTTCCTGTTCCAACATCGCCTGAAGATGCCGCGCCGCATCGCGGCATCCTGACATCGCCCTCGACCCGTTCCTATGCCAGGGCGACCTCGCCCGCGTGGCGCCGCTCGGCGATGGCATCGCCGTAAAGCTGGAGATAGGACCGGGCGCTCGCCTCCCAACTGAAGTCCTGGGCCATCCCGGTGGTCGCCAGACGCCGCCAACCCTCCGGATCGCCCCGAAACAGGGCCAGGGCCTGCTGGATGCCGTACCACAGCGACTCCGCGGTCGGCTGGTCGAACAGGAACCCGGTGGCGGTGCCGTCCGCCAGGGCCTCAGGGGTGGCATGAACCACGGTATCCGCCAACCCGCCGGTCCGGTGGACGATGGGCGGCGTGCCGTAGCGCAGGCTGTAGAGCTGGTTGAGCCCGCAGGGCTCGAAGCGCGAGGGCATCAGGAAGGCGTCGCTACCCGCCTCGATGCGATGGGCTCGGGTCTCGTCGTAGCCGATCACCACGCCCACCTGCTTGGGGTGCTCGGCGGCCAGGGCCGTCAGGGCCTGCTCGACGGGGCGCTCGCCGGATGCCTGAATGACGAGCTGAATGTTGGGGTCCTGCAGGAGTCCTGGCAGAATGGTCAGGATCAAATCCACACCCTTCTGGTCCACCAGGCGCCCCACGTAGCCCAGCAGGAAGGCCCCCTCGTTGCGGACGAGTCCGAGCTCGCGCTGCACGTCGAGCTTATTCTCGGCCTTGAGTCCAAAGCTGGACCGATCGAAGGGCTGGAGGATCAAGGGGTCCGTCGCCGGGTCCCAGTCCCGGTAATCGATGCCGTTCAGGATGCCCGAGAAGCGCGAGCCGATCTGACGCAGTAGCCCGTCCAGCCCACAGCCCACCCGGGGCGTGCGCGCCTCCTCCGCATAGGTGGGACTCACGGTGTTCACCCGGTCCGAGAAGACGATCCCGCCCTTGATGAACGACATGCGCTGGTGGAACTCGATCCCGGACAGGCTCCACAGGCACGGCGGCAGCCCGATACGGTCGAAGGTGGCCCGGTCGAAGAGCCCCTGGTAGGCCAGGTTGTGGATGGTGAAGACACTAGCGGGACGCTCCCGCGAGTCCTGCATCAGCGCCGGGGCGAGCCCGGTCTGCCAATCGTTGCAGTGGAGTACGTCCGGGCGCCAACCCACCGCCGGGAGTCCCTGGGCGATCTGAGCCACCGCGCGGCTCAACAGCAGGAACCGCTCCGCGTTGTCGCCCCAGTCCCGACCGGAGAGGTCCTGATAGGGATTGCCCTCGCGGCTGAAGTGATCCGGGGCGTCCACCAGATAGACCGGCAGATCGTGATCCGGGTGGGTGCCGGCCAGGATGCGAACGCTGGCGCGGCAGCCCGGGAGCTTGATCTCGCAGAGGGTCCGGGGCTCGCGCAGCAGCCTTGCGGCGCGCGGATAGGCTGGGATAATCAGGCGCGCGTCCTGGCCTAGCTCGCGCAGTGCCGCCGGCAGGCTGGCGGCCACGTCCGCCAGCCCACCGGTCTTGATCAGGGGATGGGCCTCGCTGCTGGCCACCAGGACGCGAAGTGCGCCCTGGGTCGGATACCGATAGAGTGACGGCTCCATAGCGGGCCCCCGATACGAGACGCCGTTCTCGGGCGCCTTTGAAGTGGATGAAGGTTGCCGTCCGAAGACGGCGGTGTTTCGACGAGAGCGAACTTAGCACATTTGCCGATCTGCGAGGGGCGTCGCTATGCGGGATCTCTGCACCGTCGTGATCTTTGGGGTCACAATAAATTCGGGTCGCTACGCGCGGCATCCGACGCTCCGTATTCACACCTGCGCCGCCGCCTCTCGGGGTCCGGCGGGGGCCAACCGGCGCTTTGACCGGAATGAGCAGGACCGACGCAGCGAGCTCGACGAGTAGCCGGCACAGACCCTTTAGGTCGCGCCTCGCCGGGCACCACCCTCCCATCCAACGCACGCATACGACTTCAAAGGAGTCAGACCCATGCCCATGCCGCTCGTCGACCGCACACCCCAATGGCAGGCCCTGGAGCGGCACTGGCAACGGATGAAGGACGTGCACATGCGCGACCTCTTCGCCGCCGACCCCCAGCGCGCCCGCACCATGACCCTCTCCGCCGCCGGGCTCTATTTGGACTACTCCAAGAACTTGATCGACCGGGAGACCCTGGGTCTCCTGTTCGACCTGGCTGAAGCGGTGGACCTGCAGGGTTGGACCCGGCGTATGTTCTCCGGCGATCGCATCAACAACACCGAGCAGCGGGCGGTGCTCCACGTGGCCCTGCGCAACCGCTCGAACCGGCCCATCTACGTGGGCGGCGAGGACGTGATGCCCCTGGTCAACGAGGTATTGGCCTCCCTGGAGGGTTTCGTCAATCGGGTGCGCTCCGGGGAGTGGAAGGGCTTCACGGGCAAGACCATCACCGACGTGGTCAACATCGGCATCGGGGGCTCCAATCTGGGTCCCAAGATGGTCTGCGCGGCGCTCGGACCCTACCTGAGCGACGACTTTCGGGTCCATTTCGTCTCCAACGTGGACGGCACCCATCTCGCCGAGACCGTTCGCCTCCTGGACCCGGAGACCACGCTTTTTATCGTCGCGTCCAAGACCTTCACCACCCAGGAGACCATGACCAACGCGGAGTCTGCCCGGGACTGGACTTTAGCCACACTCGAGGACCCGGCCGCCGTCGCCAACCACTTCGTGGCGGTCTCCACCAATGCCGAGAAGGTGGCCGCCTTCGGCATCGACACCGCCAACATGTTCGGCTTCTGGGACTGGGTGGGCGGGCGCTATTCGCTCTGGTCCGCCATCGGACTGCCGATCGCACTCGCCATCGGCTTCGAACGCTTCGTGGAGCTCCTGGAGGGTGCCCACGCCATGGACGAGCACTTCCGGGATGCGGAGCTCGCCGAAAACATCCCGGCGACCCTGGGGCTCATCGGCATCTGGTACGCCAACTTCGCCGGCGCCCGCACCCACGCGGTCCTGCCCTACGACCAATACCTGCGGCTCCTGCCCGCCTATCTCCAGCAAGGGGACATGGAGAGCAACGGCAAGCGCGTGACCCGGGACGGGCTCGCGGTGGACTACACGACCGGCCCCGTGGTCTGGGGCGAGCCCGGCACCGACGGCCAGCACGCCTTCTACCAGCTCATCCACCAGGGCACCCAGACTGTGCCGGCAGACTTCATCGGCTCCATCCACAGCCACAACCCGATGGGCGACCATCATCCGAAGCTGATGGCCAACTTTTTCGCCCAGACAGAGGCCCTGATGCGCGGGCGCACCTTCGACGAGGCGGTCTTCGAGATGTACAAGGCCGGCATACCCGAGGATCGCGCGCGGTTCCTGGCCGCCCACCGCACCTTCCCCGGCAACCGTCCCACCAACAGCATCCTGATGGAGCGGCTGACGCCCCAGACCCTGGGCGCCCTCATCGCCATGTACGAGCACCGCATCTTCACACAGGGGGTTGTTTGGGGGATCAACTCCTTCGACCAATGGGGCGTGGAGCTGGGCAAGCAGCTCGCCTCCGTCATCCTGGCCGAGATCGAGTCGGGTCAGGTCACCGGCGAGCACGACGGCTCCACCCGCGCGCTCCTGGAGCACTTCATGCGGAATCGGAAATAGGCCGCCCCTGGGCGGGCCCCGAGCGACCCGGAGTCGGCGCAGACCACAAGCCAGGAGGCTGTGCGGTCCACGCTGAGGGCCGCGGTCCCCCGCGTTGCCTCGGGAGCGCGGC
>JBGSOR010000297.1:0-6819 GCA_041738985.1 Chromatiaceae bacterium | reverse complement strand
GCGAAGCCCCATCATCGCCGGGCTGCGGTCGATGCCGGCGGCCTTGCGCCAGGAGGGGTACAGCGGGAGGTGACGCCAGGGCATGGCGACGATCGCCTGGCCCAGGTCGAAATGGGCGGCGCAGTGCAGGCTGATGCGCTCGGCGACGAAGCTCGACCAGAGGCCGCCCTCCACCCGCTCCAGCACCTCGCTCACCGGGGCCATCCCGAGCCTCGGCTGGGGCGCCGGCGTGGACAGCGTGCGCTCCACGGTGTCCGCATCCAGGCGGCTTCCGCAGCGCTCGATAGCGGCTTTGAGGTCATCCCGGCCGATGCGCCCGCTTGCCAACTGGTCGCGGTAATAGTCCCGCGACATGTAGAGACCCTTGCCGGTGATCCGCGCCAGGGCGTCGGAGGCGTCCTGAAAGCTGAGATCCCGAAGGCCGAAGAAGGGGTTCACGGCGACGAAGTGCTTCAGCGGCCACAGGGGGGCGATGCGCTCGCAGGCGGCATCGATGCGCCGATCCAGCTCGGCGGCGTCGATCGATGGGGTGACCGCCGCCGGCTGGTCGGCGTTTGCAGGCGTGGTCGCAGCAGGGACTGCGGATTCCATCGGTGCAGTGGCGTCGTTCGCGTTCATGATCAGGCTCCGGGGGATGTGACTGGAGCGAAGGGGGCCGGCTGGGTCACGGACTCGGGTGGCGGGCTGGGCCATACGCGCTCGAGCAGCCGGGTGATGTACACGTCGATGTAGAGCCCGTTGTAGAGGTGCATGTAGATGCCGTCGCCCAGGAACGCCGGGGCGTATTTCAGCACCTGCTGGAAGACCAGCAGGACCAGGAACACGCCGACGAAGGCTTGGGCCAGCCAGATCTGGAAGGGCCCGGCCGCATCCTGCATCGGCAGGACACTCCCCTGCAGGGCCGCCTCGAACAGGGCGTGCAGGGCGAAATAGGCCACCGAGACCACTGCGCTCAGTCCCAGGCCGCGGCGCAGGAATGCCTCGCCGCGCATCACGCCGGCCATCTGCAGCAGCAGCTGAGTCACGGCGATGGCCACCACCATGCCGGCCGCCAGGAGCGCCGGCTGGTGCCCCGCGGTGACGCCGAAGGCGGCGCCCACTGCCAGCGCGATGAGTCCGCCGCAGGCTAGCGCCAGCAGCAGCCGGAAGGGCCCGACGCCTTGGGATGTATGGGGCAGTGCCGGCGCCCGAAAGGCGTCCACACCGCTGCCGGAGGCGAGAAAGGCATGGGCCTTGTAGAGCGAGTGGGCCACCAGGTGCAGCATGGCCAGGCTATAGAGACCCAGGCCGCATTCCAGGAGCATGAAGCCCATCTGCGCCGTGGTGGACCAGGCCAGCGAGACTTTGATACTGGTCTGAGTGAGCATGACCAGGGAGGCCAGCGCCAGGGTGAACAGACCCATCGCCGCCAGGGCCCCCATGGCGAGCTGGGAATGGGACATGACCGGGCTCATACGGATCACCAGGAAGGCGCCGGCGTTGACGATCCCCGCGTGCAGCAGGGCGGACACCGGTGTCGGGGCCTCCATCACCTGGAGCAGCCAGCCGTGGAAGGGGAACTGGGCGGACTTCAGCCCCGCAGCGTTCACGATCAGCAGCGCCGCGATCTCGAGCGCGATCGGCACCGGACCCTCCCAGGACGCCAGGATGCGGAACATCTCGTCGAACTGCAGGGTGTGCAGGGTGAAGCCGATCAGCACGATGGCGATGAGCAGACTCAGGTCGCCGATGCGGCTCGCGACGAACTTCTTGTGGGCGGCCAGCACCGCGGCCGGGCGCTCCCGATAGAACATCAGGAGCTGGTGCAGGCACAGGCTGGTCGCGACCCAGGCCAGGGCAAACATCAGCAGATTCCCGGAGACGATCAGGGTCAGGATGGCCGCCAGGGTCAGCGCGAGCCACTTGTGGAAGCGGCCCCGGTTGGGATCGCCGTCCAGATAGTTGCGCGAGTAGCGGGTGACGATGGCGCCGACGAAGGCCACCAGCACCAGCATGATTACCGTCACGGTGTTGACATAGGTGCCCAGCGAAAAGGCTCCCAGGTCGCCGGGCAGCTCGACACGGTAAAAGGTCCAGGCATAGGCGCCTTCAAACGGATAGGCCGCCGCTGCCAGCACTGCGCTGACGAGCGCCAGCCAGGCGGCGCCGCCGCTCAGGCGAGCCACCAGTCCCGGCCGGGCATTGACCCAGGCGGCCGGCACCAGGCCGACCGTCAGCAGCAGCAGCGGTGCGGTCAGGACCAGACCGGGGGTGATGCCGTCAGGCAACATGGCGACACCCCCCGCCGGCATGGAGTGCCGGCCCGGACCGCTGGGCGCATACAGGCGGAGAAGACGGCCGGCTATCGCATGGCCCAGCCGACCGCGGGCATGGCGGGATGGGGGAGAGGCTCATCTTGAGACTCCTCTGTTGTGGAACATACTGGGGGCCGCCGGGAGCGGTACCGCCCGTTGCAGAGGAGTCTAGGGAGGCTGATCTGGAAAAAATAATGAATCGTCATCATGGAAACGATAACCTTAAGGCTATCGTTTTCCAGGTGATGGGCCGGCCATGATGCATGTCACCCTGCGCCAGCTGCGGGCCTTCGAGGCCGTTGCCCGGCTGCGCAACTTCTCCCGCGCCGCCGAGGAGATGCACGTCACACAGCCCACCGTCTCCAAGCAGATCCGTTTGCTGCACGAGCAGGTGGGTCTGCCCCTGCTGGAGCAGCTGGGCAAGAAGGTCTTCCTCACCGAGGCCGGCCAGGAGCTCTACGCCACCTGCGCCGACTGGCTGGAGACCTGGGGCCGCTTCGAGCAGACCATCGACAACCTCAAGGGCCTCAAGCAGGGGCGTCTGCGGATTGCCGCGGTCACCACCGCCAAGTACTTCATGCCCCGTATCCTGGGCCCGTTCTGCGCCCAGTACCCCGGCATCGACATCGCCTTGGAGGTGGTGAACCGCGACCGGCTGCTCGACCGCCTGACCCGCAACCAGGACGACATCTACATCATGGGCGTGCCCCCGGAGGGCTTGGATACCGAAAGCGAGTCGTTCATGGACAACCCGTTGATCGTGCTGGCCCCGATCGACCATCCGCTGGCGGGGCGCAAGCGGATCCCGTTCGCCGATCTGGCCGAGGAGCAATTCCTGGTGCGGGAGCGAGGCTCGGGCACGCGCATGACCATGGAACGGGTGTTCCAGGAGCGCGGTACGCCGCTACGCATCAAGATGGAGCTGGGCAGCAACGAGGCCATCAAGCAGGCCGTGGCGGGCGGTCTGGGGCTGGCCATGCTCTCGCGCAGCACACTCAACCTCGATCCCAGCCAGAAAGAGCTGGCCGAGCTGGACGTGGAGGGCTTTCCTATCGTGCGCGCCTGGTACGTGGTACGACCCAAGGGCAAGCAGCTCTCGGTGGTGGCCGCCACCTTCCTGGAGTTCTTGCGCGGGAACGTGCAGCTCTTCGTAAGAGGCCGGTTTCCTGGAGCCAGGAATTGAGACAGCCCCTCAAGGATCGCGCGACGAAGCACCAGCGCTAGAGCATTCACTGCCTCGCAAGCGGCCTGCTTCACTTCGGGCGAAAGGTGGCGGCGGCACGCATCAGGCGATCGCGCACGGCCAACCATTCAGGGGTTTGCGGCGGGGTTTCATCGTCCAGGGTCTCAAGATCCGTCATGGTTGTGCGCCCTTGCGGCGTGGGCGGCACCGGCGGCCGCGAGGTGTTCTAAAAAAGTCCGGGTGACCGTCGAGAGCTGTTTCCCCGTCGGGTAGACCGCGTACCAATGGCGCAGCAACGGGAAGCCTTCCACGTCCAATACAGTAAAGGCACCGCATGCGGCGTCCAGGGCCAGGGTATGTTCCGAGAGCACCGCCAGCCCCAGGCCGCCCGCCACCGACTGCTTCACTGCCTCATTGCTGCCGAGCGTCATGCGTACCCGCGGGTGCAGCCCGTGGGAGGCGAAAAAGTGCTCGGCGGCCAGCCGGGTACCGGAGCCCTGCTCGCGCATGATGAAGTTCTCCCCCTCCAGCTGGGCCGGATCGACCGCGTGCAATCCGGCCAGCGGGTGGCCGGCCGGGGCCAGCATGACCAGCGGGTTGTCCATGAAGGTCTGGACGACCACGCTGAGCCCCTCGGGTACCCGCCCCATGATGTAGAGATCGTCCTGATTCCGCACGAGCCGGTCCAGGATCTCATCCCGATTGATCACCTCGAGTGCCACCTCGATGCCGGGGTGCGCGCGGCAAAACTCCCCGAGCAGGCGCGGCACCAGGTATTTGGCCGTGCTGACCATGGATAGCCGCAGGCTGCCGCGCTCCAGCCCCTGGGTCTCGGCCAGGTCCGCCGCGAGCTGGTCCAGACGGCTCAGGATGTCCCGGCTGGCCGCGTCCACCAGACGCCCGGCCTCAGTCAGAAAGAGCCGCTTGCCGATCTGTTCGTGCAGGGGCAACCCGACCGATTCCGCCAACTGCTTGACCTGGATGGAGAGGGCCGCGGGGGTCAGGTGCAGCTCCTCGGCTGCCCGGGTCATGTTCAGGTGACGGGCCAGTACCGGAAAGATCCGCAGCTGATGGAGGGTGGCGTGGCGCAGTGGCATCCGGGTCGATCCTTAGGTTTTGGCTAAACGTAATCTTAAAATCTATTTGCTTAACCTTAAGCATCGCAGGTCCTAACCTGAGGCTATCCCGCACCTCCACGGCGGGAATCCGCCAGTGACCAAACTTAGGAGACCGCGATGGCTTTGAAGAAATACGAGGCCGGCGTAAAGGAGTACCGGCATACCTATTGGGCGCCGGAATATCTACCCCTGGATTCCGACATCCTCGCCTGCTTCAAGATCACCCCGCAACCGGGGGTGGATCGGGAAGAGGCCGCCGCGGCAGTGGCCGCCGAGTCCTCCACGGGCACCTGGACCACGGTCTGGACCGATCTCCTGACCGACATGGACTACTACAAGGGTCGCGCCTACGCCATCGAGGACGTGCCGGGCGACGACACCTGCTTCTATGCCTTCATCGCCTACCCCATCGACCTGTTCGAAGAGGGCTCGGTCGTCAACGTCTTCACCTCGCTGGTGGGCAACGTCTTCGGCTTCAAGGCCGTGCGCGCCCTGCGGCTGGAAGACGTGCGCTTTCCGCTCGCCTATGTCAAGACCTGCAACGGCCCGCCCCACGGCATCCAGGTCGAGCGCGACAAGATGGATAAGTACGGGCGACCCCTGCTGGGCTGCACCATCAAGCCCAAGCTGGGCCTGTCCGCCAAGAACTACGGCCGGGCCGTCTACGAGTGCCTGCGCGGCGGTCTGGACTTCACCAAGGACGACGAGAACGTCAACTCCCAGCCCTTCATGCGCTGGCGCGACCGCTTCCTATTCGTGCAGGAAGCCATCGAGACCGCCCAGGCCGAGACCGGCGAGCGCAAGGGCCATTATCTCAATGTGACGGCCCCGTCGCCCGAGGAGATGTACGAACGGGCCGAATTCGCCAAGGAGCTCAAGAGCCCGATCATCATGCACGACTTCCTCACCGGCGGCTTCTGCGCCAATACCGGGCTCGCCCGCTGGTGCCGCAAGAACGGCATGTTGCTGCACATACACCGCGCCATGCATGCGGTGGTCGACCGCAACCCGCACCACGGCATCCATTTCCGCGTCCTGGCCAAGGCGCTGCGGCTGTCCGGCGGCGATCATCTGCACACCGGCACCGTGGTCGGCAAGCTGGAGGGCGACCGCGAGGCCACCATCGGCTGGATCGACCTGCTGCGCGAGTCTTTCGTGCCCGAGAACCGCGCCCGCGGCATCTTCTTCGATCAGGATTGGGGCTCCATGCCGGGGGTCTTCGCCGTCGCCTCCGGCGGGATCCATGTCTGGCACATGCCGGCCCTGGTGTCCATCTTCGGCGACGACTCCGTGCTTCAGTTCGGCGGCGGCACCCTGGGTCATCCCTGGGGCAACGCGGCCGGCGCCGCGGCCAACCGGGTGGCCCTGGAGGCCTGCGTCGAGGCCCGCAACCGCGGCGTGGCGGTGGAGAAGGAAGGCAAGGCGATCCTCACCAAGGCGGCCCAGAGCAGTCCGGAGCTCAAGATCGCGATGGAGACCTGGAAGGAGATCAAATTCGAGTTCGACACGGTTGACAAGCTCGACGTGCAGAACCGCTGATCCCATTCATCCGCAACGAATGAAGAAACCATTTCGGTAATCCCATTTCTGCAATCATTTAGGTAACGATCATGGCCGACATGCAGGACTACGACTCGACACCCAAATACGGCACCTTCTCCTATCTGCCGGAATTCAATGCGGAGCAGACCCGAGAGCAGATCGCCTACATCATCGGTCAGGGCTGGAACCCGGCGATCGAGCATGCGGAGCCCCAACGAGCCAGTAAGTATTACTGGTACATGTGGAAGCTGCCCATGTTCGGCGAGCAATCGGTGGACCGGGTGCTCGGTGAAATCGAGGCCTGCCACCGTGCCCATCCCGCCAACCATGTGCGGCTGATCGGCTACGACAATTTCTCCCAGAGTCAGGGGCTGCAGTTCGTCGTCCACCGCGGGCGCTAGTGCAGCACGGCGGACACTTCGAGACCATGTCCAGTCGTTGTCGTTGTCGTTGTCGTTGTCGACACGCACTACGCGAAGTGACCTGCGCCAATGCCGAACATGGGTCGATGTTTTCCGAACGCTTGAACTAGGTCCACCGCGCCCGATCCGCTGCCGACCGTCCCCGGTTCGGCCGGTCCGCACCACTGCACGAGGGAGATCAGAACATGTCCGGTCCCACAGCTGCGCCGAGCGGCAAGGCGCTGGCGCTGGCGCGACGCCGCGAGCAGGCCCAGCGCGGC
>JBGSOR010000252.1:0-1556 GCA_041738985.1 Chromatiaceae bacterium | reverse complement strand
GCCGCGGCAGAGCGGCTGCGCGGGTAGAGGTCGGTCACTGCCCGCCGGCGCTGCACCGCCTTGCGCAGCTGCTCGTCCAGCGGAATGGCGCCTAGATAGGAGAGGGCCACGTCCAGGAACCGGTCGGTCACACCGACCAGCTTCTCGTACAGCCGTCGGCCCTCCTGGGCGCCAGCGACCATGTTGGCGACGAAGCGGAAGCGCATAACCCCGTGCTCCCGGCTCATGACCTTGATCAGGGCATAGGCGTCCGTCAGGGATGCGGGCTCGTCGCACACCACCACGACGACCTCTTGGGCGGCACGCGTGAAGCGGACGACGTCCTGGGTGATGCCCGCGGCCGTGTCTACCAGCAGGTAGTCGATGGGCATGGTGAGCTCGCTGAATGCCTGCACCAGGCCGGCCTGCTCGGCGCGGCTGAGCGACGCCATGCGCGACACGCCCGAGGCACCGGGTACGATCTTGAGCCCCGCAGGACCCTCGACTACGATCTGCTCCAGGGAAACCAAGCCATCGATGACGTGCGACAGGTTGTGGGACGAGTGCAGCCCCAGCAGCACCTCTAGGTTGGCGAGACCCAGATCGGCGTCGAACAGCATCGTCTCGTGTCCGCGCCGGGCGAGCGACACGCCCAGGTTGGCGCAGACGTTGGTCTTGCCGACCCCCCCCTTGCCCCCCGTCACCGCGACGACCTGTGCGGGCCGTGGATCGTGCGTATGCCGCACCGACGTTCGTTGCTCCGTCATTCGTTCAGACAAGACCATTAGCTGCCCTGTACTCCGGGAAGGTTTCTGTTTGCGCCGGCTCGGAGCCCGTCTCGCTGGCCAGCGCCTCGGCCCGCTCCACCAAATCCACCGTCGCGGCGGGGTGAATGTCTTCCGGCACCCGCTGCCCGTCGCAGACGTAGACCAGAGGTATCCGATGGCGCACCAAGGCGCCCAGCACCGGCCCCAGGGTCACGGCCTCGTCGAGCTTGGTGACGATGCAACCCAACAGTCGGGCGCGACCGAAGGCCCGGAACACCTCGTCGAGTCCGGCCGAAGAGGTCCCGCAGGACACCACCAGATAGGACTTGACGAGCGGAATGCATTCGAGATCGCTGAGCTGGGCAGCCAGCCGCAGATCGCGCTGGCTGAGTCCCGCGTTGTCGATCAGCACCAGCCGTTTGTGCGCGTGCTGCTGGAGCAGCTCTGCCAGCTCGATCGGGTTGGACGCAAAGTCCACCGGAATGCCCAGGATCTCGCCGAAGGTCAGAAGCTGCTCCCGGGCCCCGATGCGGAAGGTGTCCGTCGTGATCAGTGCCACGTGCCGGCGCCCGTAGCGCAGGGCGAAGCGTGCCGCAAGCTTGGCCACCGTTGTGGTCTTGCCGACCCCGGTGGGGCCGATCAGGGCGAAAACGCCGCCCTTGTTGACCAGGTCCTCTCCGATGGTGGCAATACGCCCGCCAAGTGCGTCGCGGACGCCCGGCCAGAGACGGTCCGGGGGGTGGCCCTTGGCGCGCGCCTCGACGATCAGCTCCTCGGTGAGCGCACGCCCGAGCCCCATCCGCTCCGCCC
>JBGSOR010000226.1:0-9097 GCA_041738985.1 Chromatiaceae bacterium | reverse complement strand
CGCCCCCAAGCGCAGCAGCGGCGCCTGGGTCATCCTGGTCGCCGGCCGTCCGGTGCTCTATATCCGCACGGGCGGACGGGCACTCACAAGCTTCCCCGGGTCTATCGACCCCGAGGGCAACGAGCTCGCACTCGCACTCGCCGCACTCCCGGTCCTTCCCGGCCGGGGCCGCAAGCGCCTGCTCATTCAGCAGATCGACGGCACCCCGGCGCTGGACTCGCCCCTGCGCGGAGCGCTGCTGGCCGCGGGATTCGAGCCGGATTACGATGCGCTGGTCGCCCACCTGCCAGGGGTCCCGTGACGCAGCGCCGAAGCCCATCGCCGGATGTCCGGTTTCGAGTGAAGGAGAACGACACCAGAGCCGTTCCGGCAACGCGGCGAGGCTTTCCAAGGACGCGGAGCCCAGCGCAAGGTCGCCTGTACAACGACCACTGACGGAACCGAAGTAGCGGCGGGCGGTCCCTTGTCGCATGGAAAGAGCTGCCACGCGCGAGAACCGGCCGGACCAGCGCGACGGAAAGCGCGGCCTTGGTCTCGACCCTTGCTGTGGACTCCCGG
The DNA here is from genome assembly GCA_041738985.1 of Chromatiaceae bacterium. Classification (GTDB taxonomy): domain Bacteria; phylum Pseudomonadota; class Gammaproteobacteria; order Chromatiales; family Chromatiaceae; genus Thiodictyon. The sequence continues at coordinate 8,539 of JBGSOR010000226.1, read as the reverse complement.
ATGCTCAAGGCGGAGGCAACGGCCGACCAGAATAGAACAGAAGTGCCCTGCCTGCGGTCCTAGGCATGATCGATGTCAATCCCGAATCAATGGCTCCGGGATTCCCGGGATCGAACCACGCTGACCCCGGGACACCCCATTGCCGAGATTGTCCCGCTCGTCACTAGAAATGCCCGCTCATCGCGTAGCTTTAAAAAAATCTTGAAGCAGGTACCATAATCGCTGCAAGTTCAATGCGGTAGTGGCACGAACCTTAGATCGGCGCCGAACGTCGGCGAGCGTTGCATGTAGCAAGAGAGCTTAGGAGACCATGAGCGTGAAGAAATACATCGTACTTGCATCCGCCCTAGCCATGAGCTGCGCGGTTGGCGGTGCGTCCGCGATGGCGTTGCTCGATTGGAAGGAGGTGGAAGCTAGGAAAGCTAAGGCAAACCCTAACCCGCCTGCAGTCGTCCGGGCCCCCGAGATCGATGCGGCGGCCGGGGTCCAGGCGATTGCGCTGCTGAGCGGCGTGTTGCTTCTGGTTGGCGAGCGGAAGCGCCGCAACCGTGAAGCTCAGGGCTGAACGGAGTCTCTCGGCGAGGGCCGGATGACCCGGCCTAACCGCCGGTTGCCCTTGGAACCCTGAGCCATGGAGGGACGCGCGGTCGGCTGCGACGTATCGTCGGTCGGGATACGTGCCGCAGCAGCGACTCTAGCACTGGTCGCGGAAGCGCTGTGGCTCACAGCAACCTTTGAGGCACCGGACGCCTCCTCAGTCCCCCAGTTGCAGTGGCTGGTAGCCCTGTTCAATGACGCCTACCACCGTAGGGCGGCGATCCTGGTGGGCGCCGCTTTTTTGCTGCTAGCAAGCCACGACATCCGCCGAACCCTCGGCGTCCTGCGGGATCAGGTCGGCTACTTGTGGTGGCCGTGGGTTGCCGCTCACGGCGTTGCGCTCCTATCCTTCGCCCTGCTCACATCGATCGGCTTCGGGACCTTTACCGGCGTCCCAGCCCTTTCCGTCGCCTGGGCAGTCGCCTGGATCGCCGCTGGAACCTTAACCTTCGCCTTCTGGCTCCTTGTCCTCGCGCCCGCGGCCGCTTGGCTGCGCGTTCTGCGGCTGCAGTGGCTCAACCTTGTTCTGGCGCTTGCGGTAAGCGCCGCCGCCTGGGCGGGAGGGCTGGTCCTACAGAACCTATGGGAGCCGCTCGCGGCGGGCACGTTGCGTCTCAGCGGGCTCATCCTGTCTCTGATACACCCGGGGGCGTGGTACGACCCGGCCGATGGCCTCGAGTACGGTCGGGTGGGCACCGAGTCCTTCGTCATCGAGATCTATCCGGTGTGCTCGGGGTACGAAGGCATCGCGTTAGTCACGGTCTTCGTCGCAGCCTACCTCTGGATTTTTCGCAAGGACCTCGCCTTCCCCCGGGCGCTGGCCCTCTTCCCTATCGGTATCGTCACCATCTGGTTGGCCAATGTACTGCGCGTAACCGTCTTGATCCTCGTAGGCACCTTCACCTCGCCGGAGGTGGCCGCGCAGGGTCTACACTCCCAGGCGGGATGGATCGGCTTTACGTTGGTCACACTCGGCTTAATCGCGATCTCTCACCGTTGGCTGTCGTCCGCCCCAGCCGAGACAGGGACGGATTCACCCCAATCGCGCAGACCCGAGCTTCCCCTGCTCCTTCCCCTGATCGCGCTCATGGCAACCTCCATGATCGTGGCAGCCACGTCGGCCGGCTTCAGCACCCTGTATCCCATCGGGGTGGTCATCACCGGGGCCGTGCTCTGGCATTACCGAGCGGCCTACCACACTTTGTTCGGGTCTTGGAGCTGGGAGCCTTTCGCTATCGGGACCCTGGTCTTCGCAGTCTGGGTCCTGTTCGTGCCCACCAGCTCCGGGGAAGGCCCGTCGACCGTCGATCGGTTGGCAGCGTGGCCCGCTTGGCTCGCGACGGGCTGGATCCTCTTTCGGGTGCTCGGCTCCGTGGTGACGGTTCCGCTCGCGGAGGAGCTCGCATTCCGTGGGTACCTGATACGCAAGCTGGTCGCGAAGGACTTCGAGCAGGTGCGGCCGGGGCATTTCACCTGGTTCTCGTTCGTTACATCGTCCTTACTCTTCGGACTGCTGCATCAGCACCTGCTAGCCGGGGCCATTGCCGGTGCCGCCTTCGCTTTGGCACTCTACCGCCGGGGCCTTGTGGGCGATGCAATCCTCGCACACATGACCAGCAACGCCCTGATCGCAGTGGCCGTCCTGGCCGCTGGCCAATGGGGATTTTGGGCCTAGGGAATACCTGTCGCACGCGGTGCGAGCACAGCCTCCAGCGCGTGGCTGGCTGGCGACTCCTCCCTTTTTCCCGCGGCGGCGCATGGCCCTGGATTCGACGATGCATGAACCCCCCCTGATCGCCGGCGTCGACGAGGCCGGCCGCGGCCCCTTGGCCGGGCCGGTCTATGCCGCGGCCGTGATCCTGGACCCGGGGCGGACCATCGCCGGGCTCGGGGACTCCAAGAAGCTCTCGCCCGCGCGCCGGGAGGCACTGGAGCTCGAGATTCAGGATCGGGCGCTCGCCTGGGCTGTGACCTTCGCATCCGCGGAAGAGATCGACCGGCTCAATATCTTACAGGCGAGCCTGCTCGCCATGCAGCGGGCGGTCGCTGCGCTGGAGCCGCGGCCGGTACGGGTGCTGTTAGACGGCAATCGCCTGACGGACTTCGGCTGCGGGGCCCAGGCGATCGTTGGCGGGGATGGGCTGATCTCGGTGATCGGGGCGGCGTCCATTTTGGCTAAGGTGGCCCGAGATCGGCGGATGTGCGAGCTGGATTTGCTATACCCTGGCTATGGTTTTGCCGGCCATAAGGGCTATCCGACCGCGGCGCACCGGCAGGCCCTAAGCAGCTTGGGCCCCTGTCCGGAGCACCGACGCAGTTTTGGACCAGTGCGCGCGGCGCTGGGAAAGGCGATCTGACGCACCAGTCTAGCCGAATCGCGCCGCTTTAGACCCGCTTACTCCCGTCCCCTGAGTCTCCGCCGCGACTGGTAGGCGGCAATCGCCTTGACGATGTCCTGAAAGGGCAGCCGGCTCAGATCGCCGAATTGCTCGAGTGCGGCCCGAACGGTAAGTCGGATATCCGCGATGCGGCTGGGGACGGGCTCGTCCGGGGCCAGCGCGGCCTGGATACCTCTTAGCCCGCCCACCTGGATGCGCATGGCCTTGGCATGGGGCAGGGCCGCGCGCTCGTCGGTGGCGTGCAACGCAAAACGCGCCTGGCGGCGCAGAATCTCAAGGAGCTGAATACAGGCGGACTGGGCCTCGTCAGAGCCGCAACGCACCTCCTCCCGCTCGGCGATGCAGCGCTTGCGGGCCTCGGAGCAGGCGGCATTGTTGGTGAGGATGCACTGCTCGTAAGGACAATAACGCTCGTCGAGCCCCTGGTCGATGGTGCCGAGTACGTCGCTGAGCACGGGTGCAAGGACCTCTGCTATTCGGAGCTGCCCGTAAAACGCTGGATCTGACGCCGGTCGCGCTTCGTCGGACGCTCGCCGGGGGTGTCCGCGGCCAGGCCGAGATCCCGACGCTGGCGCAGGAGCGCCTCGCGCCGGGCGCGGCTCTCTTCGGACTCCGCATAGAGCAGGGCGGCCTCCGCGGCAGGGCGGCGCTGGCGGCTCAGGCCCAGGACCTCGATCTCCCACTCCAGGGAGCCCTTATGGATGCGCAGACTCGACCCGGGCTGGACCACACGGCCGGGTTTGGCGCGCTGGCCGTTAACCTGGACCTTCCCGCCCTCGATCGCCTCCACCGCGAGCTGACGGGTCTTAAAGAACCGGGCCGCCCATAGCCACTTGTCCAGGCGGACGGCGTCGGCGCCCTTCTCCTCCGGACTGTCCATCGGGGTCATAGCCCGAGCAGGGAGTCGAGCTCGCCGCTGGAGTCGAGCCGGGCCAGGTCGTCGTAGCCGCCCACATGGAGGTCCCCGATGAAGATCTGGGGTACCGTATGGCGGCGGCTGCGGGCTGCTCGCGGTCCCGATCCACCGGGATCTCCTCCGGCACCACGCCCTTGGCGCGCAAGAGCTGGCGGGCACGGATGCAATAGGGACAATGCGCGGTCATGTACATCAGGACTTGGACCATGTGCTCGCTCGTCGTCGATTGCAGGTTGCACGACCCCTGACTGGCGGTGGCCAGTGTTCCGAAGCGTCGGGGCACCTTGAAAAGGGGCGTCGGCGGCCGAAAAAACAGGCGACAATCCGTCGGTCTGTCCATCGCCCCACCCCGCCCATCTCGCCGTCCGCGGACGAGAGCAGCCGGAGAGCTTCATGTATCGAGACGCACCGCGCCCAACCCGCCTGGAAGACTACCGCCCGCCGGAGTTCCTGATCGACCGCGTGGACCTGCGCTTCGATCTAGACCCTGAGCTGACCCGGGTGGGGGCAGAGCTGGAGATCAGGCGCAATCCCGCCGCCACCCGGGGGGATGGCAGCCTGACCTTGCACGGGGAGCAGCTCGTCCTGGAGCAGATCGCCATCGACGGCAACCGGCTGACCCTCGCAGAGTATCGGGAGGACGCCGAATCCCTGACCATCCTCCGGGTCCCGGACCGCTTCCGGCTGACCACACGGGTGGTCATCCACCCGGCCCTCAACACCGCGCTCGAGGGACTCTACCAGTCCGGCGAGCTCTTGTGCACCCAATGCGAGGCGGAGGGCTTCCGGCGCATCACCTTCTTCCTGGACCGGCCGGACGTGATGGCCCGGTACGGCGTCACCCTGGTGGCGGACCGCAGGCGCTTCCCGGTGCTGCTCTCCAACGGCAACCGGGTGGAGGAGCGCGAGCTGGACCAGGATCGGCACCTGGTCCGCTGGGAGGACCCCTTCCCCAAGCCCAGCTACCTCTTCGCCCTGATCGCCGGTGAGCTCAGCGCGGTCAAAGACCGCTTCGTCACCGCCTCCGGACGTGCCGTGGAGCTGGCCATCTATGTGGAGCCCCAAAACCTGGACAAGTGCGACCACGCCATGGCCTCTCTCAAGAAGGCGATGCGCTGGGACGAGGAGCGCTACGGGCGCGAGTACGACCTCGATACCTTCATGATCGTGGCCGTGAGCCATTTCAACATGGGGGCCATGGAGAACAAGGGGCTCAACGTCTTTAACGACAAGTTCGTGCTGGCCCGCCCGGACACCGCCACCGACCAGGACTTCGCCGGGATCGAGGGGGTCATCGCCCACGAGTATTTCCACAACTGGACCGGCAACCGGATCACCTGCCGGGACTGGTTCCAGTTGAGCCTCAAGGAAGGATTCACCGTCTTTCGGGACCAGGAGTTCTCCGCGGACATGGGATCACGGGCGGTCAACCGCATCGGCGACGTGCGCACCCTGCGCGCCCAGCAGCTCCCGGAAGACTCTGGCCCCATGGCCCACCCCGTGCGGCCCGCCTCCTATATCGAGATCAACAACTTCTACACGGCCACCGTCTACGACAAGGGGTCGGAGCTGGTGCGGATGCAGGCCGCCCTGCTCGGGCCCGCGCTGTTCCGGCGGGCCACGGACCTCTATTTCCAGCGCCACGACGGCCAGGCGGTGACCACCGACGACTTCGTCACCTGCATGGAGGATGCGAGCGGCCGGGACCTCACCCAATTCCGCCGCTGGTATGCCCAGGCCGGGACGCCGGAGCTTAGAGTCTCCGGCGACTATGACCCGGCCTCCCGGACCTATACCTTGCAGGTCCGCCAGTACACACCACCCACCCCGGGCCAACCCCACAAGGAGCCCCTGCACCTGCCGCTCGCAGTCGGACTCCTGGACGCCGAAGGCCGAGACCTGCCCCTGCGCCTCTCCGGCGAGGACGCACCCGCAACGGCGGGGACCCGGCTCCTGGAGCTGCGGGCACAGGAGGAGCGCTTCCGCTTTCTGGATGTCCCTGTGCGGCCGGTGCCGTCCCTGCTGCGGGAGTTCTCGGCCCCGGTGAGGCTCCGGTTCGATTACAGGGACGAGGAGCTGCAGCTCCTCATGGCGAGGGACTCGGACGGGTTCGCCCGCTGGGACGCCGCCCAGACCCTGATGGAGCGACTGCTCCTGGGGCTGGTGGTGGAGCCAGACCGTATGGTCCCCGAGCGTTTCTTCGATGCCTTCCGCAGTGCCCTCCTGGACCAAGGCACGGACCCGGCCCTGCGGGCGGAGGTCCTGACCCTTCCCGGGGAATCCTATCTGGCGGACCAGATGGCCGTGGTTGACGTGGACGGCATTCACGGCGCCCGCGAGGGGCTGCGCAGACAGATCGGCAGGGCCCTTCGCTCGGAGCTGCTGGGCGTCTACGCGGCGCACGGCGAGACCCAACCCTACGCATTCAGCCCGGAAGGGGTGGGTCGGCGGGCACTCAAGAACCTGGCGCTGAGCTATCTGATGGCCCAGGGAGACGAGACCGCCCGGGGACTCTGCTGGGAGCAGCTCGATGCCGCCCACAACATGACCGACACCATGGCCGCCCTGCGCCTGGTGGTCGATGCCGGCGGCGACGAGGCCGACGCCGCACTCGCGGCCTTCCACACCCGCTGGTCCCACGAGCCCCTGGTGGTCGACAAGTGGTTCAGCCTCCAGGCCACCAGCGTCCGGCAGGACGCCCTCTATCGGGTCATGGGGCTCATGTCCCACCCGGACTTTTCGCTGCGAAACCCCAATCGGGTGCGCAGCCTGGTGGGCGCCTTCTGCACCGGCAACCCGGTGCGCTTTCATGCCGCCGACGGCAGCGGCTACCGCTTCCTGGCTGACCAGGTGCTGGAGCTGGACCCCTTGAATCCGCAGATCGCCTCCCGGCTGCTGCGGTCCTTGATCCGCTGGCGCCGCTTCGACCCCGCCCGCCAGGGACTCATGCGCGCGGAGCTGGAGCGCATCCTGGCGGCGGAGCCCCTGTCCAAAGACGCCTTCGAAGTCGCCTCGCGGGCCTTGGAGGCTTGAGGCCGAGGAAGAACAAAAGCCACATGAGCCAAGCCAACGTCGCGTCGGCGGACGGATCGGAGTGTGCCGGGCTCTGGGACGAGCGACACCGGGCAGCGCAGACCGTCCCGCGGCCCGCCCAGGTGCTGCTCGACTGGCCACACCTGCTCCCTTCCGGCGGGCAGGCCCTGGACCTGGCCTGCGGACTCGGCGGCAACGCCCTGTGGCTTGCCGAGCGCGGTTTTCGGGTATCTGCCTGGGATCTGTCGCCGGTCGCTATCGAGCGGCTGTCAGCCTTGGCCGCCGACCGCGGGCTCACCCTGGAGACGGAAGTCCGGGACCTGACCGCCCGGCCGCCGGGACCGAGCCGCTTCGATCTGATCGTGGTCACCCACTTCCTGGATCGCGGCCTGGCCCCGGCCATCGCCGCCGCCCTGCGCCCCGGGGGACTGCTCTATTACCAGACCTTCAACCGCGAGTCCGTCAGCGCCCGCGGTCCATCCAACCCCGCCTATCGTCTGGCCTCCAACGAGCTCCTGGAGCTGTTCCGCGGGCTCGTTGTGCGCGTCTACCGGGACGAGGGCCGGATCGGCGACACCAGCCGGGGTCTGCGCGATCTGGCCCAGCTCGTCGCCCAACGGCCGGGCTAGGCGCACGCCTCGGGAGCTTCGCCATGCGTCCGCGTCACTTGGAACGGCATCGAACCGACCGGATCGGCTGGCTGCGCGCCGCGGTTTTGGGGGCGAACGACGGCATCGTGTCAACCGCAAGCCTGGTGCTGGGTGTGGCCGCCGCGGATGCGTCCCACGGCAGCATCCTGGTCGCGGGGGTCGCCGGTCTGGTGGCGGGGGCGATGTCTATGGCCGCGGGCGAGTATGTGTCGGTCCACTCCCAGGCCGATACCGAGCAGGCCGATATCGAGCTGGAGCGCAGGGAGCTGGAGACCAATCCGTGGGGCGAGCGTAACGAGCTCAAGGAGATCTACATCAGGCGCGGCCTCGATCCTACCCTTGCGGAGCAGGTGGCCGATCGGCTCATGGCCCACGACGGACTCGGTGCGCATATCCGCGACGAGCTCGGGATCTCCCAGACCCTGAGTGCACGGCCGATCCAAGCCGCCCTGGCGTCGGCCGCCAGCTTTGCGGTTGGGGCCGCCATGCCGCTGCTGGTCTTGCTCTTGGCCCCGGCGCCGCTCCTGATCCCCCTGGTGTCCCTGACCTCGCTTGTCTTCCTCGCCTTTCTGGGCGGGGTCGCGGCGCATGCAGGCGGGGCCTCCGTGACGGTGGGCTCGTTGCGAGTCGCGTTTTGGGGCGCACTGGCCATGGGCTTGACCGCAGGTGTCGGCACGCTTTTCGGGGCGACCCCCTGAATGACGACAGGTCCGGAGCGGCCATCTGGCGATGGACGCAGAACCCTGCTCGCCTGACGCCGAGCCCGCTGGCTTGGCGACGTGCAAGCAGGGCCGGCAAGCCGGTACTGCATCGAAACCAAGGCCCGAGTGCCGGACACTAAACGGCCAGCTCCAGGGTCGCCCACTCCGCGGCGGGCGGGAGGGCCGCCCGGGCGACCGCGGCCACATACCCCGGCTCGGGAATCAGGTGCCCGATCTCCGGGA
>JBGSOR010000177.1:0-2705 GCA_041738985.1 Chromatiaceae bacterium | reverse complement strand
TTGGACCCTGGCCTCTGCAGCGGCCTGAGCTTGCGCCTCGGCCTGCGCTTGACGCTGGGCCTCTTCCGCTGCCTCCGCCTCGGCCTGCTTCCGTGCCTCCAGCTCCGCCTTCTTGGCGGCTTCCTCGGCCGCCGCCCGCTCGGCCTCGGCTTGGGCCTTACGCTGGGCCTTGAGCTCGGACTGGCGTTTCGCCTCCGCCTCCTTTTCGAGCTTGGCCGCCCGGCGTCGCTCCGCTTCCAGCTCCTTTGCGCTGGGCTTGCGGTCTGCCGCCCGGCGGGTCTGCTCGCCCAGGGCCTTGGAGACCATCTCCTGCAGCGCCCTGTCGCCCACGATAGTCGCCTGAACCACTCTGGGCTTGCTGCCGCCCTCCGTGGGCTCGTTCAGGAACCGGACGCTGACGAAGAGGAGCAGCCCGAAGATCAGGTGCAGCCCCAGGGACCCGTAGAAGGCGCGCGGGTTGCGGCGCAGGATCTGCCACATCGCCGGGTCAGGGCTCCCGGCGCGGCGGCGGCACCGTCATGAGTCCGACGTTCTGCGCCCCGCCCCGCTGGGCGGCAGCCATGGCCAGGATGACGCTGGAATAGGGGACCTCGCCGTCCGCGCGCACCAGGATGGGGGTATCGGGCTTATAGTCCAGGATGACGCGGATGCGCTCGACCATCGCCTTGATCTCGACCGGCAGCTGCTTATCCTTGCCCGCGTCTATGTAGTATTTCCCGAACTGGTCCACTGTGATGATCACCGACTCCACGGTCGGGCTCGGGATGGCCCCGGTCCGAGCCTGAGGCAGGTTGACCGAGACGCCCTGGGTGATGAGGGGGGCCGTGACCATGAAGATGACAAGCAGCACCAGCATCACGACGATATAGGGGACGACGTTGATGTCGGACATGGGCCGGCGGCGGGCGTGGCGGCGGGCGCGCTTGATCATGAGACTGTCCCGGCGCCCTCAGCCGCGGCCCTGGCGCTGGAGCAGGGTGGAGAACTCTTCCATGAACTCCTCGTAGCGGTTGTTGAGCCGCTCCACCTGGTTCGAATAGCGGTTGTAGGCGACCACCGCGGGGATTGCGGCCAGCAGGCCGATGGCCGTGGCCACCAGGGCCTCGGAGATACCGGGGGCCACCAGGGCCAGGGTCGCCTGATCGACGTTACCCAAAGCGTGGAAGGCATGCATGATGCCCCAGACGGTGCCGAACAGGCCCACGTAGGGGCTGGTGGAACCCACGGTGGCGAGAAAGGAGAGATGGGCATCCAGCCGATCCATTTCCCGGCTCAAGGCGACGCGCATGGAGCGCTCCGCCCCCTGGAGCACGTCCATCAGCTCGCTGCCCTCGAGCTTGCGCAGGCGCACGTACTCTTTGAAGCCGGCCCGGAAGATGGCCGCAAGCCCGATGTTGCCCTGCTCGTCCGCACTCAGGTCTTTGTAGAGCGCGCTCAGATCCCCGCCGGACCAGAACCGCTCCTCGAAGGCGTTTGCCGTCTTGCGCGCCTGGCCAAGCACCCGACCCCGGTCCAGGATCAGGGTCCAGGACATCACGGAGGCAACTACCAGGATAAGTAGCACAAGCTGCACCACGAGGCTCGCATGCAGCACCAGGTTCAGGATCGACAGGTCGGGGCTCATCTCAATCTCTATGGGGCGCGGCCCCGATCAATGGGGCGCTAGACTCGGTACGAGACCGCGGGGTCCGGGCCGGAGACGACGGGACGCCGGAATCCCCGGCACGGCAGTGCGAGCCGAAGGGCTCGGGAGTCGGCTACGGCTCCTCGGCACCCGGGTGCGACGCTGGCAGGGACTTCAAGGCACCGGGTACCCCGGTTGGAGGGCATCCGGCAAGGGGCGGTATTGTGAGGCGTTTTGGGATCAGAAGCCAGCTTGGCGCAGGCCCAGCCGACGGGAGTTGGAGACGCTGCGCCGGTGCAAGGGGGCGATCGTCCGGCTGCCGACCTGCCAGGGGTTGAAGCTGCCGAGCATCATCTTATAACTCGCCCGCTGCAGCTCCAGGCCCACCTCCATGCTCGCCATGAGCTTCTCGCTCCACATGCGCTGCCATTCGCTCATAGCGGCCCTGCCGGTGGGACTAGACCCCGGCATGGCGCCGCTGAGCCAGGAGGTCCGGCTCATGACATTGTAGGCGGAGGTCATCCACATTTCGGAGATCATCCAACCCAGTCGCCACGCCTCGCACTGGCCATGGGCATCGGAATAGGGAAAGGCTACGCCGGACTTCGGCATTTTCTGTTGCGCCTCGAGAGATCGGAAATCGGCCCGGGATCGGGCCCGTTGATCGTGAAGTCTACGGGAGTCGCTCAATTGCCGCCATTGCCGAATAGATCCCCGATGGTACCGCTGGGGCGAGCCGGCGGGCGCAGCCCCAGATGCAGATAGGCCGCCTGGGTCGCCATGCGCCCGCGCGGCGTTCGCATGAGGTAGCCCTGTTGGATGAGATAGGGCTCCAACACGTCCTCGATGGTCCCGCGCTCCTCTCCGATGGCGGCGGCCAGGCTCTCCACCCCCACCGGGCCGCCGTCGAAGCGCTCGATCACCGCAGCGATCAGGCGGCGATCCATATGGTCCAGGCCCAGTGCGTCCACCTTGAGCATCCGCAGGGCCTGGTCAGCCACCGCGTCGGTCACCCGCCCATCGGCCCGCACCTGGGCGAAGTCCCGCACCCGGCGCAGGAGCCGATTGGCGATGCGCGGGG
>JBGSOR010000167.1:0-1831 GCA_041738985.1 Chromatiaceae bacterium | reverse complement strand
CTGGACCGCGCCCAGGCCCACGCACTGCTGCGCCTCGTCCCCCCGCCCGCGGGCAAGCGCCCGCCCCAGGTCTTGGATAACCCGCCCTGGATCCGCCCCTTCGAGCCCTTCGTGCGGGCCTTCGGCATCCCCGGGGCGGACGAGGCGGACCCCAGCCCATTGCTCGCGGTGGTGGTGCCCCTGCTCTTCGGCTACATGTTCGGGGATCTGGGGCAGGGGGCGGTGCTGGCCGGGGCCGGCTGGTGGCTCCAGCGACGCGGTCACGAGCAGGGGCGACTGCTGGTCCTGGGCGGGGCCTCGGCCATGTCCTTCGGGCTGCTGTTCGGCAGCCTGTTCGCCCGGGAGGACCTGATACCGGCACTCTGGATCCATCCGCTGGAGGCCCCGGTGACTGTGCTCGCGGTGCCGCTGGTCTTCGCCGTTGGGCTGTTGTCCCTGGGCCACTTGCTGGCGGGGCTCGGCGCCCTGTGGCGGGGGGAGCTCGGGCGCTGGCTGCGCGCAGACCTGGGCTTCCTCGTTCTATACCTGGGGCTCGTCGCCTTACCGTTCGTCGCCGGCGCCGGCTGGCTGGCCGCGCTGGGGGCCATTTGGTACCTGCTCGGGTCCTTCCTGGCGCAACGCCGGCTGCTGGGCGCCTTGAAGGCCATGGGGCAGCTGCTGGAGTCCGGGATGCAGATCCTGGTCAACACCCTCTCCTTCGCCCGAGTCGGGGCCTTCGCCCTGGCCCATGCCGCCCTATCCGCGGCAGTCGTGACCATGGCGGATGCCGCCCCCTGGTGGGCCGCCGTCCTGATCCTGGTCCTGGGCAATTTCTTGATAATTGCCCTGGAGGGGCTCGTGGTCGCGATCCAGACGACCCGCCTGGTCCTCTTCGAGCTCTTCAACCGCTTCCTGCGCGGGACCGGGCGGGTCTTCAAGCCCGTTCCGGCGCCGCCGGACGCGGTAGAGCCGGCCGCCTAGACCCAGGCGCTGAGCGAAGTGAACACAAACCACTGACAGGAGCCGCAAGATGAATCGTCGAATACTGCTCGTCGCCCTGACGGTCCTCGGGGCGGCCCTCATGGCCGGGATCGGGAGCCTGCTGGTCTGGCAGTCCCCGGCCTTGGCGGAGGAGGAGCAGATCCGGACCCTGGCGGCCATCGATCCGGGTGTGCTGCGCTGGGGCTATCTGGCCGCCGCGCTCGCCACGGGGCTCTCGGCACTGGGGGCCGCCGTCGCGGTGGCCAGCGTGGGCACCGCGGCGGTGGGGGCGTTGGCCGAGAAACCGGAGCTGTTCGGCCGGGTACTGATCCTGGTGGGTCTTGCCGAGGGGATCGCCATCTACGGGGTCATCATCTCCGTGCTGATCTTGAACCGGTTGAGTTGAACGGAACCCGAGGCGAGCGACACCATGGCCCTCTGCGCCTTGATCGGAGACGAGCTGACCGGGCTGGGGTTCCGGCTGGCGGGGGCGGACTGTTACAGCCCAGCCCCGGAGGACGTCCCGGCCCTGCTCCAGCGGCTGGCGGGCGAGGCCGCCCTGATCTTGATCGCGGCAGAGCTGGCCGCCGCCCTTCCCCCGGACCTTCTGCGGCAGGCCCGACTCGCACAACGACCCCTGGTCCTGATCATCCCTGACGTGCAGGGCCGAGTCCGGCCCCCGGACCTGGCAGCCGCCATACGCCGCCAGCTGGGGATGGTCGAATGAGCCTGGTCGAGCGGGAGGCCGGCTTGTTGCGGCTCATCGAGTCTCACCTCGACACTCAGTGCCGGGAGTTCCTGGGTGCCGCGCGGACAGAGGCCCGCGGCCTGATCGCCGGCGCCTTTCGGGAGGGGCGGGCGCGCCTCCACG
>JBGSOR010000153.1:0-4815 GCA_041738985.1 Chromatiaceae bacterium | reverse complement strand
GGCGCTGGCCCCGGAGCAGCCCCTGATTCCCTGGGCGTCGGGTGCCTCTCTCGCCTCCCTGGTCTTGTTGGGCGCCATCGCGGCTCGGGTTGGCGGTGCCAGCGTGCCGATCGGCGCCTGGCGGGTCACCTTCTGGGGAGCGCTGGCGATGGCCATCGCGGCCGGTGTGATTGCAGCGGTGGGGCGGGTGGCACGGTGAGCGCGCTGCGCCGCCTATGATTTGGCGGCACCCTGTGCCGGTGGGAGATCCATCGTCGTCGATCCCCTTCCCCTCCGGTTCACGGGGTGCGACTCGGTGACGCATTCGCTACTCCGCGCGGTGCTCCGCGTCCATATTTGTTCCATGGTCGAGCACGATCAGTAGTGGCACTAGGTTACGGTTAAGGATCGTTTTGTCTACGCCATCTTACAAGCTCCTGTTTTCCCAGCGCGAGATGGTCACCGATCTGGTCCGCGGTTTCGTTACGCCCCAAACGTACGCCCCTGCCAGAGGGCGTTCCATGCCTCAGTGGGTGTAATCCCCTTGCTGTTCAGTCGTTGTCGGGCGAACGGCCTTTCTGGAATAGGGGCAAGAGGTCTCCATAGCCCTCCCGCTTCAGAGCGGCGACCGGGATGAAACGCAGGGCGGCGGAGTTGATGCAGTAGCGTAGCCCCGTAGGCTTGGGGCCGTCGTCAAAGACGTGCCCAAGATGGGAGCCCGCGATGCGGGAGCGCACCTCGGTGCGCGCCATGCCCGAGGTCCGGTCTTGGCGTTGTTCGACCGAGTCGGGTTCGAGCGGCGCGTAGAAGCTTGGCCAACCGGTCTTGGAGTCGAACTTCTGCAGCGAGCTGAACAGGGGCTCGCCCGAGACCACGTCGACGTAAAGACCCGTCTCATGATTGTCCCAGTAGCGGTTGTGGAACGGGGGCTCGGTGCCTTCCTCCTGAGTGATCTCATACTGGAGCGGGTCTAGGCGCTGCTTGATCTCCGCCGGAGAAGGTTTTTGCCAGCGTGGCGCCTGGGCGGTCGGCACCCCGCCGATTGCGCCGCCGAGGCTCGTTGCCTCGGCAGCCCGGGATTCCGGCCAAGGTGCGACCGGAAATGCGGCAGCCGCGATGATGGCCGCAGCCACCAGGATGCGCGTCGTGTTCATGAGTGACCTACTTTGCGATGGGATCGTTATAGAGACCGGGGAGCGCCCGCTGCAACGCATCGATCTTTGGCAGGTCGTTGATGACGATGTAGGGCTGGTTGGGATGGCTCGCCAGATAGCCCTGGTGGTAGGACTCGGCCGTGTAGAAGCCCTGGAGCGGTGTGACCTGGGTGACGATGGGGCGCGCATAGGCTCCCGCCGCCCCCAGTTGGGCGATATAGGCAGCGGCGATGCGCCGCTGCTCGTCGTTGGTCGTGAACAGGGCCGAGCGATACTGGGTACCGCTGTCCGGACCCTGTCGGTTGAGCTCGGTGGGGTCGTGCGCCACTGCGAAGAACACCTTCAGCAGTTGACCGTAGGTCACCTGCGACGGGTCGTAGGTGACGCGGACCGACTCGGCGTGGCCGGTGGTGCCCGAGCTCACCTGGCGGTAGGTCGCGGTGTCGGCATCTCCCCCCGCATAGCCCGAGACGACCTCGCTCACGCCCTTGACGTGCTCGAAAACGCCTTCGACGCCCCAGAAGCAACCGCCGGCCAGGACGGCGGTTTCCTTGCCGGGCGTTGGCGGCTCATCGATCTTCGGGTCAGGCAACGCGCCCGCCCGGAGGCTGGGGCTCATTGCGAACAGGGCTGCCGCGGCCAGCGTCGCAGCCGCAAGGCCGGTTCCCAGGATGTTGCGAGTCATGAATCTCTCCTCAGTGCGGTCCGCAATGGCGCGGCGAGCAATATCGATTGAAGCGGTGGTGCGACGCGCCCGGAGCGGCGACGCCGCGTCGCCGCGAGTCTGAAGGCCCTCTACTTCGTCATCGCGTCCCTGGCCATGGTGCCCTTACTCATGTCGTCCTTGGTCATGTCGTCCTTGGTCATGGCGTCCTTGGCCATGGTGCCTTTGCCCATGGCGTCCTCCTTCGTCTCGTCCGTGGACACGCTGTCCTTGGCCATACTGCCTTTGGACATCTCCTCTTTTGCCATGCTGCCCTGGGACATCGCGTCGTGCGCCATGCCGCCTTCCGCATAGGCCGCGCCGCCGCCCAGGATGAGGCCGATTGAAACCAGTGCAGTCGTGAGCTTGATCATGACGATCTCCTTGGGGTGGTTGGATGATGTGGCTCTGAGGGTGCTTCAGGGCGCCGAGCAAGGCTCAGCTGCCACCGAACCAGTTGTACCCCTGGTCTTCCCAGTAACCGCCGGGGTAGGTGTTGGTGACGAAGAGCGCCTGGATGTGCTTGGGATTCTTGTAGCCGAGCTTGGTCGGCATCCGCAGCTTCATCGGGAAGCCGTAGCGGGCCGGCAGCGTCTGGCCGTCGTAGGTCAGGGTCAGCAGGGTTTGCGGATGCAGGGCCGTGGGCATGTCGATGCTGGTGTAGTAGTCGTCGCTGCACTTGAAGCCGATGTACCTGGCGCTGAGGTCGGCGCCGATCCGCTTGAGGAACAGGGAGAAGGGCACACCGCCCCATTTGCCGATTGCGCTCCAACCCTCCACGCAGATGTGGCGCGTGACCTGATCGGTCTGCGGCAACGCATGCAGTTCCGCCAACGTCCAGGCGTGCCGGTCGGCGACTAGTCCGCCGACCTCCAGCCGGAAGCTGTCCCCATCCACGCGCGGCACCCGGTCCTCGCTGTAAAAGGCGTTGAAGGGGAAGGGTCGCGCGATCATGGATTCGGGATAGGTCGGCGCCAGACGATTCGGATCGAACAGCCAGGCCTGGGCCTTGTCGTTGAAACGGGAGATCCGCTCCAGTGCCGTTTCCACGCCCTTGCTATCGGTGAGGTCGCAGCCGGTCAGCAGGGACAGACCGCCAAGGGTCAGCGAGCCCGTCAGGAAGCGGCGTCGCGCCGGGGAGTCGAGACGGCCGAGCGCTTCCTTGATCGCGTCGGCTTGATCCGGATGTTGAATGGGGTTGCGCATCGGGCTCTCCTCAGTGGCCACGGATCATGGTCAGGAATGTGCGCGGCACCAGCATCGCCATCGCCAGGTGCACCGCTGTGAAGCCGACCAGTGCCAACATGGCGAAGAAATGGATGTAGCGCGCCGTCTCGTAGCCGCCCAGCAACTCGCGCAGCAGCGGAAACTGCACCGACTTCCACAACACCAGACCGGACAGCACCAGCAGCAGGATGTCGAGCATCGCGAACAGATAGGCGGCGCGCTGCACGGCGTTGTAGCGGCGCGGGTCCGCATGGGAAAGACGACCGCGCAGGGCGGCCTTGAGGTCGGCGTAAACGGACCGCGGCGACAGCGGCAGGAATTTGCGCCACAGCCGTCCGCTCAGGGCATTGAACAGCAGATAGAGCAGTCCGTTGGCCGCCAGCAGCCACATGGCCGCGAAGTGCCACTGGAGGGCACCGGCCAGCCACCCGCCCAGGGTGATGTCGTTGGCGAAGCGGAAGTCGAAAAGCGGCGAGGCGTTGTAGATGCGCCAGCCGCTGGCGACCATGACGAGCACCGCCAGGGCATTGAGCCAATGGGTTAGGCGCAGCCACAGCGGGTGGATGGGAATCCGCGATGCGGTCGTCATCTCGGTCATGAGCCGGCCTCCCGCGCGTCCGCGCATTGGCTAGCACCGACGGCCTGCAGTACGCGACCGCTGTCCTGCACGAAGCTGCCGATCTCCAACTGGTCCCGTTGCCAGGCGCAAGGCATGTCGAGCCACCTCGTCTCGGTAAATGGTTGGCGGCGAAGGCGGCCCGATCGAGTCCGCTGTTGCCTTGTCTGTAAGCTGGGTCTGCAAGCGAGTTCGCACCGAGGTGGTGAACGGTTACAGGACCGGGCAAACTCCTCGTCCAGCCGATCTAGACCCATCCTGCCATCGCCGTTCTTTCGCCCCGGTTCTGTAACCAAAGGCAGCGCTTCAACGAATGACTGAACAGGCGCAATACGACTCCACCGAGGAGCGTCTGCGGCAATCGCTGCTGCGCGGGCGCGACGGGGACGCGGTGGCCTATCGCGACTTTCTGAAAGCCTTGACCGCACATTTGCGCGCTTTCTTCAGGAGGCGCCTGAGCGCTTGGCCCGATGAGGTGGAGGATCTCGTGCAGGAAGCCCTGTTAGCCGTTCACAACCAGCGGCAGACCTACGACGCTGGCCAGCCGCTGACGGCCTGGGTGCATGCGATTGCCAAGTACAAGCTGGTCGACCTCCTGCGTCGTCGGGCGGGTAAGGAGCGACTCACGGTCCCGCTGGACGCGGTGCCGGACAACGCGGCGGGGTTCTTTTCCACCGCCGATGGCGAGGCCGCCGAGGCGCGCATCGACCTGCACAAACTGCTGGCCCGACTGCCCGAGCGCCAGCGCTTGCCCATCGTCCGCACCAAGCTGGAGGGCTTGTCCGTGGCGGAGGCCGCGACGGCGACAGGCATGTCCGAGTCGGCCATCAAAGTCGGCGTACATCGTGGACTCAAGGCACTGGCCGCACTGATACGAGGTGAGACATGAAGACCGACGAGCTGATTCTGCTGCTGGCAACCGGCGTGGAGCCCGTCGAGCGGCACCCGGTGGGCCGCCGGCATGCCGTCGCCGTGGGAATAGGCTTGATGGGGGCGGGCGCGCTGATGCTGACCCTGCTCGGGCTGCGCCCCGATCTGGCCGACGCGGCACGTCTGCCGATGTTCTGGGTCAAGCTCGCCTTCGTCGCTGGTCTGGCCTGGGCCAGCCTGCTCGCCGCCATGCGTCTGTCGCGCCC
>JBGSOR010000145.1:0-13208 GCA_041738985.1 Chromatiaceae bacterium | reverse complement strand
CATCGCCGCGGCTGGTGGACCCGTCGTCGGCGAGCAGGCAGCGCACGGTGAAGCTCTGCGCGTGCTGGGTGCCGCCGACGGTCAGCACCTCGTACTCGGGGATAGGACGCCGGCGGGACTGCAAGAGCTCCTGGAGCCGGGTCTTCGGGTCCTTGGCCGTGCGGGACTCGCTCTGCCGCTCGATCGGTAGCCGAAACAGCTCCAGCAAGACGGCGCGCGCCCGGGCGAATCCGCTGTCCAAATAGACGGCGCCCAGCAGGGCCTCGACGGCATCCGCCAGGATCGAGTCCCGGGTGTGCCCCCCGGTGCGCAGCTCCCCGGCCCCCAGACGCAGGTACTCTCCCAAGCCCAAACCCCGTGCGAGCTCGGCCAGGGACTCGCGCTTGACGAGCGCGGCACGCATCCGGCTTAGGGTTCCCTCGTCTGCATCGGGGAAGCGGCTGACCAACGCCTCGGCGATGCAGAAGCCCAATAGGGCATCGCCCAGAAACTCCAGGCGCTCGTTGTTGGCGGCGCTGGCGCTGCGGTGGGTCAGCGCCCGAAGGAGCAGGTCCTCGCGCGCGAACGGATGGCCAAGGGCGCGAGCCAGACGGCGGGGATCTGCGTTCACCGGCCTTCGACGACGACCTCGTGGGTGAAGACCAAGACGGCATCCAGGTTATAGAACAAGTGGTGCCTCCGCTCGTAGGCAACCTTCAAGTCGTATGCATTGTCATCGCGCTTCTTGATCGAGAAGTCCTTGGCCTCGATGCCCTCGACGCTGTTGATGTCCATCAGCTTGTTCAATCGATCCATGATTGCCGGCCGGCCGCCCTGAATCGGCTCGGGATCCTCCGCCAAGTTATCCATGATGGAGGTCAGGGTCCAAAAACCCATGTAGGATGGGCCGAGCTTCAGGATCAGGGTCAGCACAATGCCTAACAGCACCAGTGTGAGAAAGATCCCCTTGGCCCCCATACCCCGCTGCGCCGAACGTGCTGCGCGCATACTCCAGCCCCCCTAATCGTTCAATTGATCACATCGCCAAGACGGTCCCAGGCGACCGGCGAGAGCAGCCCGCGCCCCCCGTCCCAGTGCATCCAGATCGCGAACGCCTTGCCGACCAGGTTGTCTTCGGGAACGAACCCCCAGCAGCGACTGTCGTTGCTGTTGTCGCGGTTATCGCCCATCACGAAATAGTGACCGGGCGGGACCTCGACCGGGCCGCCAGCGAGCACGCGGCAGCCGTAGGGTAGATCCGGCATCCCCGATCGCGCCAGGGTCCGGTGCTCCACTCCGTCCAGATCCTCCAGACTCTCGCGCGCGCCGGTCATCACCGCGCCCGAGCCCACGCCGATGTAGGTACCGATCGGCAGCTGGCCCTGAGGCTTGCCGTTCACATAGACGGTCTTGTTGCGGTAGAAGATCTCGTCCCCGGGAATGCCCACCACCCGCTTGATATAGTCGGTCCTGCCGTCTTCCGGGTACTTGAATACGACCACATCTCCGCGCCGGGGCTCACCCACTGCAAGAAACTTGCTGTTCAGGACAGGCATCCTTAACCCGTAGGCGAACTTATTGACGAGGATGAAGTCCCCGGTGAGCAGGGTCGGCATCATCGAGTTGGATGGGATTCGAAAGGGCTCCACCACGAACGAGCGCAGGAGCAGCACCACCAGGATCACAGGGAAAAAGGAGCGTGCGTATTCGACCAGGGTCGGCTCCCGATAGCCGCTGCCCGCGTCCACCCCGGGGCCGGCCGCAGCCGCCGCCTCCGCGGCGAGGCGCCGACGCCTTGGGGAAAATGCCAGCGCATCCACCAACCAGATGCCGCCGGTTAACGCGGAGGCCGCCACCAAAAAGGTGGGGAACTCGAGTAGCTTTAGGCCGGCGATCGCGGCAATGGCTAGCGCCAGGAGTACGAAATGGTCGGATTTCATGGTCGTCGGATTCTCGGGTAATGATCCGCGCTCGCTCGCCCTGACTGATTTCGGCTGGCCGTCCTCAGGGAGATGTCGCGGCGGGGTGTCGACTCGGCGCGGGGCCCGTCCGACCGGGCTCAATTATCCTTGCCGACCTGAAGCACGGCAAGGAATGCCTCTTGCGGGATCTCCACCTTGCCTACCATTTTCATGCGCCGCTTGCCCGCCTTTTGCTTTTCCAGGAGCTTGCGCTTGCGAGTCGCGTCGCCTCCGTAGCACTTGGCCGTGACGTTCTTGCGCAGGGCCTTGACCGTGGTGCGGGCGATGATCTTGCTGCCGATGGCTGCCTGGATGGCCACCTCGAACATCTGGCGCGGTATCAGGTCCTTCATACGCACGGTGATATCGTGGCCGCGAGACTGCGAGACCGAGCGGTGGACGATGGTCGAGAGCGAGTCCACCTTGTCGCCGTTGATCAAGACATCGAGCTTCACCAGATCGGAAGCCTGGAATCGCTTAAGCTCGTATTCGAACGAGGCATATCCGCGACTCGTAGACTTGAGGCGGTCGAAGAAGTCGAGAACCACCTCGGCAAGCGGGAGCTCGTAGGTCACCTGGACCTGGCCGCCCACATAATGGATCTGCTTCTGGACACCCCGCTTTTCGATGCACAAATTGATCACCCCCCCGAGATAGTCCTGGGGGGTGAGGATATGGGCCTCGATGATCGGCTCGCGCACCTCGCGGATTCTGTTCGGCTCCGGCAGGTCCGCCGGGTTGTCGATGCGGATCAGCTCCCCGTCGTTGCGCTCCACCTCATAGACCACGGTCGGTGCGGTCGTGATGAGATCCAGATCGTACTCGCGCTCCAAGCGCTCTTGGACGATCTCCATATGGAGCATACCCAAGAAGCCGCAGCGAAAGCCGAAGCCCAGGGCCTGGGAGACCTCGGGCTCGTAGAACAGGGAGGCGTCGTTGAGCCGGAGCTTGCTCAGCGCGTCGCGCAGATCCTCGTAGGCGTCGGAGTCCACCGGGTAGAGTCCAGCGAAGACGCGCGGGCGCATCTCCTTAAAACCCGGGAGCTTGCTCCCCGGGTTCTCCGATCGGGTGATGGTGTCCCCCACCGGAGCGCCGTCGATCTCCTTGATGGCCGCGTGAAGATATCCGACTTCCCCGGGACCCAGACTCGGGCGGTCCGTCTTCTTCGGGGTAAAGACCCCGACCGCGTCCACTTGGTGGGTCCGCCCGGTCGAAAGGATCACAATCTTGTCCCGCCGTCGGATCTCCCCGTTCATGACCCGCACCAGCGAGACGACGCCCACGTAAGGGTCGAACCAGGAATCGATGATCAGGGCCTGGAGGGGGGCATCGCGGTCCCCCTGAGGAGCGGGGATGCGCGCCACCAGTGCCTCCAGCAGGTCAGGGATCCCCTCCCCGGTCTTGGCGCTCACGCGAAGCGCTTCATGGGCATCCAGGCCGATGATCTCCTCGATCTCCTTGATCACGCGGTCCGGCTCCGCGGAGGGTAGATCGATCTTGTTCAAGACCGGCAGCACCTCGAGCCCCTGCTCGATGGCGGTGTAGCAGTTGGCCACACTCTGAGCCTCGACCCCCTGGGCGGCATCCACCACCAGGAGCGCACCCTCGCAGGCGGCGAGCGAGCGGGAGACCTCATAGGAGAAGTCCACGTGGCCTGGGGTGTCGATGAAATTGAGGTGGTAGATCTGGCCGTCCCGGGCCTTATAGTCCAGTGTCACGCACTGGGCTTTGATGGTAATCCCGCGCTCCCGCTCCAGGTCCATCGAATCCAGCACCTGGCTCGACATCTCCCGCTCGCTCAAGGCACCCGAGATCTGGATGAAACGATCCGCGATAGTGGACTTGCCGTGGTCGATATGGGCGATGATGGAGAAATTGCGGATACGGCTGAGATCGGCCATCTGAGGCGCCCTTGGGCTCGTGGGTATGCATGAAGGACAGGAATTCAATCCGGTCGGCAGGGCGCCGACGGGCGGGGTCGCGCCGTTCGACCCAAACGCAAAAGACCTGCCATCATATCAGACGGAGGGGTATCCGGGGGCGCACGGATTTGCCGATTCGCCCGGTCGAAGGAGGATCGGGCGTCTCCCGATGACGATAGCGAGAGACTTGAGGGACCGACGCTCTCGCCCCAAGGGCGACGACCGGCTTCTTCGGTCGCCGCTGTTGGGAGCTCAGGCCTTGGGGACCCGGATCGCGTAGAACATGCGTCCCTCGCCACGCTGGATCAGAACAGCCACCGAGCGCCCGGGCTCGATCGCCTCCAGGATCCGGTTGAATCCGGCCAAGTCATTTACTGGCTGATTGTCCATCATGAGAACCACGTCGCCTGCCGCGACGCCAGCCTGCGATGCTGGCCCCTCCTTGAGGTTCTCCACCAGCACTCCGCCCTGCTCGATCCCCATCTGCGCGTGCTGCTCGGCGGTCAGGTCCCGAGCGACGAGCCCCAGCCGGTTGGTCGGGCCGGTCTCCGGCTCCGCGGCGGTGTCCGCCACCTGCTCCTCGTCCGGGAGCTCCGCGATCTTGACCTCCAAGGTCTGAGTCTGGCCCTTACGCAGTATCTCCAGCTTGGCGGTTTCGCCCACCGGTGTGGTCCCCACAAGCGGCGGCAGGGCACTGGAGGTTGCCACGTCCTTGCCGTTGTAGGACAGGATCACGTCACCGGGGGCCAGACCCGCCGCAAGTGCTGGGCTATTGGGCAGGACCTGGGCCACCAGGGCGCCCCGTGGCTGTTTCAGACCGAAGGTCGGCGCAAGCTCCCGGGTCACGTCCTGGATCAGCACGCCCAGCCAGCCGCGGCTCACACGCCCCTTGGTCTTGAGCTGCTCCACCACATCCATGGCCACATCGATCGGGATGGCGAAAGACAGGCCCATGAATCCGCCGGTGCGGCTGTAGATCTGGCTGTTGACCCCTATGACCTCGCCATCCAGGTTGAACAGGGGGCCGCCCGAGTTGCCGGGGTTGATGGCCACGTCCGTCTGGATGAAAGGCACATAGTTCTCGCTCGGCAGGTTGCGCCCCTTGGCACTCACGATCCCGGCGGTGGCAGAGTGCTCGAACCCGAAGGGGGAGCCGATGGCGAGCACCCATTCGCCTACCTGAAGGTCTTTGGCCGAGCCGATGTGGACGGTCGGCAGCGCCGTCGCGTCCACTTTGAGCAAGGCGATGTCGCTGCGTTTGTCGGCGCCGATCAGGGTGGCGAGGAACTCCCGTCGATCGCTGGTGCGAACGATGATCTCGTCGGCACCCTCGACCACGTGGGCGTTGGTCAGCACATAGCCGTCTGCGGTGACGATAAAGCCGGAGCCCAGAGAGCGGGACTGCTCCTCGTCGTCCGGCGTCGCCCCTGGGTCCCCCTGATCCCCGAAGAAGTGCCGAAAGAAGTCCTGGAGCGGGCTGTCCTCGGGCAAGTCCGGTATCGAAAATCCGTGGAACTTTTGGGTCTGGGCGGGACCTTGCTTGGTGCTGATATTCACGACTGTGGGACCGTTCTCGGCCACCAGGGATGTGAATTCCGGCAAGGCTCGGTTGGTCGCTTGAGCCTCGGCGAAGACGCAAAGCAGCAGGACTCCCAACAGGGACCGCATAGTGTATATGGGACGCATGAACGCTCCGTTGTGGATTCGATGCCGCCTGCCCGGGAGACGGCGCCGGCGCACCGTCGCCGCGTCGCGGACTCCGCTAATACAGTGAAACGCATCCGAGGACGTGCGCGCTGTCGAGCGGACAGAGGACGACCGGACGCCGCCACCGGCACCGGACTCTTCGCACACTGTAGCGGCACCGCCCAGACAACGCCAGTGCAACACCGATATGTCCCCGGCTAAGCTCACTGCGTCCCTCCCGAGTCCGCGCTAACGCCCTCCACCGCGGCCTCAACGGTGGCCGCTGGGACCTCGCCCACCGCGGTGATCTGGTAGTCGCCGACCCGGCGCCCAGCCGCGTGGGCGGCACCCATCCGAGTCACGCCTTGTAGTCCGTCCTCCGCATTGGGCTCGACATAGACCGAGTAGGAGGAGAGCCGGTCGGAAAACACGAAATGCTCAATCAGGGCGCCGCTCCGGTCCTGAATCGCATCGTGCATCGTCTGCTCGAATCCCGGGGGGCGACGGTCGAAGCGCCAGGCAGCAGCTCCTGGAGCCGTAGCTGGAACCGAGGCCGCATCGGTTGCGGGCTCGGGCGCATTCTCCGTGGGCCCGGAGGACTCCTTGCGTTCGCCCAAGGTCAGGGAGGTGAACATGATCTGCTCGATCGTATTGCCGTCCAAGTCGATCAGATCGGACTTGAGAGGCAACCCAGTCTCGCGGTCCAGGTGGAGCCGATAGCCATAACGCAAGGCATCGAGCGGCCCGATGCTCACCACATCGGTCTCCCGGCCGGCGACCCGCGCCGACCCCTGAAGCTCCAGCCGGTAGCGCCCCGCCAGTGCCGCCGGATCGATCGGTTGGGTGCGCAACAGCGACCGGCCGCTGTGGCTCTTCACCGAGATCGGGTGGCCGTCCCGCATGGTGCACGTGACCCGGCCGTGACTGCGGGTCACAGCCCGAACTGGACCGCTCAAGGAAACCAGGCGCTCCTGGACCTGAACGCCATCCACTCGATGGACCAGGTGCAGGGTCTCCATACGATTATCGAGCAGATAGACCAAGATACCCTCGAAATCCAGGGACCGCAGGGCCGAGCCCATCCGCTCGAGCAGCATGGAGGCTTGCACAGTCTGGGTTTCCGGGGCAGCAGGGTCGCGGCTTCTAGAGGGGTCTCCCGCGGTCGGCTGGACCCACAGGACGCTGACGGCAAAGAACGCGACCAGCGCTCGACGGACGGCCGGGAGGCAGGACAGCTGACCGAAGCGGCGCGGCCCACTCCCGCATCTTGAGCCCTTCGACGGCTCGCCCTGCGCCGCCCCTGTCACTGCCGCGGCGCCCAGCCTAACGGTCGATCTCATAACCGACCAGCGTCGCGTACGGCAGCATCCCTTTGACTCCGGTGGCGGGTGCCGCCTCCTGGTGATTAACCAGGAAGAGGTCCAGCTTCTCCGACAGGTCCTGGCGATCCGGATGCCAACGCCGGGGCTGGGCGTTGTCCAGACGGGCGTATCGCTCGCTCGCCGGGGCGTGCCAGCCCTCGGACTCGGGGCCCTGGAATAGAGACGGCACGGCCAGGATGGCGAGGATCGCGACCCCGGCAGCCAGGGCCGCACCGGCAACGGGGGCAAACGGCACACCGCGACCCAGGCGCGAGGACCGCGGCACAATGACGGTGGGCTCGCGCTCCATGGCCCGACGCACCGCATCTGCCACCCCACGAACCTCGCGCTCGACACGCTCGCCGCGGATTGCCTGTCCGATCAGGTGATAACGCTCCCAGGCCGCCCGCAGCTCCGGCTCATGGCCCACCAGATCGTAGCAGCGCGCGGCTCGTCGGCCATCGAGCTCGCCGTCCATCAGAACGGAGACTTGGGATCTTTGCTCGTCGGTCATGCGTTGATCGGACTTCTCTTAAGGTTCTAGGAGCGGCCGCAGCCGCTTGTCGATGGCCTCCCTGGCCCGGAATATCCGCGACCTCACGGTGCCGATGGGGCACTCCATTGCCTGGGCGATTTCCTCGTAGCTCAAGCCCTCCAGCTCACGCAAGACGATCGCCGTCCGTAGATCCTCCGGCAGGGCATCCAGCGCCTGCTGCACGGTGCGCGCGATCTCGTCTGTCAGCAAATGGCGCTCGGGGGTGCCATTCTCCTGCAGACGCCCCCCCAGATCTGTCTGCACGGCCAGCTCCGCATCGATGTCGTCGCCCGGGGGTCGACGCCCCTGAGCGACCAGATGGTTCTTGACCGTGTTCACCGCGATCCGGTAGAGCCAGGTGTAAAAGGCACTCTCTCCGCGAAAGCCACCCAAGGCCCGATAGGCCTTGATGAAGGCATCCTGGCTGACGTCCAGGACCTCGACCGGGTCGCGGATATAGCGCCCGATCAGGCTCGCCACTTTCTGCTGGTATTTGAGCACCAGCAGGTCGAAGGCGCGCTTATCCCCGCCCTGGGCACGCAGGACCAGCTCCCGATCGGTGCTCCGCTCAGTCACTAGCGGCACCCTCGCGGCGATGCGGCGCGGGTTCCGATGGCATGGACATCTCCCCGAAATGGAAGTTCTTAACTCCAGCGATATGCGGGCAAGGCACTCCAAATAAACCAGGAAACCTTGACCCAAACCATGAAATGGCCAAATTCAGCGGCACGCGCAGACCCGTTCGGCCCACACTTCGTTCCTTTGACCTTAGCCCGGAGCGTCCCGTCCCATGCCCGAGACCGTTCACCGCCACGACGTCCTGATCCTGGGCAGCGGGGCCGCGGGCCTAAGCCTCGCCCTGCGCTTGCCCAAGGAGATCTCGGTTGCCGTGGTCTCCAAGCGCGAGCTGATCGAGGGCAGCACCGTCTACGCGCAGGGGGGTATCTCCGCAGTCCTGGACGTCAACGACTCGGTAGACTCCCATGTCCACGACACCTTACGCGCGGGAGCTGGCTTGTGCGAGCCGCGGGTAGTCCGGCGCGTGGTGGAGCGGGGGCCCCAGAATATCCGCTGGCTGCTCGACCAAGGGGTGGCCTTTACGCGAGACGAAGGACCCGACTCCTCGGGTGGCTATCACCTGACACGCGAGGGTGGCCATTCCCACCGACGGATCGTCCATGCGGCAGATGCCACCGGACGGGCGGTGGCGACCACGCTGGAGTCCCGGGTCCGCGACCGCCCCAATACGAGTCTCTACGAGCAGCATATTGCGGTCGACCTGATTACCTCCCGCCATCTGGGCCACATGGGGCACGATAGCCACAGGCACCGCTGCATCGGGGCCTACATTCTCGACCGTGGTACCGGACGGGTGGAGACCTTCCTGTCGCGCTTCGTGGTACTCGCCACCGGCGGGGCGAGTAAGGTCTATCTCTACACGAGCAACCCAGACGTCTCCACCGGCGACGGTATCGCCATGGCCTGGCGGGCCGGCTGCAGGGTCGCCAATATGGAGTTCATGCAGTTCCATCCGACCTGCCTGTATCACCCCCTGGCGCGCTCCTTCTTAATCACCGAGGCACTGCGCGGCGAGGGTGCCCGGCTACTCCTCCCCGACGGGGAGCGTTTCATGCCGCGCTTCGACGCGCGCGCAGAGCTAGCCCCCAGAGACATCGTCGCCCGGGCCATCGATCACGAGATGAAGCGGCTCGGCAGCGAGTGCGTCTATCTGGATATCTCCCACCGTCCGGCGGACTTCGTAACCGCCCACTTCCCGACCATCCACGCCCGTTGCCTGGAGCTCGGGATCGACATCACGCGTGAGCCCATCCCCGTGGTGCCGGCCTCCCACTATACCTGCGGAGGGGTCATGGTGGATGGAAACGCCCGCACCGACCTTGCCGGACTCTACGCGAGCGGGGAAACCGCCTACACCGGATTGCACGGGGCCAACCGAATGGCCAGCAACTCCCTCCTGGAGTGTCTGGTCTATTCGGAGCTGGCAGCCGAGGACATCGAGCGCCTGATGGGCCAGTCGGTGGAACCGCCGGACGCCCCACCCTGGGACGAGAGCCGCGTCACCGAGCCTGACGAAGAGGTCGTGGTCACCCACAACTGGGAGGAGCTGCGGCGCTTCATGTGGGACTATGTGGGGATCGTGCGCACCAACAAGCGTCTTCGCCGAGCCAAGCGGCGCATCGACCTGCTGCACCAAGAGGTAATCGAGTATTACAGTAACTTCCGAATCGGCAACGACTTGATCGAGCTGCGCAACCTCCTGGACGTCGCGGACCTGATCGTCCAGTCGGCCCTGCGCCGACGCGAGAGCCGAGGCCTGCACTACACAGCGGATTTTCCGTTGCGGGACAAGGCCCAACGGTCGCCCACCATCCTGATCCCGGACACTTATCGTCCGAGGGTCGAGTCCTGAGGGCAGACGCCTTCCGGCGCGGAAGCCTCGGCGTCCGGGGTCGGAGACACCGCGCCAACGAGTCGCTCCGATTGTGGCGAAACGGCTCGGGTGCCAAACCCCGAGCCCACTACCCAACCGACCGGCGAGACGCCTCGACAGGCAGGAGGCGCACGGGCGCAGCCCTCTGGGTTTCGCGGTCGATTAGCGCCAGATACTCCTCCGGCGCGACCAGGACCCAACCGCGAAACTCGGGGGCCAGCGGCTCCGGGTGTCGGAACGGCGGCCTGTCCTGGGCGGGCGCCACGACCAGCGCCCCGGCCTCGCCTACCCGGGCCAGCGGATCTTCGAGCTGAGTCTGGGGCGCCCAATGACGCAGCCCTTCCAGCAGCTCCCCGGAGCGCGCGCCCGACGGCGCCAGCTGGGCCGCAAGACCGAAGAGCAGGATCTGTTTGTACTCTCGCTCCGGGTCCACGGAGCGATTTGCAGTGCCTACCACTGGACCGCTGGGCCTTGGCTCGCGCCTGACGCTCAAGTAGACAAACAGCTCGTGCAGGTCTCGCCAGGTGCTGTCCGGCAATGGGCCACCCCAGAGCGCCGTGTAGCGGATCTGCCGGTCGAAGAACCGGAACAGATTCCGCACGGCCCACTGGCGGCGGCGCTCCTGGCGACCGTTCAGCACGAAATAGCAGCGATCGAGCTGGCGCACTGCCTGGTCTAGATTCTGAAACATTGCCCGGTAGAGCCGTTGCTCCACCGTCACGCCGCGCCGGGCGGCACCGTTGCGCATGTGCGCCCAGTCCCGCGGTTTGGGCAAGCCGGTGCAGGTCTTCAGAAGCGGCGCCTTGAGCAGCTGCAGGACAGAGAATCGTCGGGAGGGCGAGATATCCGCCCGGCGCAAGCTCTCCAAGGCAAGTATCAGGGCCGGGCCGGCCTGACGCACACCGGAGTCGCGTAGGGACGCAATCCATTCGACCAGGCACTCCGAGCCGGAATCGAAGCGGGGAAGGACGAAATCCTGCGGCGTTCGGGCCGTCGCGGCCCTGGACTCGGGGCTCATCGCGATGCACATCCTTTCGGGGTACCGGCTGGGATTGGGGACATGGGATCCAGGCCAACGGACCGGGCCTTTGGACCTGACCAGGACACGGCCCCGCCTTCCCCAGGTGGGCGTTATTGCTCGTTATTGCAGCTCGAATGCTAGCCCACCCGCGGCGACAGCGAACGCGCAGCAGTCGGCACTTTGGAGGCAGGTCCCGAAGCGCCGATCGCGCCTCACTCCACCACAAATTCGCGCCTATCCCGCTCGGCTTTAACGGCGGTCAGAGCCGCAATCAAATCCTGCGGTACCGCAAGCACCCAGGCACGGTTGACCGCGCCCAAGGCACCGGGTACCCGGCGCGGCGGGCTATCCCGAGAGGACTCGACAATAAAGGTACCAAGCACGCCGAAATAAGAGGCCGGGTCGTTGAGCTCGGCCCCTTGCACCCAGGCGGCAAACTGGCCCTTCCGTTCGGGGGCCAGCAGAATCGCAGCCCCTTGGTCGGCGATCAGTCCCATCAGCAACAGACGCTTGTACGCCGTCTCCGGATCGAATCCGCCCTCGGGATGCAGGCGCTCGTCGGCCCCCAGCCGCCCGCGACAATAGGCGTAGAGGTCATGCAGCTCCTGCCAGGTCTGGGCCGGCCAGGGCCGGCCCCAGAGCGCACCCAGCTCGACTTGGCGACCCAGACAGATAAAGAGTTCCTGGAGGACCCATCGACGCGCGTCATCCCGTTGGCTGATCCCGCCTCCGCCCGAGCGGTCCAGTATCTCAAGGGTGCTTCTAAGGTTCTTGAAAGTCAGGCAGATCAGACGCTGCTCCAGGGAAAGGGGCTGGCCCTGCGCAGGGGCGGCGGCCCCACTGGCTATCGACTTTCTGGGCAGCTCGTCGGCAACGTCGCGCACCACTGCCACCAGACCCCTCATCACGGTCTGGCGGCGGGTCCCATCCAAGGGGGCGCGGACCAGCCGTTCCATCTTGAGGACCAATGCGATCAGGATCTGAAGAAAGCCCCGGTCGGTCAGACGCTCCAGCCAGTCTTCGAAGACGGGCGAACCGAACTCGCGGCACAGCGCCTCGGAGTCGATTTCGGGTTCAGGTCGATAGCAGCTGTCCGTCATGTCTTCGATCACCGTCTTGAGCGAGCCCTCTGTCCGAGCGCGCGAGCTATGCAGCAAGGGGCGCCGGTCTTGGGTGCAGATCGGCGACTTGCTATCCCCGTCGATCGTCGACGCAACGCCGGCACAATCCCTGGCGTCGGACAGCTCGGAGCCGGGCCTAGAATGCGGCCTCGGAGCCCGCGGAGCCCCGCGTGTCGGCTGCCGCCCCCTGCGCAAAGAACGCGCGCACGTCGTCGATCTCGCGGCTGCGGGCCATAGGCGGCAGACTGGCCAGAAAGGTGTGCCCATAGGAGCGCCCGAGCAGCCGGGGATCGCACACCACCAGCACGCCCCTATCCCCGACCCCGCGAATCAGGCGACCAGCGCCCTGCTTGAGGGCGATCACTGCCTGTGGAAGCTGGTAGTCCCGGAATGGGTTCCCGCCGCGATTCCGCAGGGCCTCGATCCTTGCCGCCAGGACCGGATCGCCCGGCGAGGCGAAGGGTAGCCGGTCGATAATGACGCAGGACAAGGCCTCGCCCGGGACGTCCACCCCCTCCCAGAAGCTCGACGTACCGAGCAGCACGGCGTTGCCCAGATCCCGGAAGCGTCCGAGCAGCTCGCCGCGAGGGGCGCTGCCCTGAACCAGCACGGGATAGGGTATGCCGTGATCCGCAAGCCCCTCGGCCAGCTCGCGCAAGGCCCTGTGGCTGGTAAATAATAAGAAGGTGCGGCCCCGACTGTAGCCAATCAGCTCACAGGCCAGATCTAAGACCCGGGCGTTGTAAAGCGGGTCTGTGGGTTGGGGCATACCGCGTGGCACAAACCAGAGTGCCTGGCGGGCGTAGTCGAAGGGGCTGTCCCAACGGGCGGTGCGGGCCTCATCCAGTCCGAGCTGTCCAGCAAAGTGGTCGAACCCTTCCCCCACCGCCAAGGTCGCGGACGTAAAGATCCAGGCTGCACGCGCACGAACGACTTGCTGACGGAAGACCTGGGCAACGTCGAGCGGGGTCTGATGCAGGCGAAATCCCCGGCCCTGAGTCTCGTACCAACGCACCTGATCCGGGGTACCCGCAGCCGTGAGGCGACAGAGGCGCTCTTGGAGCCCCTGCGCCCGGGCGAGGCAGGCGTCCAAGCCTTTGCCGCGACCCTCCAGGGCCCTTAGGCCCTCGGCGAGCGCTCGCAGTCGCCGCTCCAGCGACTCCAGGGCGT
>JBGSOR010000137.1:0-5085 GCA_041738985.1 Chromatiaceae bacterium | reverse complement strand
GCCAGCAGGGCCGCGAGCGGCCATCCGGGCAATCGCGAGATCAGGGGCGGGGGCGGCACATGCGTGGCCTGTGGCGGGGCAAGACGGCTCAGCGCACCAGGGCGCTGGCCACCCTCAGTCTCAAATTGTAGTCCGCCGCCTGATTGATCAGCAGGGCGAAGGGCTCCCAATCGCCGCCGCGCCGCACCAACCCCGCGTAGCAGCTGACCCCGCGGAGGGTGCCGGTCTTGGCGCTCACGGCGCTGTTTCCCTCCTGCACCGGCATCAGATCGCGATAAACAACGAATGCCTGCGCCACCTCCACCAACTGACGGGCGGAGAGCCGGTTGCCCCGGGACAATCCAGCCCCGTCCTGGATGACGAAGCCGCTCCAGCCGAAACGGCGACGGGCGTAGTCCGTCATCGCCCGCTGGGCGGCGGCGATACCGACGGGTCCGTCCCCTTTGGGGTCCGCCAGACGCAGAAAGAGTGCGTTGGCGACGAAGTTGTTGGAGTACTTCAGAGTCGGGGCGACCATGGCCGCGAGGGTGCGGCTGTTCGTGTGGCGGTAGACGCGACGGGCGCCTCGGGGCAGGGTCCCGATGCGCTGACCCTCGCCCACCTGGATACCGGCGGCGGCGAGCTTGGCGGCCAGGAGCTCCCCGAAATAGCCCAGCGCGATGGGGCGCTGCTTGAGATTCACCCGCTGCTTGCCAGCCCCGCCCGCCTGGCCGAAGCGTCGGGCGGTGGCGGTTAAGGGGGTCTGGGGCTCGGCGCTCGTCACGCCCGAGCCGCTGCGCACCACGCTCACCGTGTTGAAGTTGGCCGCGAGCGCGGTCACCGGGGCATCGTAGGGGTTGTCCGTGGACGAGCGTCCGGAGATCTCCACGTCTCGGTCGAAGAAGCTGTCGTCGAGCCCGATGCCGGCGACCCGGCTCACGCCCGCGGCCTTGAGTCCGCGGGCGATCAGGTCCAGCTCCTCGGACACGAGATAGGGGTCTGCGCGTCCCCGGACCCAGAGCCACCCGGACCCGTCCAGGTAGAAATCGGTCTCGAAGCGGTGGTCCCGCCCCCAGGTCTCCAGCGCGGCTAGCGTCGTCAGGAGCTTCATGGTGGAGGCCGGCATGAGCGGGAGGTCCGGGTTGTGCGAGACGGCTGGCTTGCCCCCCTCCAGGACTAACAGGGCGGCCTTAGACATTCCCTCGACCTGGGAGACCGGGTCTGCGGCGGCCGGGGTGCCCCAGGCGATCACGATCAGGGTTAGCAGGCCGGCGACGTAGCCGGCCCAAGACGCGGGTTGGGGGCAGAGGGTTGTGCTCATGGTGTCTCGTCCGGAAGACCCGCGGACGCGGGAGGGTCGCTAGGATATCCCAGATCGTGCCCGCAGCCAGCATCGCTGGGCAGCCCCGTCTGACAGGCGCCCGGTCGAGGTCGCGGCTCCGTGCTGTCTCTAGGCCATCGCAGCCGACCAGCTACCGCTACGCGCCCCCTTGTACTGAGCCGTCCGGGTTTCAATATTGGACGGAACCTGGACAAGCACTGCCTGCGCTTGTGGATTTGTCATCGAACCTGGTCGGAGCCGAAAGGAGGCTTAACACGTGTCAGTGCAGACGATCGGAGTGGTGGGGGGCGGGATTGGCGGGCTGGCCGCCGCCTGGCTGCTGGACCGGCGATATGCGGTCACGCTCATCGAGGGCAACGATTATGTGGGCGGTCACACCCATACGCTCATGGTCGATGACCCGTGCGGGGCCTTCCCCGTGGACACGGGCTTCATGGTCTTCAACCCCCGCAACTACCCGCTCCTGTGCGGGCTCTTCGGACACCTGGGGATCGCTTCCTACGAGACGGAGATGTCCTTCGCGGCGAGCCTGGACGGTGGACGGCTGGAGTACTCGGGCACCGACCTCAACGGGATCTTCGGCCAGCGCAGGAATCTTCTGAGCCCCGGGTTCCTGCGCATGCTCGCGGACATCGTACGCTTCAACGCCGCCGCCAAGCGCTTCCTGGAGCGCCGCTCCGGTGGCACCTTGTCGCTGGGCGATTTCCTGGTGCGCGGCCGCTATGGGGAGCGCTTCGCCAACCACTACCTGCTCCCGATGGCCGCGGCCATCTGGTCGAGCCCGACGGAGCGGATGCGCGACTTCCCCTTCCTGAGCTTCGCCAGGTTCTTCAATAACCACGGCCTGCTGGATCTGACGGATCGGCCGCCATGGCGCACCGTCAGCGGCGGCAGCCACACCTATGTCCAGCGCATGCTTGGCCAGATGCGCGGCGCGGTGCACACCGACGCGCCGGTGGAGCGGGTGCGGCGAACCCCAGACGGGGTGGAGGTTCAGACCGCCCGGGGCGAGCGGATGCGCTTCGATGCCGTGGTTCTCGGCTGCCATGGGGACCAGGCGCTAGCCCTGATCGAGTCCCCTACCCGGGCGGAGCAGGAGATCCTCGGGGCCTTCCGCTACCAGCCCAACAAGATCTATGTCCACCAGGATCCGGCCCTGATGCCGAAGCGCCGCCGCGTCTGGGCCTCCTGGAACTATCTGCGCGGTCCGGGCGCAGATTCGGACAGTCCGGTGACCGTCACCTATTGGATGAACAGCCTGCAAGCGCTGCCAAAGCACCGGGACATCTTCGTGAGTCTTAATCCCCTGAGCCCGCCTCGCCCGGAGACCGTGCTGCGGGAGATCGAATACCGCCACCCGGTCTTCGATTGCGCCGTCATGGCCGCCCAGGGAAGGATGGGGGAGATCCAGGGCCGTGATCGCCTGTGGTTCTCCGGTGCCTGGCTCGGCTATGGGTTCCACGAGGACGGGATGCGCGCGGCTGTAGACGTGGCCGCGGGGCTCGGGGTCCGGGTGCCCTGGCCGGGATCGCGGGCGGACACCCGCCCCCGCAGCGAGCCCGCACCGGCTCCGACGACCTTGCCCAGTCCGGTGGGTCCATGAGCGCCGAGGCCGGTCATTTGCTGTTCGGCCAGGTGATGCACCGGCGCTTCTTCCCGGTGCAGTACCGCTTTGCCTATGGCGTCTTCAGCCTGCTCCTGGACCTGGACCGGGTGGGAGAGGTAGCGCGGCGGTGTCGCTGGTTCTCGCATAACGGATTCAATCTGTTCAGCTTCCATGATCGTGACCACGGGGCCGGCGACGGTGCCCCACTGCGCGACTGGCTCTTGGGCCATATCGGGCGCCTGGGGCTCGCCATCCCCATCGAGCGCATCGAGATCCAGTGCTTCCCGCGGGTCCTGGGTTTTGGCTTCAATCCCCTGAGCGTCTGGTACTGCTTCGGACCCGAGGGTGCACTGGCGGCGGTTCTTTGCGAGGTCCACAACACCTTCGGGGAGCGCCACGGCTATCTGCTCCATCGCGAGGGAAAGGCCATGGAGTGGCCGGTGCGTCACGCCCACGGCAAGGGGTTCCACGTCTCGCCCTTCGTCGGCATGCAGGCCGACTACCGGTTCCGCTTCGCCCGCCAAGGGGACGAGTCGAGCATCGTGATCCACGAGTACCAGGACGATGCGCTGATGCTGGTCGCGGTTCAGCGCGGTACCCGGCGGGCCCTCACCGATTCCAACCTGTTGCGGGCGGCCCTGGCCTACCCGCTGCTCACCCTCAAGGTCGTCGCCCTCATCCACTGGCATGCGCTCAAGATCTGGCTGCGCGGTGCGACCTACTACCCCAAGCCGGCACCGCCGCGGGAGGAGGTTACTTGATGTCTGCGGAGGAATCGATCGCAAGCCCGCCCCGCGCCGGGTCAGACCGTCTGGCCCGGCTCTTGGGGCGGTTCTGCTCCAAGCTCGCCTTCGGCAGCCTGCTGATGCGCTTCCCGGACGGGGGCGCCAGGCTCTACCGGGGACGCTTCTCCGGGCCGGCAGGCGAGCTGTCCGTCCGGCGGCCCCTCCGGTTTCTGGCCCGGCTGATCGCCCGGGGGGAGATCGGCTTTGCGGAATCCTACATGGAGGGGGACTGGGAGACCCCGGATCTGGTCGCCCTGCTGGACGCACTGAGCCTCAACGAGGAGCATCTGGGCGCTGGTCCGAAGGGAC
Source organism: Chromatiaceae bacterium (assembly GCA_041738985.1). Lineage (GTDB taxonomy): Bacteria > Pseudomonadota > Gammaproteobacteria > Chromatiales > Chromatiaceae > Thiodictyon. Next base: position 1,064 of record JBGSOR010000137.1, on the reverse strand, counting down.
TGCCCGGCTCCCGCTGGCTCGACCGGATCGTCCATCGCCTGCGCGACAACCGCCGCAGCAACAGTCGCCGCAACATCTCCCGGCACTACGACCTGGGCAACGCGTTCTATCGGCTTTGGCTAGACCCCAGCATGACCTACTCCGCCGCGTTGTTCCGTGGCCGGCCCGAGGAGTGGCGCTTGGAGTCCCTGGAGGCCGCGCAGACACGCAAGTATCAGCGGTTGCTCGACGACCTGAACGCACGGCCCGGGGACCACGTGCTGGAGATCGGCTGCGGCTGGGGCGGCTTTGCACAAGCGGCCGCCGAGCGCGGACTGCGGGTCACCGGGGTCACGCTGTCCCGGGAGCAGCTGGCCTATGCCCGGGATCGGATCGCGGCCGCTGGGCTGGCGGACCGCGTGGAGCTGCGGCTCCAGGACTACCGGGATATCCGCGGCGAGTTCGACCATGCGGTTTCGATCGAAATGCTGGAGGCGGTCGGCGAGACCTACTGGCCGACCTACTTTCAGGCCCTGCGCCGGTTGGTGCGTCCGGGCGGGCGGATCAGCCTCCAGGCCATCACCATGAACGAGGACGACTTCCCGCGCTACCGGCGTTCCGCGGACTTCATCCAGCTCTACATCTTCCCGGGGGGTATGCTGCCTTCGCCTGATCGTCTCCAGGCAGAGGCCCAGTCGGCGGGGCTCGAGTCCGTCGAGACCCGCTGGTATGGGGCGGATTACGCCGAGACGCTCCGCCGCTGGCGCCAGGCATTCCGGGTGGCCCAAGGGGATGTCCGAGGGCTTGGGTACGACCAGCAGTTCCAGCGCATGTGGGACTACTACCTGGCCTACTGCGAGGTCGGATTCGACAACGGCACGGTAGACCTGGTGCAGGCCGTCTTCCGCGTCCCGGAGATCGGAGAATAGTCCGCAGAGGTCGCGCGGCGGCCGACGCATCCGCAGGCCCGCAGTCGACCCCGAGCCCTTCATGATCCCTCTCCTGTTCCTCGCCCTGTCCCTGGCGGCCGGATCGGCCGCGGGGGCCGAGCCCGCCGCGACCCCGAGCGAGCTTCAGGCAAGCCC
>JBGSOR010000126.1:0-5747 GCA_041738985.1 Chromatiaceae bacterium | reverse complement strand
GCCAGACCGGCCGTGCCCTCCGAGCGGGCGAGCAGGGTGCGCAGGACGGCCGCCAGCGCCGCCATCCCCGCCGCCGGGGTCACCACCTGCATGGTCACCACGGCCAGGCACTGGGAGAGATAGGAGAGCTGGGCCTGACCCGAGTAGTGTTGCTGGTTGGTGTTGGTGATGAAGGAGGCAACGGTGTGCAGGGCCAGGTCCCACGACATGCTGGGGATCCCGTCCGGATTGAGCGGCAGGACCCCTTGAAACATTAAAATCCCGAAGGCCATGAGCCCGATGAGCAGATGCAACCGCAGCAGCGCCCGGCCGTAGGCACGCCACCCCATGGTGAGATCCGCCCGCACCCCCATGGCCCGGTAGATCAGCCCCTCGGCCGGACCAAATGCGCGATCGAGGACGGTGGGCCTGTCCGCGTAGACCAGGGCCAGGTAGAGGCCCATTGGCCAGGCGAGCAGCAGCGCCGTCGCGTAGATCAACAGGACCTCGTTCATATCCGTTCCTCCCAGTCGATAAAGAGGAAGCAGAGCCCGAAGAGTCCGGCCAGGATCAGGACGCCAAGGACGGCCATGGCTAGAACCGCTCCGGCCGCAGCACGGCGGCCAGAAGATAGATGAGGAGTGCGATGACGAGGATCAGCAGCAGGATGCCCATGGGTCACTCCGGGGTTGGATGTATCGCGATCGATGCTCGGGCCTGGACGCCTGTGAAAAGCGTAGGCTGCACTGCCGCAAATAAGCCACGGGTCCCAGGGGCGGTCCGCGTAAAGGTTGCGTAGTTTTTTTCAGGCGACGGGCTCTCGCGGAACGGGTGCGAGTTGCGCGAGCGGTATTTCAACCCCGGTATCGGGACCTCGGGTTCCGGTCGTTAGGCGTGCGCTTATGGAGACGGTCGCTCAAGTACCCGCGCGGACTGCGTTAAGCCCCGACTGCGCCAGTGTGCGGCCGAGCTCGGACGCTGGCGCTCGCTCCGCTCGAAGCGAGGTCTATCGTCCCGTTTGGGCCCGGATCAGTCGGCCCGCGACCCCCGTGCGTGGCGCTTGCGCTCGTTTTCCGTGAGATAGCGCTTGCGGATCCGGATGGCCCCCGGGGTGATCTCGACCAGCTCGTCGTCTTCGATGAACTCCAATGCCTGCTCCAATGTGAAGCGGATCGGGGGGGTGAGCAGGATGTTCTCGTCCGAGCCGGCGGCGCGGATGTTGGTGAGCTGCTTGGCCTTGAGCGGGTTGACCACCAGGTCGTTGTCGCGGGAGTGGATGCCGACCACCTGGCCCTCGTAGACCTCCTGGCCGGGGGCGACCAGCATGCGGCCCCGCTCCTGGAGGTTGAAGAGGGCGTAGCCCAGGACCTTGCCCTGGCCGTTGGAGATCAGGGCGCCGTTACGCCGGGGGGCGATGCCGCCCTGGTTGGCGGGACCGTAGTGGTCGAAGTTGTGGTACTTGAGTCCGGTGCCGGAGGATAGGGTCATGAACTCGGTCTGGAAACCGATCAGGCCCCGGGAGGGGATCTCGTAGTCCAGGCGCACCCGGCCCTGGCCGTCCGGGACCATGTCCTTCAGCTCGCCCTTGCGCTCGCCCAGGGCCTGCATGATGGCCCCCTGGTAGGTGTCGTCCACGTCCACGGTGAGCTGCTCGTAGGGCTCGCAGATGACCCCGTCGATCTCCCGGAAGATGACCTCCGGCCGCGACACCGCCAGCTCGTAGCCCTCGCGGCGCATGGTCTCCAGCAGCACCGAGAGGTGCAGCTCACCGCGCCCGGAGACCCGGAACTTCTCCGGGTCTGTGCCTTCCTCGACCCGCAGTGCGACGTTGTGGATCAGCTCCCGCTCCAGCCGCTCCTTGAGCTGGCGGGAGGTCAGATACTTGCCCTCGCGCCCGGCGAAGGGGGAGGTGTTGACCTGAAAGGTCATGGTGACCGTCGGCTCGTCGACGCTGAGCTGGGGCATGGCCTCCACATGGTCCGGGTCGCACAGGGTGTCCGAGACGTTGGGTGCCTCGATCCCGGTCAGGGCCACGATGTCCCCGGCCGAGGCCGAGGGGACCTCGTAGCGCTCCAGGCCGAGGTAGCCATAGACCAGGCCGATCTTGGCCTTGTAGCGGACCCCGTCCGGCTTGACCACGACCACCTGCTGGTTGGGCTTCACGCTCCCATGCCGGATGCGCCCCAGGGCGATGGCACCGACGAAGCTCGAATAGTCGAGTGTCGAGATCTGCATCTGGAAGGGCGAATCCGGGTCCACCGGGGGGCGCGGGCAGTGCTGGATAATGGCCTCGAAGAGCGGCGTCATATCGCCGTCCTGCACGTCGTCGGTGAGGCCCGCGTAGCCGTTGATGGCGGAGGCGTAGACGATGGGGAAGTCGAGTTGTTCGTCGGTGGCCCCGAGCCGGTCGAAGAGCTCGAAGACCTGATCGATCACCCAGTCCGGTCGCGCGCCCGGCCGGTCGATCTTGTTGATCACCACGATGGGCCGAAGCCCGTGCTGGAAGGCCTTGCTGGTGACGAAGCGCGTCTGCGGCATGGGGCCTTCCTGGGCATCCACCAGGAGCAGCACGGAGTCGACCATGGAGAGCACCCGCTCCACCTCGCCGCCGAAGTCCGCGTGGCCGGGCGTATCGACGATGTTGATCCGGTAGTCCTTCCAGCGCAGCGCGGTGTTCTTGGCCAGGATGGTGATGCCGCGCTCCTTCTCCTGGTCGTTGCTGTCCATGACCCGCTCCACCGGCCCAAAGCGATCCCCGAGTGTCCCCGACTGCTGGAGGAGCTTGTCCACCAGCGTGGTCTTGCCATGATCCACATGGGCGATGATGGCGATATTGCGAAGGTTCTCGATCACGGGACGATGCTCCAGGAGGGGATTGGCCGGCGGAAAAGGCGGGCCTCGACGGAAGGCCAAGGCTTTGTGGGGCCTGGCCGGCCCGAGAGTATATGCTGAAGCGGTGGACGGCGCCCGGGTAGACGGCCCGGTGTCCGGTCGTTCCGATTCGGACACGCGACGCCCTGTCATTCCAAGGTCAGAGACTTAGGCGCGACTTCTTGGATACCTGGTTGCAACCTGGCTGCAACACCATCTACACAAAGGTTTTCGGAGATACCAACAGAACCTGTGGATAAGTCTGTGCGCAAACCCCGGGGAAGTGCTCCCGAGGCGCGTCCACCAAGGACTCCAGACAGATTGGCCGATCCTTGATCGCCGTTTATGAGTCTCTTTAAATCAAATAGATAGGGTAAATTGCCGGGCAGGTGCGGGTAACCCGCTGTGCTTAGGTGTCAAGACCTTGACGCATGTGCACAAACCCGGCGCGAACCCCGCCGAAGGCACCGTTTACGGAGGATTCCGAGCGCGGAAAGGCCCTTCGCGGACCGGCGCCGCGGCCCCGGCTTGGACTCGCCCCCGGTCCTCGCAGACCCCGAGACGGATCGCCCCCCAAGCATTCGAATATTCCGATGAATCAACATGCTTCAATGGTGGCCCGTTACACTTGCGCGGGACCGGGAAATGCCCCAGCATAGTCCTCGAGGATCCGCTGGCCGGAGCGCCGACGGACTATAAGACGCCCGACCACGGGCACCGCCACATGGAACCCTGGAGCAGTAATGACCCCCGCCGATCTCAAGCCCGTTCGCGACCACATCGCCTCCCGCATCATCGGCCAACAGCCTTTCGTCGACAGCATGCTGATCTGCCTGCTGAGCGACGGGCACCTTCTGGTGGAGGGCATGCCGGGGCTGGCCAAGACCACCGCTGTCAAGGCATTGGCAGAGTCTCTGGAGGGCGACTTCCACCGCGTCCAGTTCACCCCCGACCTGCTGCCCTCGGACCTGATCGGCACGGATATCTATCGGCACGAAAAGGGGGAGTTCGAGTTCCGCCAGGGGCCCCTGTTCCACAACATCCTGCTCGCGGATGAAGTGAACCGCGCCCCCGCCAAGGTCCAGTCCGCCCTGCTGGAGGCCATGGCCGAGCACCAGATCACGGTGGGCCAGCGGACCTATCCCTTGCCCAAGCTGTTCATGGTGCTGGCCACCCAGAACCCCGTAGAGCAGGAGGGGACCTACCACCTGCCGGAGGCCCAGCTCGACCGCTTTCTGATGCAGGCGGTGGTCACCTATCCGACCCGCGAGGACGAGCTCAGGATCCTGGATCTGGACAGCCAGCAGCAGAAGCAGAGCTACACCCCACCGTCCAAGCGGCTCTCCCAGACCGAGCTCTTCGCGATGCGCCGGGACGTGGCCAATCTGTACCTGGACCCCAAGCTCCACTCCTACATCGTGGACCTGGTCCAGGCCACCCGCAGCCCGAAGATCTACGACCATGACCTGGGGCGCTGGTGCCGCTTCGGGGCCTCGCCCAGGGCCAGTATCGGGCTAGCCCGCTGCGCCCGCGCCCGCGCCTGGCTGGACGGCGATCAGTTCGTCGCACCCCATCACATTCAATCGGTCGCCCCGGAGATCCTGCGCCACCGTCTGCTCCTGACCTTCGAGGCGGAGGCGGAAGGCATCTCCACCGACGAGTTCATAAACCGGCTTCTGAACCTCGTGGCAATTCCATAAGTCCCGCGCGGGTCGGGTCCATGAGCCTCTATCCTCGTCTCGACGACCTGCTCGAGCTGCGCCATCAGGCCCACACCCTGGGTCTGCCGTCGCACCATCTGGTCAACTCCACCTTCGCCGGTCTCTATGCCTCCGTGTTCCGGGGCGCCGGGGTCAACTTCGAGGAGGTACGGGAGTATCGGGAGGGCGACGACATCCGTTACATGGACTGGAAGGTCACCGCCCGCACCAACCGGCCTCATATGAAGCTGTTTCGGGAAGAGCGGGAGCGCTCCGTAGTGCTCTGCGTCGACAAGGGGCCCCACATGGCCTTCGGCACCCGCGGGACCTTCAAGTCCGTCCAGGCGGCACGCGCCGCGGCCCTGGTCGGCTGGGCGGCCAGCCGGCTCAACGACCGGGTGGGGGGACTGGTCTTCGGCGACCCCCAGGCGGGTCTCCAGCACTTTCGACCCTCTCGGGGCCGACGGGCGCTCTGGCAGCTCCTGCGTACGCTCACCGAGCCGGGGAACGAGCGGGCGGGCTCGGTCGACTGCCTCGGCGGGGCGCTGCAGCGGGCCACCAGGGGTCTGCCCACCGGCTCTCTGGTCTTCGTGATCGCGGACCTGAACCGGGATGCCATGGGGTTGGAGCGGGTCCTGGGCGGGCTGATTCAACGCAACTCCGTGGTCCTTATCCCCGTGGACGACCCGGCAGACTGGGAGATCCCGGCCATGGGCGTCGCAACCTTTACCGGCACCGACGGCACCCTGATCGAGATCGACACCGACGACCCCCAGGCCCAGCGCGCCTACCGCCAAGCCTGGCAGGGACGGCGCGACCTGCTTCAGGCCATCGCCCAGCGGCTCCACGTGATTCTCATGCCCGTATGCACGGACGAGGAGATCCATCTCAGCCTGATCCATGCCCTGGAGCACCGGGCACGGGCGCGGGGGGCGTAGATGGAGCCTGTCTCGACCGCCGCTCAGGGGCTCGGCATGCAGCCCAGTCTTGGACCGCTGCGGGACATCCGGGGCATCGAGGGGGTTCCCTGGTGGCCGCTTGCGGACGGCTGGTGGATACTCGTGGGTGCCCTGGTCCTGATCGGGCTCGCCGCCTGGCACTGGCGCGTCGTCCTGCGGCTGCGGGTCCCGATCCCTTTCATCACGCTCGGAAGCTGGCGCTGGGACGCTGCCGCGGCCCTGCGGGACCTGCGCCGCC
>JBGSOR010000206.1:0-4093 GCA_041738985.1 Chromatiaceae bacterium | reverse complement strand
GAAGAACCGCCCGAAGAGTCCCCCGGACCCCGCCTGCACAGCCGTGGCGGGAGCAGCGTCCGCCGCGGCACGCTCCGACTCCTCGCTGGCCAGCCAGCGCGCACCCAGGGCATCCCACTCCTGGGCAGGAAGCTCCCGGCTCCAGAGCCGGATCGTCCGGTCCGCGCTGCCCGAGACCAGACAGCGCCCGTCGGGGGTATAGTCCAGGGCATAGACATCGGCCCCATGCCCCTTGAGGCGATAGAGCTCGGTGCCGGCCGCCGTGTCCCAAACGATGATCGTCTTGTCCGCGCTGCCGGTGGCGAAGGTGCGCCCGTCCGGGCTGAAGACCGCGGCCCAGGTGGGATAACGGTGCTCGTTGCGCTCCAGGACCGTCTCCCCGGATTTGAGATCCCAGATCCCCACCGAGCCGTCCACGTTGGTCAGGAGCACCCGCTGCCCGTCCGCGGCGAAGCGCACGCTATTGATACCGTTGCGGATGACCTCAACCCGCCCGACCTCGGCCCCAGTCTCCACGTCCCATAGGATCAGGTAGCAGTCGCGGCTGCCGCTCGCCAGCACCCGGCCGTCCGGGCTGAAGGCAACCCCCTGGACATACTGGTTGTGGCCGTCGATGTGGTGCACCTGCTCGCCCTCCTTGGTCCAGATGCAGACGGTCCCGTCCTCGCTGCCGGTGGCGAGGAGCCCGCCCTGGGGCTGGAAGGCGACGCTATAGACCAGGCTGGAGTGCCCGCTCCTGTCCCACAGGGCCTCCCCCGACTCGCTGTCCCAGACGCGCACCGTCGTGTCCGTACCGGCGGAGGCAAGCAGCCGGCCGTCGGGATGAAAGGCGACCGAGTAGGCCCGGCCCTGGTGACCGCGCAGCGTATGGAGGGTGCGCCCCTCCGCCAGGTCGAGGACCCGCACCGCACTGTCCCAGCTCGCGGTGGCCAGCCGTTTGCCGTCCGGACTCAGGGCCAACCCGTAGATGGTGTCCGTCGCGCCGGGGCGCGCCACATAGCGCCAGGTCTCTGACATCGCGGTTTCCTCTGACTCGTGTCGTGCTGATCGAATGGGTAGGCCAAGTGCCTGGGGCACTCGTTGACAGGGTTTTCGAGGGGCCGGGATCCGTGTCGGCACGCCTGCGCGACGGCCGGAGATCCCGACCGAGCGCCGAAGCCTCGCCCGGATGCACCCGGACAGTGCCGGGAAACGGCGAATCTTAGGGGAATCGGAGGGCTGTGGCTCGCACTATCGCGTGAGAGGCCCTCAGCGCCGAGAGACTCAAACTGCGGCATCGGGATTCCGGCGCTCGCCGAAATACCGTCAGTCTTCCACCCCCAAAGTTTACAAGGCCGCCATGCTTGCCGTTCAACCCCCGCGGATATCGAGACCCGGCTCGACTTCTGAAAATGACAACTGCGAACGGCCAAGAACGGACCGAATCCCAGGACTTGGCTAGGGCTGCTACCTGGCAGCAAACGGCCCTTCCTTTTTTCGTTAAGCGGCGCGTCGATCTTGCCGCCGCGTCCAATGACCGCATCGGGCTTGAGAAGGCCCAACGATGCCCCCCGAGCGTTTCTCAGGAGCTCTGCGCCGCTGCTCCCCGCGTGCCGTGGGAGATATCCATTCCGGGCCAGGTGCGTCGCAGAACGGCCAAGACATAGAGCTCCAAAAGCTCCGCGACATCCAGAAGTACGCCCTTGCATTTCCCCTCATCGGATGCGTTTCCGAGAAGTCCGCGCCGACCGGCTATGAGGACGGAGAGCTCGGCCAGCGGCCGGAAACCGGCGGTGATCGGCGTAAGCCTCACGCGGTTTAGCTCGGCCCGGGTGGGCAGGCGCGGACGGGAACCGACAGCCGCGACGAGGTGGGGCATCAGATCCTTCACCCGTTCCGGCATCCACTCGGAATCGCGGTGGGAACCGAGCCATCTCGATAGCTCCGCATGGGCCGCAACTATAGCGGCATCGCTTTCCATCCGTCTGACCAGGCATGGCAGGTATCCCCGCCAGCATTCGGTCCTGCCGCCGCCGTCGATGTGCAGCCCGCGGATAGAATCCTCGTAGCCGTAGGCCGGTTGCAATTGCAGTCGATGGGTATGGGCTCGGATAATACGCTCGATCTCGCCCTGCCGGGCGGCCCGTAGATTACGACCTGCTTCTTGTGCCGCAACGCGTCCCTCGGAGCGGCTCCCTCGCCGCTATCTCCAGAATCGTTCCTTACCTGCGGTCACCCTCGTCCGGTGCCGCCACGAACATCTTGTGGATTCTCTCAAGATTGGCGAGCGTCCAAAGCTCCGTGCCGTCGGCGAGCAGCGATCCGTTTTCCTGTAGGCAGCGATCCCGCAGCTGGGCTGCCGCTTCATAAGATGGCTCGCGTCTCAAGTCCCGAATAGATTGCCATGCCCACCCCTTGTGTTTCAGGAAATTTATCCGGTCAAGTCCGTCGAGCCCGGTTTATAGGGGGCCGTCGGCTGTCAGCTCGACTGCGGACTTCTGTCCACGGATAACCGTACCAAGGCGCCGAAGACCGCCGGGATTGGCTCTATACGCTGGCCCGCAAGTCGCCTAGGGTAATCATGAGGGTCATGGGATCCAGCGGTGAGGGGTCGAACCCAAGGTGCTGGTAGAACGCCTTGGCCGATTCGTCGAGGGCATGCACGAGCAGGCCGCGAATGCCAATCGCGTCCGCAGCGCCGAGTACCCGGCGGCCGGCATCCTGCATCAATGCCCGGCCAAGTCCCAATTTGTGATACGCACGGTCGATGGCCAACCGGGCAAGCACGACCACCGGGATCGGGTCCGGCATGTTACGCCGCAGCCGGCCGGTCGCGAGCTCCGCGGCTACCGCGCTCGATGCTAGGGCGTAATAGGCAACGACCCGCCGTGTATCACAGACAACGAAGGTCCGCGAGGCCCCGCTTGCCTGATTGCGCAACGCTCGTTGCTTGAGCCAGGTGTCGAGCAGCTCGCGGCCGCAAGCGAACTCGGCGCAGTCGTGGCGATCGGTTAGCGGCTGCGGTGCTCCGACGATCAAGTTTTTTCCCAGGGCGGCACACTTTGCATCGTCTTGCGCAGTCGCTCATTGGGTAGCGGCGGCGCATCGAGCCGGGCCTGGAAGGCGGCAAAGGCATCGCCGCCGACGCGCAACAAGGCCCGGTCGAGCAGGGTCTCCTCTGCCGCACGCCGGGTGGCGTCGAGTATAAACTCGGTGCGATTCTTCCCCGTCGCAAGGGCGGCGCGGTCGATTAAATCGCGCTCCTCAGCCTTGATGCGCAGGTTCAGGGTCTGGCGTTTGGCGGGCGGTTCGTGAATCGTTGGCATAGCAGTGTCTCCCGTTTGGGCCAATACTAGCACGCCAGTAACGACAATGTCGTTACAGCATCGATGGTCTACGAAAGGCCAGATTGCCGTGACGCGACGGTTAGGTCCGAGGTCCCCGTCGAGTCGCCCGGGCGAGACCAGGCAGCCAACTGTCCGATTCGGGTCGCGTAGCTGCCCCCTTGCTACAGAGAACTTGGCGACCGTTCCGGGTCGTCAGCGGTCTGCTCTGGTGTCCTGGCCGAGGCTCGTGATCCCGCTCGTCAAAGGGCGTGCACTCGGCCTCTAAAATTTCGTGCACTCCACATCTGAAAGCGACAACGAGCGAGCCAGCGAATCGCACCGGCCGCGCCAAATCTTTTTTTCGGGAAGCCATTTTGGAGCGTCTGGATGACCCTGGAAGACCTCTACCTGGCCAAGCAGCGTCTGGAGGACATTCGCGCTGGCCGAAGCCGCACCCTGACACTGGAGGAGGTGGAGCGCGACCTTGGCCTGGCGGATTGAGATTGCGGATGACGCGAAGAAGGACCGGTCCAAAGCAGTCATGAATGAGCCCGGTCCCGGCAGATGGTGCGACGAAGCAGAGCTAGCCCCCCACGTCGTCCGAACCCTCAGGCCCCTCATCCGACCCCGGCTCCTGCCCGCCAGCCTCAGTCGTATCCCGCAGGAAGCGGAAGAGCTTGCGCGGGGCCTCGGGACGGCCGCGCTCGGTGTCGCGCTTGGCGGCTCGCACCAGGGCGCGGAGCTGCTGGCGGTCGGCCCAGGGGTGCTCGTCCAGGAACTCTCCCAGT
>JBGSOR010000080.1:0-9031 GCA_041738985.1 Chromatiaceae bacterium | reverse complement strand
CGGAGGCGGGGATGCGTCTGCCGCGGGGGGGCTCCCTAGCCTGGGTGCCGCCTGCGCCTCGGGACCCTCGTCCCAGGTCGACGGGGGCACCGGTGGCCGGCCGGGATATCCCGGGGCGGGCGTGAGCCAGGGGGCAAACTCCGGGTTGGCCGGGGGATAGAAGCCGGGGGGGCCATACGGCGGCGGGCCATATCCACCCCAGGCGCTGGCGAGGGAGGGGCAGGCACTGGCGAGCGCGATGATCAGGGCGGCGAGGGGGCGACGAGGGTGGCTCATGGGCAGCTCCGGGGTAAGCGAGCGAACGACACCGAAGTATAGGGTCCGTCCCTTAGAGGCGCACCCGCCAAGTGGGCCTGTCGTCCGCGTCGATCAGCCCGTGCCGCCGCAGCCAGGCGCGGGCGTCCCGCGCGTCCTCCTCGAACCAGGCCCGAGCGGAGCCAAGCCGGAATGTGTAGCCCCAGGCGTCCATGTCGGAAAACATGCGATCCCGCCCGAATCCGGGGATCTCGTCGGAGAGCAAGACCTGGAAATAACACACCGCGTCCTCTTCCGCGTAGTCCCCGCCGGCGTCGGTGTGCAGGACCTCGCGCCGGGTCCGCTCCATGCAGATGTAGTGACATGCCTCGTGCAGCACGGAGTGCAGTGGCGTGTCGGGGCGCAGGTGCAGCCGGTTGCCGACGAGCCCAGCCTCGGATTCGCCCCAGTAGCTTCCCGGGATACAGTCACCGGGCGCGGCCTCGTGGACCTCAAGCCCAAAGCGCTCAAGCAGGCGAGTCGCCCGCCCAGTCTCCGTTTGGCACCAGGGAAGCGTCTCAGCCGGGTTGGAAGGGGCCGCGGCGGTCGTTAGTCGGGTTTGGGGCACTGAGGTCCACCCTGAGGTTTCGAGCTCAATCCCCAATGATAGCCCCGGGCTCATCCGCCAGAGAGTCCGCGCGTCAGGATCGGGTACTATTGGCCGTGGTGCCGCCGTGTCCGCGCGGGTCCTGTTGCGGCGTGCGCCATCGTCGATAACTCGAAGAAACCGAGGGCAACTATCCATGACGATTCTTTTCCGGACGGCCCTGATTCTGGGGCTTGCGTGTCCTGCTGCCGTGGCTGTCGGTGCCGATCCGGCCCCCACCTGGCCCGCGGGGACGACCGACAAGAAGGACCCGAAGGTCCTCGCCTTCTACGACAGTCAGTGCCAAGGGTGGGCGGCCACCAAGGGTCTTGCCGGCGACGCCCGCGATTCCTACTTGGCCAAGTGCCGGGAGAATGCGGCCAAGGTCTACCCGGTCGGCTATGGTCCGCCAGCGGAGGGTGGCGGGGAGTAGGGAAGCGGCAGGTAACGGCGGCGGCCTGAGAGGTCGCCGCCCGCGCCGTGGCGGTGCGCGAGCGGTCCCCTTAGGCGCGCGCGTCGCGTTTCAGCCCCGCGGTATCTCCACAGGTACGGGCTGAGTGTGCCAGATGTGCTGGGCGTATTCCCGGATGGCCCGGTCCGAGGAGAATTTCCCGATACGTGCCACATTGAGGATGGACATGCGGTCCCAGCGGCCCTTGTCCTCCCAGGCCTTGCCCGCCTGCTCCTGGCACTCGAGGTAGGCGCGATAGTCCGCCAGCACCATGAAAGGGTCCCGCTCGATCAGTTGGCGGGTCAGGGGACGGAACAGGTTGACGTCTCCGTGGGAGAACAGGCCCGACTCGATGAGGTCGATGACCGACTTGAGCTCGTGGTCGCCGTGGTAATAGTCCCAAGGGCGATAGCCCGCGGCCAGGCGCTGCCCTACCTCGTCCGCGGTCATGCCGAAGTGGAAGAAATTCTCCCCGCCCACCTCGTCGCGGATCTCCACATTGGCCCCATCCAGGGTGCCGATGGTCAAGGCCCCGTTCATAGAGAACTTCATATTGCCGGTGCCGGATGCCTCCTTGCCGGCCAGCGATATCTGCTCGGACAGGTCCGCCGCCGGGTAGAGGCGCTGGCCGTTCTGAACATTGAAATTAGGCATGAAGGCGACACGGATGAACCCGTTGACCTGCGGGTCATGGTCGATCACGGCCCCGACTGAATTGATCAGCTTGATCATCAGCTTGGCCATGGCGTAGCCCGGTGCGGCCTTGCCTCCGAAGACGAAGGTCCGTGGCTGAATGGCGAGGTTGGGGTCCTGCTTGAGGCGATGATAGAGGGTGACGATGTGCAGAAGGTTGAGGTGCTGGCGCTTGTACTCGTGAAAGCGCTTGGCCTGCACGTCGAAGAGGGACTGGGGGTCCACCTTGACTCGCGCGTGCTTGAAGAGGCAGGCGGCCAGGTCGCGCTTGGCGGCGGTCTTGACGGCACGCCAACGTTCCCTGAAGGCGGCATCGTCCGCATGGGGCTCGAGCTCGCGCAGACAATGCAGATCCCGTAGCCACCGGTCGCTGCCGCAGGCCTCGGAGATCAGGGCGGCGAGCCGCGGGTTGCTCACGGCGATGAAGCGGCGGGGTGTAACCCCGTTGGTCACATTGTGGAACTTTTCCGGCCACAAGTCGTAGAAGTCCTTGAGGATGGTGGTCTTAACCAGCTCCGAGTGCAGGGCGGCTACGCCATTGACCGCGCGCGAGCCCACCACCGCCAGATTGGCCATGCGCACCCGCCGTCCGCCTTCCTCGCCGATCAGGGACATACGGGACACCCGTGCCTCGTCCCCCAGGAAGCGCATCCGTACCTCGTCCAGAAATCGGCGATTGATCTCGTAGACGATCTCCAAATGGCGCGGCAGGAGCTTCTCGAACAGGGCCACAGACCAGGTCTCCAGGGCCTCCGGCAGCAGGGTGTGGTTGGTGTAGCAGAAGGTCTTACAGGTGATGGCCCAAGAATCGTCCCAGCCCATGCGGTGCTCGTCGATCAGGAGCCGCATCAGCTCCGCCACCGCGAGGGCCGGGTGAGTGTCGTTGAGCTGGGCTACCCACTTGTCGGGAAAGCTTTCCAAGCCGCCTACCGTGCTCAAGTGCAGGCGCACCATGTCCTGGAGGGAGCAGGAGACGAAGAAATACTGCTGCTTCAGGCGCAGCTCCTTGCCCGCCTCCGGCTCGTCGTTGGGGTAGAGGACCTTGGAGATGGTTTCCGCCTCGATCTTGGCGTTGACCGCGCCGTAATAGTTGCCCACGTTGAATGCCTGAAAGTCGAAGGACTTGGGGGCCTCGGATTTCCAGAGCCGCAGCAGGTTCACGTTGCCCACCCCGTAGCCCATGATCGGGGTGTCGTAGGCAACCCCGTCGATCTCCATGTCCGCGATCCAGCGGATGCGCAGGGCCCCATGCTCGTCGTGGTATTGCTCGGTGCGCCCGCCGTATTTCACCGGAAAGCGAATCTTGTAGCGGGGGATTTCCCAGGGGTTTCCGTTTCTGAGCCAGGTGTCGCTCGTCTCTACCTGCCAGCCGTCATCGATCTCCTGGTCGAAGATCCCGAACTCGTAACGGATACCGTAGCCGATGGCGGGGATCTGCACCGTGCTCAGAGAATCCATGTAGCAGGCCGCCAGGCGTCCGAGTCCGCCGTTTCCGAGTCCAGGCTCCTCTTCGGCCTCCAAGATCGCCACAAAATCCAGGCCCAGCTCTTCTCCGGCCTGACGCGCGACCTCGATGATCCCGAGATTGACCAGGTTGTTGGCGAGGTGCGGGCCCAGGAGGAACTCGGCGGAGAGATAGCAGACGGTCCGGGACTTGCTGTCCTTGTACCGCTTGGCGGACTTGAGCCAGCGCTCGAGCAGACGGTCGCGGACCGTATAGGCAGCGGCCATGTAGAGGTCGTTCGGCGACGCCACCTCCCAGAAGCGGCCCTGGACGTAAAACAGATTGTCGATATAGGCCTGTTTCAGCGCCTCTTTCGACATGCCGGTGCGAGTGTGCTCGACGTTCGGCGTGGGGATGGAAGTCGGTTCCGGGGTCTGCGAGCGGTTCGTCATGCTCATGGATACGCCTCGTCGGGTGTCGTTCTTGACCTTGCAACGGAATTGTCGCGCTCGGACGACTTGCTCCGCTCACTTCGTCGCCGGGCACGACGGTCGCCGGGAGCGAGGCGCGCCGTCCACTCGTCGGCGGGCGCGTTGCGTCTTCTTGCGGTGCTCGCCCCTCTGCCGCACGGGTGGCTGCTCCGTGCGGCAGCGGGGCTCTAGCGACTCATCGGAGCGGCCAGGTCCATTCGTCGTACTCTGGCTTGTCCACGCCGTGCTCGTGGGCGTATTGGCGCGCATCGATCTGCATGTCGCGGAAACGCTGCTTGGCATGGGCGCCGGTGGCCTGGAGCCGCGGCACCCGATTGATCACGTCGATGGCCAGACTGAAGCGATCGATCTCGTTGTTGATGGCCAGCTCCAGCGGCGTGTTGATATTGCCCTTCTCCTTATAGCCGCGTACATGCAGGTTCGCGTGGTTGGTGCGGCGATAGGCCAGACGGTGGATCAGCCAGGGATAGCCGTGGAAGTTGAAGATGATCGGCTTATCCTTGGTAAAAATGGAGTCAAAGTCGTTGTGAGAGAGGCCGTGCGGGTGCTCGCTCTCCGGCTGGATGCGGAACAGGTCCACCACGTTGACGAAGCGGATCCTGATGTCCTTGAAGGCCTGGCGGAGCATGGCGGTGGCGGCCAGGGCCTCCTTGGTGGGGATGTCTCCGCAGCCGACCATGACGACGTCCGGCTCCACCCCTTCGTCGTTGCTCGCCCAGTCCCAGATCCCGACCCCCTTGGTGCAGTGCTTGATCGCCTCGTCCATGCTGAGGAATTGGAGGTGGTCCTGCTTGTCGCACACGATGACATTGATGTTGTTCATGCTGCGCAGGCAATGGTCCGCGGTGGACAGCAGGCAGTTCACGTCCGGCGGGAGATAGATACGGGTGACCTCCGGATTCTTGTTGACCACCACATCGAGGAACCCCGGGTCCTGGTGGGTGAATCCGTTATGGTCCTGGCGCCAGACGGTGGAGGTGATCAGGAGGTTGAGCGAGGAGATGGGCGCGCGCCAGGGGATCTCGTTGCAGATGGCGAGCCACTTGGCGTGCTGGTTGTACATGCTGTCGATGACATGCACGAAGGCCTCGTAGGTGGCAAAAAACCCGTGGCGCCCGGTCAGCACATAGCCCTCGTACCAGCCCTCCAGGGTGTGCTCAGAAAGCATCTCCAATACCCGTCCGTCCGGGGACAGCTCGCCCCCTTGGGCATCCTCCGGCTTGTAATCGCAAAGCCAGAGCTTCTTACTAACCTCGTAGATGGCATCGAGCTTGTTGGAGCTATTCTCGTCCGGGCCGAAGACCCGGAAGCTCTTCATATTGTCCGCCATGATGTCGCGCAGCATTTGGCCCAGAGGCTTGGTGTTGAAGGCGCGAGCGGTACCGGGGGTGGCGACGTCGATGGCATAGGCGCGGAAATCGGGCATGCGCAGCGCCCGCCGCAGGAGTCCGCCGTTGGCGTTGGGGTTCGCGCTCATGCGCAGGTTGCCCTTGGGGGCCAGCTCCTTGAGCTCCGGGATCAGGCGACCCTCGGCGTCGAACAGCTCATCCGGCCTATAGCTCTTGAGCCAGTCCTCAAGCTGCTTCAAATGCGCTGGGTTGTCGTGCATACCCGAGAGCGGAACCTGGTGGGCGCGCCAAAATCCCTCCACCTTCTTTCCGTCCACCTCTTTGGGTCCCGTCCAGCCCTTGGGTGAGCGCAGCACGATCATGGGCCAGTGACATCGGGTCGCTTGGCCGGAGCGGCGGGCTGCCTGCTGGTAGCCCTTGATTTCGGCCAGACAGGCGTCGAGCGTTGCCGCCATCTTCTGGTGCATCTCCAGCGGCTCGTCGCCCTCCACGAAATGCGGGGTCCAGCCGTAGCCCCGCATCAGATTGGCCAGCTCCTCGTTCGGGATACGCGCAAGCAGGGTCGGGTTGTTGATCTTGTACCCGTTCAGATGAAGGATCGGCAGCACGGCCCCGTCGCGGATGGGATTCAGGAACTTGCTGGAGTGCCAGGAGGTGGCCAGCGGGCCGGTCTCGGACTCGCCGTCGCCCACCGCCACCGCGACCAGCAGGTTGGGGTTATCGAAGGCGGCGCCGAAGGCGTGCGAGATGGAGTAGCCGAGCTCGCCCCCCTCGTGGATGGAGCCGGGGGTCTCGGGGGTGCAGTGGGAGCCGATGCCGCCGGGGAAGGAGAACTGCTTGAAGAATGCCTGTAACCCCTCCTCGTCCTCGCTCTTGTTCGGGTAGATCTCCGAGTAGGTCCCCTCGAGGTAGACCGGGGCCAGCACCCCGGGTGCGCCATGGCCGGGGCCAGCGAGGAAGATCGCCTCCTGATTGCGCTCCCGGATGATGCGGTTCAAGTGCACGTACATGAAGGAGAGTCCCGGGCTGGCGCCCCAGTGGCCGAGCAGCCGGCTCTTGACATGGGACTCCAGCAGGGGCTCCCTGAGGAGGGGGTTTGCGCGCAGGTAGATCATGCCGGCCGCCAGGTAATTGCAGGCGCGCCAGTAGGCGTCCATCTGCGCCAGCAGCTCCGGGGATAAGGAGGCGGCGGTGCTTTCGGTGTCTGGGGCCATGGGACTGTCCTCGTTCGATGGTTGCTCGTACGACCCAAGGGTAGCCGCTTGACGTTACCGCGTGGCGATTCCGACGCCCCTTGCCAATCACGGAAAACCGGCCCGGATTCCGACCGCATCCTCCTCCGCCCGAGGGATCCGGTCGGCAGGTGCGGCCCGGCATGCCGGTACCTGGTCGATGCGCCAATGGGCGATCGCATGGGTCCAGAAGTCCGCGACCGAGCAGCGGGCAGGCGCTGGGGTCTGGCCGAGCCAGCTCCAGGCGCGGCGCAGGGCCGGGAGAGGGTCGGAGGGGTCCACCGGGGCGGATGCCAGCGACTTGCTCAACTTGCGGCCGGACGGGTCCAGGGCGAGGGGGACATGTGCGTAGACCGGGGAGGGGAGCCCAAGGGCCCGCTGAATCAGGATCTGGCGCGGCGTAGAGAGAAGCAGGTCGGCCCCGCGCACCACCTGGTCGATGCCCTGCCAGGCGTCGTCGACCGCGACGGCGAGCTGATAGGCATGGATGCCGTCCGCGCGGCGCAGCACGAAATCCCCCGCGACCCGGGCCACGTCCTGGCATTGCGCCCCCTGGATCAGGTCCCGGAAGCGGATCTCCTCGGGGCCGGTGCGCAGGCGCAGCGCCCGGGCCTCGCGGCCGGGCGGGAGTCCGTTGCGGCAGGTTCCTGGGTAGACGGGCCCCTCGGGTCCCGGGCGCCCTGCCGTGGCGATCTCGCTCCGGGTACAGCCGCAGGGATAGACGAGTCCGCGGTCCGCGAGCCGGCTCAATGCGGCCTCGTAGGCGTCGATGCGCGCACTCTGGAAAATCACAGGCCCGTGCCAGTCGAGCCCGAGGGCGTGCAGGGTGTCGAGGAGGGTGCGGGCGGCCCCGGGGACTTCTCTGGGCCGATCCAGGTCTTCCATGCGCACAAGCCACTCGCCACCGTGGGCGAGGGCCTGAGCCCGACTCGCCACGGCGGCAATTAGGGAGCCGAAATGGAGCGCACCAGTGGGGGATGGGGCGAAGCGTCCACGGCAGGCCATCGCGCGCGGCCGTTGCCGATCAGTTTGGGCCGATGCGGTCGGCCGGGGCTTCTAACCGCGTTGTCTCTCGCGGATCTCGTCCAGGGTCTTGCAGTCGATGCACAGGGTCGCCGTGGGGCGGGCCTCGAGGCGGCGGATTCCGATCTCCACCCCACAGGCCTCGCAGTACCCGTACTCGTGCTCATCGATACGGTCGAGCGCCTCATCGATCTTCTTGATCAGCTTGCGCTCCCGGTCGCGGGTGCGCAGCTCCAGGCTGAACTCCGACTCCTGGGTGGCCCGGTCGTTGGGGTCCGGGAAATTGGTCGCCTCGTCCTGCATGTGATGGACAGTGCGGTCCACCTCTTCCATCAGCGACTGCTTCCAGGCGCGCAGGATCAGGCGAAAGTGCTCCTCCTGCGCCGGGCTCATATACTCTTCTTCGCTTGCGGCGTTGTAGGGCTCGAACCCGAACGCCTTGGGCTCTTGATGGGTTGCTTCGGCCATGAAAATGCTCCCGCAGGCTCGCAGTGAGATGCCGGTCGGCCAGGGCCCCGGGGCAGGCCGACCACGAAAAACGCCCTTTACTACCAGATCGAGGCGCCATGGGCAACCTGCATCGCGTCGCGGGTGCGCCATACGTCGCCCCGGGGTACCCTTACCCCAAGCGTGATCGGGAAACCAATCTGGGGGAGCGATGCGTAGGTTCAAGGCGATCATCTTCGATGTGGACGGTACCCTGGCCGACACGGAGCGGGACGGACACAGACCGGCCTTCAATGCCGCATTCGCGGAGGCTGGCCTGGATTGGGATTGGGATGTGCAGCGCTACGGGGAGCTGCTTGCCGTGGCCGGCGGAAAAGAGCGGATCGCATTCCATATGGAGCGCGAAGGTATCCGGCTCGACCCCGCCCTGAATCCGGGCGACCTCGCGGCCGAGCTCCACCGGGCCAAGACCGGGCACTACCTGGCTCTGTTGCGCAATGGAGTCATCCCTCTGAGACCCGGGGTGCTGCGCCTGCTGCGGGAGGCGCGCACAGCCGGTATCCGGCTCGCTATCGCCACCACCACCACGCCGGCGAACGTCGAAGCCCTATTGGAGCAGTCCGGGGAGCCCGGTCTGCGCGACTGGTTCGAGTTAATCGCCGCGGGGGATGCCGTCGCGCGCAAGAAGCCCGCGCCGGACATCTATCTTGCGGTATTGGAGGGGCTGGGGCTCTCGGCTCGGGACTGTGTGGCCATCGAGGACTCGGACATCGGAGTCCGCTCGGCCCTGGCCGCGGGCCTGCGGGCCGTGCTGGTCACCGTCAGCCCATACACGGCGTATCAAGATTTCGGCGCGGTGCCGCTGGTCGCGGATGGACTGGGCGAGCCCGACCTGCCCGCTCGCGTCCTCGGCGGCGCTCCGCTCGACGGTCTGGGCCGAGAGGCGCTCGTTGACCTGGCGGTTCTCGCGCGGCTCCACGCGGCAGCCTATCCCGGGTCATGAGCGATTCGCCGTCCGCCG
>JBGSOR010000070.1:0-5865 GCA_041738985.1 Chromatiaceae bacterium | reverse complement strand
CAGACCCGAGCGTAGCGTCGCCCCCAGACCAGGCCCGTTCCCGGGGACCCGACGGCGGAAGAAGACCCCTCCCCAGTAACCGGCGAGCACCAGGAGAACCGCGGCGACGGGCACCCAGACCCGGCCCCAGCCGGAGGCAGCCCCGCTCAGCGAAGGGGGCCAGCCGAAGGGTCCGCTGGCGCCCCGGATATCCAAGGTCCGGATGGGTAGCCGGGCGACCCGCTTGGCGTCCTCGTCCACGTTCCACCAGGGGACTGCAATCTCGGGCAGCCGGAGGTTGCCTCCGGTCTGGGGGACCAGGGTGTAGTACTCGGTGCGCTTACCCTCGATCTCCCGGCCGTCCTGGGCGAGTCGCGTGTCGGTCAGGGTCTGCTCCCGGTAGACCCGGAAGTCGGGACTCTTGAGCTGGTCCTCCAGGCTCGGGAGCTCTCCAGCACCGCCTCCCACAGCGGAGAGCTCCAGGGCCAGGGTCACGGGCTGGCCGGCCTGCACCTGATCGGCGTGGTCGATCGTGGACTTGAGGCTGAGGGACCGCAAGGGAAGCCAGGGGCGCACGGACGCCATCGCCGGGCGTACCTGGAGACGGACCGGGTCGTCCGCGATGGCCTGGTAACGCGTGACGCCCCCATAGGCACCCTTCCGCGTACCGTTGACTTCGAAGCGGGGGAGCTCCAGGGTGCCGGTGCGCAGCGGGGTCAGGGTCAAGACGAAGCCGGTCGCCAGCTCGCGTCGACCGTCGTCGCCGTTGCGATAGGTGGAAGTGGGGCCGGCGAGCCGTTGAATCAGGACATCGCTGCTCGGGGGGATCTCGGGCTCCGCGGTGTCGACGCTTTGCTGGCTGATCAGCCGGAGCCGCAGCACCAGAGTCTGCTGAACATAGGGACGGGACTCGTCCAGGGACCATTCGAGGCGCGGGGGATTAGCGTCCTGTGACGCGGGCGTTTGGCCATAACCAGGGCTGTAGGCGCCTGGCCAGCCCTGCTGGTAGCCGGGTCCTGGCTGGTAGCCCGGGGCCTGGACGGGCGACTGCGCATTGGCGGGCGCCGAGGTCGGGGGCATTCCCCGGGAATTGTCCGGCTGCATGGGCCGGTACTGCCAGGGCATGGGCTGGCCCGGGCCCGGCATCTGGCCGTACGGAACTTGGGGCGGCATCTGGCCGTACTGGCCTTGGGGCGGCATCTGGCCGTACTGGCCCTGGGGCGGCATCTGGCCGTACTGACCCTGGGGCAGACCATAGGGAGGATAATTGGCGCCCGCCGCTTGCCCCCATACGAGTGCGAGAGTCAAGCCAGCAATCGCCGGGCCGCTGTCCGCAAAACGATCGGTCTTAGGCACTACCAAGGCCGGCTCTCCCGCAGGGGCCCGCCCGCCCCTTGCATGGTGCGCATCTCGTCCAGCTTGAACTGGTTGCCGATCAGGAGGGTGGGGTCTCCCTCCACCTGGCGCAGGCGCTGCTCCAGGATGGCCATGCCGGGTCCCATGGCCATGGGCCCGCCAAGTGCTGGCGTGTCGCCTTGGGGGGCGTCTTCGGGCATCTCTGTCATGGGCTGCTGGCCGAACTGATCGAAACGGTCCACCGCGTCAGCGGTGCCCTCTTGATCCATCCGGTCCGGGAGGGCGGTGTCCGCTTGGCCCTCGGGCCGCGCGCCCGCATCGCCGCTCGGACGCGGCTTGCCGGTGCGTTCCTGCTTGTTGCCCTCGGCCTTCTGCGCTTTGGCCAGCTCTTCGGACTCTTTGGGCTCCGCCTCCTCGTCCTTTTGGGTCCCGTCCTCCTTGCCCCGGTTGGCTGCGGTCTCGTCCGGGCGTTTGCCCTGACCCGCGCGGTCTTCTTTGCCGCCCTCCTGGGGCCTTTCAGCCTTGTCGGCATCTTCGGATCGGGCCTGCTTGCCCTCTTCCGGCTTCTTGCCCCCGGCGGATTCGTCGCCCGCCCGATCTCCGGTGTCCTCGCCCTCGCCTTGGTCGCCCTCGCCGGTCCTGTCGGACTCCCCCTTGGCTTCGGACCCCTCGGTCTTCCGATCGGGCTCGGTGCCCTGCTCGTCCTGGCGGCGCTCTTTCTCGGTTTGTTGCTCGCCCGCTGCCTTGCGGTCCTTTTCCGACTGCTCGTCCGGGGACTTGCCGGTCTCGGTGCGGTCATGGGGCGCACGGTCGCCGTCGGTCCGCTCCTGGTCCTCGGTGCGGTCGCCTTGGCCCTTTTCGGTGCGCTCCCGGTCCTCTCCACCTGTCGACTGCTCGGAATCCTGGGTGCGGTCGCCGGAGTCCGAGTCGGCCTGGTCTTCGCTGGGCTCGCCGCCCTTGCCCTTCTGGTCCTTCTTCTGGGTGCCGGCCTTGCCCTCCTCGCCCTCCTTGGACTGCGCGTCCTCGCTGGGCTCCCCTTCGGAGCCCTGCTGGCTCGACTGGCCCTCCTGCTGCTGGTCGCCCTGCTGCTCTTGGTCCTGCTGTTGCTGCCCCTGCTGCTGTTGGTCCTTTTGTTCCTGATCCTTCTCGTCTTGGTTTTCTTGCTCCTTACCCTTTTGTTTCTGGTCTTGCTGCTGCTGTTGTTGGTCTTTCTCCTGTCGCTGTTGTTGCCGCTCTTGGTGCTGGACCTGATCTTCTTTCCGCTCCTCCTTCGGCTTCGTCTCGGCATCCGACCGGTCCTGCCGCTCCTCGGACTTGCGCTCTTCTTGCTCCTCCTTCGCCTTGTCGTCGTAGGCCGCCTGCTCCAGACGGGCGAGCATGGCTCGGGCCAAGGCCAGGTTGTGCGCAGCATCGTCGTCCGATGGCTCTGCGCTCAGGACCTGCTCGTAGGCCTCGGCGGCCCCGGCGAAGTCTCCCAGCCGGAAGCGGGCATTGCCCAAGTTGTAGCGAGCGGCCTGGCCGTCTTTTCCCTGCCCCGCCTGATCGAAGGCCCGGGTGGCGTCCTCATAGCGTCCGGCGCGATAGAGGGCCACCCCGCGCCGGTAGGGGTCCTGAAACTCCTTCGCCGCGGCCTGGTAGTCGCCGGATTGGAAGCGGTCGAATGCCTCCTGCTCGGCGTTCTTGAAGAGCCCCGCCTGGGCGGGTGCGGCCAACATCAGGGCGCAGGCCAACGTCCATTCGCAGGAGGGATACCCCCGAGGGCGATCGGCGAGCACCGAGGCCGAGGGCGGCACCGCTTTTGTGGCCTTCGGCCCTTGGCCCTTGCCCCTCGTTGCACGGCTTAGGCTCATGGCGAGACCCTCCGCCGCGGACGGCCGCGGAATTGGGGAAGCATCAGCGCGGCCACCAGCAGCGCAGGGATCCAATAGCGCTCGTTCCACAGCCGAGTGCGCTCGTCCCCGGCCTCCGGGGGCAGCCGCTTGACCTCCGCCGCCTTGAGGATGGCGGCGGTATCGGAGTCGCGGAAGTCGGCCCGGCGATAGATCCCCTGGCCGGCCTCGGCGAGCTGCTCCAGCAGGGGCTCCTTCAGTGACGAGATCACGGGCGCCCCGGCCCGGTCGAGGACCCAGTTGCCGCGCGGACCGGGCACCCGCCCCCCGCCCTCGGTGCCGATGCCGAGCACCTGGACGCGGATGCCGGAGTCCGCGAGCTTACGGATCCGCTCGGGGAGCCCAGGCTCGTCGAGGTCTCCGTCCGAGATCAGCAGGACGGACCGAGCGCTGTCCGCGGGCAGGCCGGCGAGCAGGGTCTCGGCCCGGTCCAGGGCGATGCCGAGTCGGCTGCCTTGAAGGCTGGCCAGGTCCGTGGAGAGTGCCGGCAGGGCGTTGAGGATGGTGAAGGTATCCTCGGTGATGGGCGATATCACGTGAGGCACGGAGGCGAAGGCGATGAGCCCGAGGCGCACGGTCCGGTTGGCGACGATCAGGTCCTGAAGCTCCTGACGGGCGCGCCCGAGCCGGGTCGGGGTCACGTCGTCCACCTGCATGGAGCGGGAGATGTCGAGCAGCACCAGCAGGTTGTTGCCCGGGTGGAAGAGCCGCACGTCCGTGGAGTCCCAGCGGGGACCGGCCATGGCGGTCAGCAGCAGGGCCCACAGGAGGCACCAGCGCAGGAAGCGTCCCCAACGCTCGTGGGTCTCCAGGTCCCGGGTGCCGGTCAGGTGCGGCAGCAGATGCGGGTCTGCGTAACGATGGATCGGACCCCGGGCGGCGCGCGCGGCGCTGCGCATGAGCCAGACGGCCACCGGCAGGGTGGCGAGCAAGCCCCAGAACCAGGCGGGCTGGGCGAAATGGAATCCTGCCTCGGTCATCGGTGGTTCAGGGGGGTTTGGGCAAGCGGACCGCGAGAGACGCGAAAACGCGAAGAACCCGAAAGCAATCCTCGGATGGATATCTCGGAAGCAGCTCCCAAGCGACTGATCGGGGTCTCGGGCAGCGCGCAGCCGATCCGTTGCTTTAATTCGCGTTCATTCATGTGTCTTCGCGTCGTTCGCGTTCGATCTTCCATTCAAGCCCCGACCCGCGCCACGCGCTTGTGCCCCTCCGGGAAGAGCCCCAGGGCTAGAAGCGTGAGCAGGGCCAGCCCGAGGGGCCAGCGGAACAGGGGCTCGGGAAGGAAGGCGGTGCGGGCCTCCGCCTGGGTCTTTTCCAGCTGGCCCACCCGCTCGGAGATCTCCTCCAGGGCCCGGGTGTCCGTAGCGCGGAAGTAGGCCCCGCCCGTGGTGTCCGCGATCTGCTTTAGGGTGTCCTCGTCCATGGTGAGGTCGTCCCGATAGCGCACCAGGCCGTCCTCCATGATGGGGATGCGCTCCTGTTTGCTGCCCACGCCGATGACGTAGATCCGCACCCCGGCCATGCGCGCGACCCGGGCCGCCTCTACCGGGGCGAAGCTGCCGTGGGTGCTGTCCCCGTCCGCGATCAGGATCATGACCCTGGACTGGGGCGGGCGCTCCCGGAGCTTCTTGACCCCGAGGGCGATCGCGTCCCCAAGCGCGGTGCCCTGGCCCGCGATGCTCGCCACCACCCCGTCCAGGAGCTGGCGCACGGCGTTTCGGTCCATGGACAGGGGCGAGAGGACGAAGGCCTGGCTACCGAAGACCAGGAGTCCGATCCGGTCCCCCTCCCGGGAGTCGACGAAGCGGCTCATGACGCCCTTGACCACCTGCATCCGGGTCACCTGGCGGCCCTGGACGGTGAAGTCCAGGGCGTCCATCGAATGGGAGGCGTCCATCGCCAGCATCAGGTCATAGCCCGGGGTGCTGACCTCGGTATAGGGGGTGAGCCACTCGGGCCGCATGAGCGCCAGCACCAGCCCGATCCACAACAGGGCGAGCAGGGTTCGGTGGACCCAGCCGCCGATCTGAAGTCCCGGCCGGCGGACCTGGTAGGCGGCCTGGAGCTCGTCGAGCCGGGGGTGCAGCAGGGTCTGGCGCTGACCCTCCAGGGTCTCTTCCACCTCTTCGCCCCGCCGCGGCCAGAGACGAGGCAGGAGCAGCGGAAGGGGCAGGAGCAGGGCCATCCAGGGCCAATGGAAGTCAAACATGGGCGGACTCCTGGGGGACGGAATCCGGGATCGCGCGACCGGCACGCCCGAGCCCCAGCTGCCGCCAAAGCTGGGGAATGCCTGTTCGCCTGAGGCGGCGCCTCCAACGGGGTCTGACCTCGGTCTCCGATGCCTTGGGCCGCCGACGCTCGGATGTCGACACCCAGGCGTAGGCGGCGTCGATCAGCTCCAGGAGCGAATCGGGCTGCCCGCGATCCCCGGTCCGCACTGGGGGGGCATAGGGGGCCTCGAGTAGCGCCCCGCCGCGCTCCCGCCAGGGGAACCCCTTGGGATCGTTCTCGGCAAGCCATCCCAGCCACCCGTCGCCCACCAGCCCGGCACAGGCGGACCGGCCCAGCCTGGCCATCGCGATCCGGCGCAGCAGCTCGGAGAGCTCCCCCGCCGTGGTCTTGGCAGCCTGACCGGCGC
>JBGSOR010000045.1:0-22379 GCA_041738985.1 Chromatiaceae bacterium | reverse complement strand
GTACCTGATCGCGAAGGATTTTCGTCTGCCTTCAAGGAGCGCCGCCAGGAGCATAGCTGGGCTATGTGACTGTCGGTGCGACGCCGAAGGCGGGCGAAAAGACGAGCGAGGTGGTACATGATTTGACAGAAATCGCCTTAGATTTCCGCCCAGGACTCCGTCGCCAGCTTCCATAAACCAGCCCGGTGTCCCATCTCGTGGAGCTGTCCAGTGGCTGTCGACGCCGACCCAATCCCCAGACCCCGTCCCCCGAATCGTTGGCGCGGCTGGCTGATCGATCTGCTGCTCGTCGCCCTGGTCTTCGGTGCCGTCCAATGGTGGCGGGCGCGCCCACTGGCAGCCGGCGAGGCCCCCGCTCTGATGGGGACCACCCTCGACGGTCAGCCCATCGACCTCCGGTCGCTCAGGGGCCAGCCGGTCCTGGTCCATTTCTGGGCCACCTGGTGTCCGGTTTGCCGGCTAGGGCAGGGGGCCATCGATTCCGTCGCCCGAGACCATCGGGTGATCGGCGTCGCGATGCAGTCCGGGGATGCGGCGGAGGTCGCCCGGTTCATGGACGAGCAGGGGTTGGCATTCCCGGCGGTGACAGACGCCTCCGGAGAGCTTTCCAGCCAATGGGGCGTCCCCGCGGTGCCGGCGAGCTTCGTCCTCGACAGGGACGGGCGCATCGCTTACTCGACCTTGGGATTCAGCACCGAGACCGGGCTGCGTGCCCGGCTCTGGGCGGCCGGACTGGGCGGACCGTCCGGCCCTGCCCGAAGCCGATAGCGGGCGAGCGACTCTCCCGTCTTGCTACATCGACATCGGTATGGACGGACCTGGGCAGTCTCTGGAGGAGAACTGTTCTGGAAATGGGTCCATTTCAGCTGGATCAGCGGACCGCGCTGGAGCTTCTGGAAACGCTGCTCCGCTACAATGTACAGGGCACCCGCCAGTTGGACGAGCCAGCGGTGCGGGCGCTGGCACAGTAAACGGGACGTGGAGAACCGCTGATGCAAACCTTTATTGATCGCTACCTTGCGCAAGGCGAACAGCGCGTCTTACGACTTGGTGAACAGGGCGGTGAACAACGAACAACGCGGCAACAGCTCGGCCGCCGTCCTGTTGCGCCAGATTGAACGTCGCTTCGGCCCGCCGGATGAAACGCTGCGGGCACGTATTGCCGCGGCCGATGCCGACACCCTGATGATCTGGTCCGAGCGAATCCTGCAGACGCTCGACGACGTGTTGCATTGATCCCGGCGCATGAGAGACCGATGAAAACGATCACCCTGTATCACAGCGATATTCATGCCTGGACGCGCCAGACGGCCGAGCTGCTAAAGCAACGTCGCTTTCAGGATATCGATGTCGAGCACTTGATCGAGGAATTGGAGAGCATGGGACGACGCGACCGCCAGGAGTTGATCAGCCGATTGAAAATCCTGCTCGGTCATCTGCTCAAATGGCACCATCAGCCGGCGCATCGTTGCGGTTCCTGGCGCGGTTCCATTCTGGAGCAACGGCTACGCATTCGCGATTTATTGCAGGACTGTTCAAGTCTGAAGCCTTTCTTGTCCGAGGCCGTGGCCGCCGCCTATGCGGATGGCGCTAAATTGGCGAGCAAAGAGACCGGGATATCGCTCGATCGGTTTCCAGAGCAATCGCCTTATGCACCAGACCTTCTTTTAGAGGACGACTGGTTTCCCGATGGAGCCTAGCGATGCGCTATCGCTAACGGCAATCCCCGATTTAGGGGCGTCACAGAGTTTCCACATCAATCGAATCGCCATAGGTCTCGATGCCCAGGCGTTCGGCGACCTTGCGTGCCCGCGCATCGATCATCGGCGAGATGACGATGAGCCGATTTGCCTGGCGATTGTGACGCTTTTCATAGAAGCGCGCCTTGCGCTCGAAGCTGTACATCCCGGCCTTGTCGATAGAGGACTTCAATTCGCAGACGATCAGGAGGCCGTTCTTGATGATGACATCCAGCTCGATCTGATCGGGGCGACCGAAGACCACACCCTCGTCATCGTACTCGTTGACATTGACCACCTGCACGTCGAAGCTCCGCTCCAGAATTCCCGCCAATGCGTCGCGGAACGCCTTCTCCGATTGCATGCCCCAACGCGAGCCGAGCGCGCCGATGCTGCGGTCGTGCTTGTCGGCAATCGCTTTGATGGATTCGTAGACGCGGCGAAACTCCTCGCGCATTTCAGCTTGGTGCTCATCCCATTTACGGTTTTGCTCGTCCCACTTGCGCGCCTGATCTTCGCGGTCCTGGCGCAGCTCGACCCGTAGCTCCTCCCATCTGCGACTCTGCTCCTCCCACTTGCGCGTTTGCTCTTCGCGGTCGCGACGCAGCTCGGCGAGCAGATCGTAGAACCGGTCTTGAGTCTCGTCGCGAGGGGCATATGCCTGGCGCGTGAGCTCCATCACATAGGCGCGAAAGTCCGGATCCTGCCGCAACCATTCGGGCAGCTCGCGTTTAATGGTGTCTTTCAAGGATTCCGTCGTCATGCTGGGCTCTCAACGGCGTTAGCGCTGCTTGGGACAATCTTCGTTCGGCCCCGTCTTGGTGGTTGCCCTTGCTCTTGCGCGTCTCTCTACGCGCCCCGTTCGTGAATGTGGCGTGGTCCCCTTTGTCAGCTCAAGGGGGCGGAAATCGCGGCCAGATACGCGCGCGACGCACGCTGACGGACGCGATCATGATTAAGTCCCGGAATCTTGGGCTCAGCTAGGGTTCGGAGCTCCTTAGCTCTAGTCGCCTTTCGACGTGACGACACCAGCAGTCTAGCACGCACTGTCGGCTCTCTCGTTCGATGGCGCAAGCCGCCCCGCTGGCCCACCGGATCCCGCGCCCACCGCGTCATCGCCGAGGCGTTCGAGCGTTTGGAAGAGCGTCATCCCCATCTCCCGGAGTTGGCCACCCAGGGCCACGTGCGCGAGAGCGAGTTGTGCCTGCAGAAGGAGATCGAGCAGCTCCGCGCGGAGCTTAAGCTCGACATCGAGCAGCTCCGGGCCGGGCTGAAGCATGACATCGAACGGATCCGCGCCGAGGTCCAGCAAGTCCACGCCGCGTTGCGCGAGAGCGAGCTGCGTCTGCTCAAAGAGATCGAGCAAGTGCGCGGCGAGGTCGCGCGCACCAAGGTCGATCTCATGAAGTGGATCGTCCCGCTGATGTTCGCCCAAGTCGCCGCGATTGCCGCCCTCGTTAAGCTGCTCTGAGCCGACGGCCGGCCGTTCCTCGCCAAGCCCCAGGGGCGCAAGACCGACTAATCGGGATGACGAGCAGCGCGCCAACGCGCTGGTGCACGGGGCCGGCACCGCCGCTCCCGCCCGCGGGGCGCGAGCCGCTCGCACAGGAGTCGAGATGGACCCGGTGACGGACTGGCATGCCTCAAGACTGGCAGACATTGAGCCGGGGCTCTCTTGGGCGCTTGGCTCGGCTAGGGTTCGGCGTTCCTCAGCTCTAGGCTCCTTTCAACGTGCTCCACACGTCGCGTCAACGCATCGAGGCGATCATGGATCGACGGCAAGGAAAGAACCAGTGTTCCGAGATGCTGCTCTTGGGCCGTCATCCGCAGCTCGAGGTTCGACATGCGTTCATCCAGACGCTTCGCTCGCGTTTGAATGTCCTTCAAGATCGTCAAGACAAGATTCTCTGCCTCGTCAGTCATGGACATCCCCATCGCTTGGTGACGACACCAGCAGTCTAGCACGCACGGTCGGCTATCTCGCCCGACGGCGCCAGGCGCCCCGCCGGCCCACCGGATCCCGCGCCCACGGACTCGAAAAAAAAATGACCGCCGGTGCCGCCTCGTTCTTGGTCAGCCTAGGTGGGCCGAAACGCGGTCCCTTCCCGAATTCGCGGTCCGTTGTCAACGTTTGCAGGTGAGCAGGATGTCGGCGTCGGCTTCTTCGATGCGCCGGCGGATTTCCTCAGGGATCTCGCCGAGCTTGAAGCGCATCTGGCGCTGCAGGATGAGGGCTTCCCCTTACTGACGGCCTTCCTTAGGGCCTTCCTGGCGGACTAGCGGAGAATAGGCGCTCACGGCTCTTGCCTTCGAGGGGTATTCGGTCTCGTAGCGTCGGCGCTCTGCCGGCTAGACCTCAACCTGCGGCCAGTCGCCTGGTTGGGCGACGCGCAGGCCGAGTATGATCGCGACTGGGTGCTCCATGAGATCTTCGATCGGGTGTTGGACGCTCGGCGGGCCGATTTGACTGTACCGGCGCATTTTTTTCCAAGCAGGAGCAGGGGCGAACCTCAAGTAGGTCACTGGCGATGCGTTTGACCGAGCAGCAAAGACGGGTGATTCGCGAGGCCGGGTTGCGCCATTTCGGCGTGGTGCCGCGGCTGTTCGGATCGCGGTTGAGCGATTCCACGCGGGGGGGCGATATCGACCTGTTCATTCCCGGGGACTGGACAGCGGAGGAGGCGGTTCCCCGGCGCCTGCGTTTTTGCGCGGAGCTACGGCGTTGCCTGGGCGACCAGAAAATCGATGTCGTGGTGGAAACCCAAGCTCCGTCTCCCATCCAGAACCATGCACGCAGACAGGGGGAGCCAGTATGAGATCGCTGGGCGATCTGCTCGACGAGTGCGATCGGCATCTGCTGGCGCTGCGGGAAGCCATGGCCCGTTGTCCTGAACCTTTGACAGAAGCCCACTTCGCGATCCGCAATCCAGGGCGGCCAGCCGGCTTCTAGAAACCTGAGTGGCCGAAATCTTTACAGATGAGCTGAATCTTTCCACGAAACGTTTCAAGGCTCGTCAGTCTGAGGCGGAGCCTCGCTAGAGGAGCCGAATTGGAAAGGGCGCATGCGACCCGAGGACCTGCGCGCCCTCTCGCCGCTGATCTACCTGCACATCAATCCCTACGGGGACTTCGATCTCGACATGGCCAAGCGCCTGCCGATCGACCTGGCCGAGGCGGCGTGAGACTCTTGACATAAGATGCATTTTGTTCAGAGTATGGTCGAGCGCAATGCGTCGAATCAGCCTCGAATGGGGAGCGTTCGGCTTTCCCTTCGCCCTCGCGGCACTGTCCTTCCACGATGCACGTCCCCGCGGCATGTCCGAGTTGGACTTCGAGGCGCACGATGTCCTGACGGTGGCCGACTTCCTGGATGCGCTCTCGTTCAGTCACAACGGTCTCAGCCTGCACGCCGACTACCTGCGCGGACGTAGCGTGAAGACCGAGGCGACAGTACGTCCCGACGGAACTGTCCGAATCACGACTTGGGGCAGGGGCAAGAGTCTGCATTGGCTTGATCGTCTGCAAGGAAAGAAACGCGTCCAGGTTGTGGCAACCGGACCCACGACCAGCTAACCCAGACGCCAGCGGCTACCGAGGCAACATGAACACACCATTTGATCGCATTACCATCGATCCTGAGCAAATGAACGGCCAGCCTTGTATCCGCGGCATGCGCCTAACGGTGCGGCGCGTGGTCGAGGCCGCCGCACTGTATCCAGACCGCGCCGAGCTCAAGCGGGAGTACCCGGAGCTCGAAGACGACGATATCCGCCAAGCGCTGGAGTATGCCGCAGAGAGCCTCGACGATCAGGTCATCGCCCTGGGCGCCGCGTGAACCGCCTGCTGCTGGACCAAGGCCTACCACGCAGTGCCGTTCGCCACCTCGAGGAGTGCGGTATTGTTGTCCGGCACGTGGCCGACATTGGGTACAGTCGCGCAAGCGATGCCGAGATCACTGTGTTGGCGTGCGATCAAGGCCGCACAATCGTGACCCTGGATTCAGACTTCCATCGGTGGCTGGCGATCAGCGGCGCCAGCGCTCCGTCGGTGATCCGCATCCGGCGCGAAGGCCTCCGCGGTCCCGAAGTTGCCGCATTAGTCAGCCAGGTTCTCAGACAACTCGGAGACCAGATCGAACGCGGTGCGATGGTGACGGTCACCGAGCGTACCATCCGCCTGCATCGCCTCCCGTTGCGAAAGGTGGCATCGAAGGCCACTTGGCGCCCGGCGCATTAGCTGTTCCTGATATGGCACCTCACAGCAGCCTCGCTCTTGTTAAGCCAGAAAGGTCCATCCGGCCTGGGTCAGGATGCGGCTGCGCGCGCTCTCGACCCCCGGCGGCACAACCCGCGCCGCCCGCCGGGTCGACTTCCCAGGGAGCTTAAAGCGCAGGCATCAGGGCCGGGTTTCCTGGCAGCAGTGCAACGCACGACGCGGTGTGCATCCATGCCCTGCCGGTGCTCGTGGTCGAGCCGCGGGTCGGGCTGGTGCGCGGAGGCGTAGCGGTTTCGTTCTTGGTTAGCTTGGGTGGGCCGAAAACGTCGTCCGTCCCCGAATTCCCGCTGAAATCCCGTTGGGGGTCCGCCGCGTCAAGGCACGTTGACGCGTATACGCAATCTGCGTATATTTCTGCCATGAAGGCACTGTTCATCGAACTGCCCGCCTGACCATCTCAGCGACGACGGTTTTCGCAGCCTTCAGAATCACCTGATGGAAAAACCGGACGCAGGGGATGTCATCGAAGGTAGCGGTGGGCTGCGCAAGATACGCTTTGCCGACCCCAGATGCAGCAAGGGCAAGCGCGGCGGACTGCGGGTGATCTACTTCTGGTGGGCGCCGGGCCGGCAATTCTGGCTCTTCACTCTGTACGACAAGGACGAATGCGACGATTTGTCCCCGAAGGACCGGGCGGCGCTCAAGGCCATGTTGAAGCGCGAGCTGGAGACGAGACAATGAAAAAGAGGAACCTATTCGCCGAAATCGCCGAGGGTTTCGAAGCCCTGGCAGAAGAGCGGGCGGGGAAGCGTACTCTACGCACCCACGAGGTGGAGTGGCTCCCAACCCCTGAGGTGACCGCCGAAGAGCTACTCGCCTTGCGCACGCGTCTCCATCTGTCGCGCCAGGTGTTTGCGCGTTATCTTCGCACCAACCCACGCACCCTGGAGAATTGGGAACAGGGCCGGGCGCGCCCCAACGCCCAGGCGGCCCTGTTGATCAAGCTCGTCGAGCGCTATCCGGATACAGTGGAGCGACTGGCGGCGGTCTAATGACCTGCCAAACAGCGTCGCGCATCGACGCCGCAGGGCTTGCCCTAATCCGGCGGCTCATCGGGGTGCCGCCGAGAGTGACGACAACCCCCCACCAGCACCACCAGATGTATGGGATAGAAGTCATTCACCCTGGACCCTTTCCCAGAGTCTCTCTCTCCCTAACCCGCCCCCGTTTCGGAGGGAGACGGGACTGAACACATACGTCCGGCGCCGCAATGAGAGCTCCCGATGGTGCAATGGCCTGAACGGCGGGAGAGGAAGCAGCCAGGGCCCCCACGCCGACATCAGCCGGCTGGTGCTCAGCAACCTGCCCTTTAAGGACCTTGAAGGCGCCTAACGGCCTCGGCGGATTGCGAGGGCGGATGCCCTTAGGGCGATCAGCCATCAGGGCTGACCGAGAGCCCCAAACTGCGCCCCGCCGCACACTCCCAACAGCCCGGCATTGACAGCCCGGGCCACCCCGCCTAGCGTTCTCGAAAACAGAACGGCCGAGCCACCATGCCCAGCCTCCTCAGCGGCCTCATCACCTCCAAGACCCGCATCGAGATACTCATGCGGCTCTTCGCCAACCCCGAGCGGCGGGCGCACCTGCGCGAGCTGGCCGGGGAGCTGGCGGTCTCCCCCAGCCAGGTCAAGAGCGAGCTCGCACGCCTGAGCGCCGGCGGTCTGCTGCTCAGCGTCCGCGCCGGCAACCGCATTCGCTTCGGCGCCAATCCGGACCACCCCCTGTTTCCCGAGCTGCAGGCCTTGGTGCGCAAGGCCCTCGGTATGGACCACATCCTGGAGAGCATCCTCCAGCGCCTCGGCTGTCTGGAGCTCGCCCTCCTGATCGGCGACTACGCCCTCGGCCGCGAAAGCGGGCACATCGACCTTGTCCTCGTCGGTGCCATTGACCGGCTCAACCTCGCCGACCTCGTCTCGAAGACCGAGCGCCACCTGGAGCGCCAGCTGAACGTCCAGGTGATGACCGGCGAGCGTTACAGGGACCTTGCGGCCGGCCTCAAGGCTCAACCCCACCTGGTGCTCTGGGTGGCGGACGCAAACGCCAGGGGTCGCATTCCGGAGGGGACCGCGGCGGTAAGGCCGCAGGCCCTGCCCATCCCGCCGGGAAGCCCGGAGATCGGCTGATGAGACTGGGCAGTAAGACCCGCGAGATCGTCAAACACGAGGTCGCGGAGCTGGTCGGCGCGGATAGCATCGTGCGCCTATTCGGCAGTCGCGTCGACGATGAGCAACGTGGCGGCGACATCGACCTCCTCATCGCAAGCCTCAAGACCCTGGACAATCGCGTACAAACCGAGTGCCGACTGGCGGCTCGGCTCAATTTCAAGCTGGGCGGTCGCAAAGTGGACGTCCTGATCAAGGACCCCAACACCTTGGTAGGTCCGGCAGATCGGCATGCCCTGCGGCAAGGAGTCGTTCTATGAGCAACACAAGCAGTCCGCTGTCAGGTCCCTGGGCCGCCGTGTCTCAACTTTGTCGATCACGGAGCGCGATATGAGGCACGTGCGCCTGATAACAGACCGCTTGCGTGCCCTGAGTCTCGATTTGGCTTGGGCGGAGTCGCCGGAAACGAATGTCGCAGAGGCGGAGATGCTCGACGCGTTCGTGGCGCGATTCGGGCGCTTGCAGGATACCTTTGCCGATCACTACTGCCCCAATTTTCTGTGTACGACCGGCATAGCCACCTGGATTTTCTTCATAACTGACAGGTTTCTCGAAAATCGACTTGAACGCCGGGCGCTCGGTTCGCCAGTCTTCCGCGCCATCCTACTGTCGATGGAGATGGACGCATGTGCGCTGACAAACTGGTTTTCGCGCAGATCACGGAGCAACTTCCGCTGCCGGCTTTTCGGCAATGCGTCGAGCGTTATGGTGGTCATCACAAAGTCAAATCGTTCACATGCCTCGATCAGTTTCTCTGCATGACGTTCGCGCAGGTGGCAGAACTGTTTTTCCAATGGATCAAGCAGCACTTGCGCATCAAGACGTTTTTCGGCAACTCCGAGAATGCGACTATATCACAAATTTGGATTGCGGTTTCGACTTACGTATTAGTTGCGTTTTTGAGCGTCTTAACATTGATAATAGTCTCTACACTTTGTTACTGGTCCTGAGTCTGACCCCATTCGAGCTTGCCCTAATAAATTAGCTACTTAAGGACACGGACTACAATTCAACGATAATTCAACGGACATGCCTATCCGGTTAACTCAGGCCGACACAACATGTAGGTCCCAGCCTTGCCCCGCACCGGCCCGAGCCCTCGACCGCATCACGCAATACCATGTTTGGTGAGGCGTCACGGAGAAGCAGACGATCTCGCGATGCCGGGCAGGGAGGTCGGGGCACTCACAATAGAGGTTTCCTGAGCCAACCGGATAGGCATGTCAACTGATTCCCACGAGCGTGACCTGCTGACTTTGGTCGATTAAACGTTGGTGCACTAGTGGTGGTGGATTACAACGTGCGGGCGCGTTACGGAAGGGAGACCCGCATAATGCCCGACAAAGGCGCCTTGTTGGAGCCTTCGATCATGAATGTGAGTTATGATGCCGCTTACTTTGTGTTGTTGAGACGCCGCAAATGACGTCCAAGGGGTTCGCGCAAAAAATAAGAGGCAATATCGATGTTACAAGGAATGTTGGATGGCTTGCTGGAGAGAAGATTGCAAGATTGCTACTTGGGTTATTTGTAACGGCATTAGTTGCCCGCTATCTCGGCCCAAGTAACTTTGGCCTACTCAGTTACTCGCTCGCGTTCGTGGCACTGTTTGCTTCAATAATGAGCGTCGGTACAGATGGAATTATAATCAGAGACTTGGTCTCCAAACCGAATCTACGCGCCGAAACAATTACGTCGGGATTGGTGTTACGGACAATTGGCGCGATTTCATCCATTGCTTGTATCTTTCTTATCATCTTCACGATATCGACGGCTGATGAGTCACGCATATACGTCGCAATCATATCTATTGGACTTGCCGTTCAGGCTTTTGATATTGGCGACCTGTGGTTTCAATCTCAGACAAGATCAAAGTATGCGGTCATCGCCAGGCTGTCCAGCTTTATTGTATTCTCAATTGTCAAACTCCTGCTGATCGCAGACGAATATCCGCTAGTATATTTTGTTTATGCAACACTTGGCGAGACTATATTGGGATCGATCATCCTCCTGGCCCTATTCTTGAAGGACGTTCGCATTAAGGGATTCCGGTTCAACCTCAAGCATACGCTGGGAATGGCCAGGGAGGGCGTCCCCTACATGTTCTCGAGCATTGCGATAATGCTCTATATGCGAATTGACCAGATCATGCTAAAGGAGATAGGCGGCAGTTACGAGGCAGGCATTTACTCGGCGGCCCTAAGATTCTCGGAAATCTGGTATCTAATACCGAGTGTCCTCGTTTCTTCACTGACCCCAAAGCTAGCTAGACTTCATGGGTATTCGAAAATTGAATATTTTGAAACCCTCCAGTCGTTGACTACGGGGCTGGTGCGATTGTCGATTATCATTTCTATTGTAGTTACAATACTTGCCGGCCGCATGGTGACCGCATTCTTTGGGCCGGACTTTTCCGACGCCACATATACGCTCATAATTCATATATGGAGTTCAATCTTCGTATTCGCTGGTATTGCCGTTTCGCCTTGGGTTGTCCATGAGCGAATTTCTTACATCGCGATCTGGCCGCCGCTTTTCGGTGCCGTTGCTAATATCATCCTGAATATCGCTTTGATTCCGAGATACGGCGCGACAGGATGTGCAGTAGCGACGCTCATAGCCTATGCTGCATCCTCTTGGATCGCGAATTCGTTCTTCCAGATTTCATATCCCGTCTTCCGAATCCAGACCAAAGCTATTTTGGGATTACAGTTAAAATGATTTCACGATTGCTGCCCCGCGCTATTAAAGATCCGATAAAACGTGTCCGTAATAGATATTTCCCGCAGCTCTTCTCACAATCTTACTCCCAAGAGGGTGAGGACATGGTCCTCCGTCGGCTATTCGACCCTAAGCAACCCGGATTCTTTGTGGATGTCGGCGCGTATCATCCGAAAAGGTACTCCAATACGTATTTGCTTTACAGGCAAGGATGGCGGGGTATCAATATAGACCCAAATCCGGACACGCACACACTTTTAAAGCGACTGAGGCCAAGGGATACGAGCATACTCGCGGCTGTGAGTTCTCTGGAACAAATCAGTTCGTATTACATGTTTGAAGAGCCCGCTTTTAACACGTTGGATCGCGTTATAGCCACCGAATATCAGAAGTTGACTAAACTCCTGCGGGAGATCCAAGTGAATGTTCGAACGCTATCAACACTGTTGCACGAGAACGTACCACCCGGAACGAGCATCGACTTATTTAACGTCGACGTCGAAGGACTGGACTTGCAGGTTCTACAGTCGAATGACTGGTCAGCATTCAGCCCGAGGATAGTGCTTATTGAGCAGTTCGGATTGAAAATTGAGGATATTGCCCCAACAGAGATCGCCAAGTTTCTAGGCAATAAGGGCTATGCGCCGATTGCAAAGACCATTAATTCTGTATTCTATAAACGCAACTAAAGTTGCGTGGGAAGGCGTTTACATGAAAATTGCTGTTCTGGTCAACAACTACAATTATGGCAATTTCGTCGGTGAGTGCATTGAGTCCCTTTCAAGCCAGAATCGACTTCCTGACCAGGTGGTGCTGGTGGATGACGGATCCACCGACAACTCCATGGACGTCTTCAATTCATTTGTATCCCGCAACGGCAATCTAAACATAGCCATTGTGTCGAAAGAGAACGGCGGCCAGCTTTCGGCGTTCAACGCAGGGTTCAATAAACTCGACCCGGATATAGATCTGGTGTGTTTTCTCGACAGCGATGACAAATATTGCCGGGAATACCTGCAGAATCTTGAGCAGACCGCACTGGAGCACACTACAGCCCAAGTTTTTTTTTCATCCTATACGTTCTTGTACTCTAATGGCGACACGAAAGCAGTAACTTTCAGCTCGAAAGAGCTACCGCCGCATTTCCTGCAGACCGTATTCGCAAACAGGTTCAACGGCGTGCCGACATCAATGATTTCTTTTCGTCGAAGCGCCCTCTGTGAAATTCTGCCCCACTGCAATGAGAAACTCTGGCGA
This sequence comes from Chromatiaceae bacterium, assembly GCA_041738985.1. GTDB lineage: Bacteria > Pseudomonadota > Gammaproteobacteria > Chromatiales > Chromatiaceae > Thiodictyon. The sequence continues at coordinate 10,228 of JBGSOR010000045.1, read as the reverse complement.
GTCCGTGCGGATGACGTGCTGGTTTATCTGTCGTCAGCAAAGCTGATGACGAGAAGATACATTGAGAAGCCCCTGGTCTATTACCGCATTCATAAGGCCAACCAATTTCATGGCAAGAAGCCAAACGCGAACGCGGAAGTGCGGCGCTTGTTTGCGCTCGGAAAGCTTATGCAGTCGTATCGTGATTCGTTCTATAGTTTAACATACGCCGAGATGCGAAAAATTATTAGCTTTGAGTTCGGCCTCGAGAAACTTTCGCTGAAAACGAGCTTTAGGTTTATCCATATCGTTTTCAACCTAAAGATTCCGTTTCTCAAGATCCCGGCTTTTTGTTATGCCTTTGTTAAGGCATCGCTAGCGGGAAGAGGTAATTAATGAGGGCGCTTTCTGGTTTGAAATGCAAACCGAGCGTACATCTGTTGAAATTTTAGTGACATGACTGCATTTGTCACCGGGAAAGCGGTTTTTGATCGGCGGCGGAATTTTGGGTCGTAGCGAGCCCGAACTCTGGTGGCCCCGGTGGTCGCAAGACCTCCGGGTATTTCGTCGCTCGGCCGCTGCGCTTCCCGCCCGCGTTGCTATGGTTAGCTACCAAGGTGATCGAATTCCAGTAGCGCGAACGCGTAGCGCTTCCAGGCAATGCCGAGTCTGGGTATAGCCGTCGAAATCGGTGATAACGATGTATAGCCGACTCACCGGATGATCGCGCTCAGCGATTCGTGTAGAACTCGACCGATAACTTTCCAGTCAAGCGTTTCCGGAACCTTGGCAACCTGGGGGGTGCTGAGCTGGTGTAGGATCGCTCGCGCCATATCGATGGGCTCCGGTTTGCAGAGCGAGGCAGGCACGTCGCCGAATGTCCGCTCATGCCCGGAGACACGAGTTACCACAACAGGCTTTGCGCACGCTAGGTACTCCCCGATCTTGCACGCCCCAGCCATACTGTTGAAAGCATCGTCGGCGTAAGGGATGGCTACGACATCGCAGGCGTTGATGAGGTCCGGGAGCCGGTCTTGCGGCAGTTCGCCGAGATATGTGATCCAGGGCTCATCGAATTGGAAGTCTGAGACTCGACCCGCCAAGAGCAGTTGCAGGGTCGGGGTTTCGTCACGGACGAGGCGACAGGCTTCGATGAGGAGCGGTCCGCGGCTCGGAGTGATGGATCCGAAGTAACCGATTAGCGGAACGTGCTCAGCGAGACCGACTGCACGCCGGGCGGCGACTTGATCGCGCGGTGCGAAAAGGGTTTGATCCACCCCATTCTCGACTAGAAGGGTGTGTGGGTTAGACGCCGAAAGACGCCGACACAGGGGCTCGCTCGCGCACAGCACGAGGTCCGCTTCCTTTACCGCGGCTCGGAACATTGCGGCCATTCCGGGCAGGCGATTTCCGGCAAAGGCGGGATAATAGTCGTATACGTCAAAGACAAAGCGCGCACCCAAGCGCCGTGCGATCCTAAGGCCAAGGAATCCGATATGGCTGTCGCCGCTCGCGATGATGATGTCCGGTCTCGCCTCCGAGACTGCGCGGTACAGTCGCAGCGGTAGGCTCAAAATTTTGCGAGCCGTCGCGGGTACGGTTCGGAAGAGTACCCCTCCCGCCTGCATCTCATCTTGATCAGGGTTTCGGTACTCGATCACGGCTACGTCGACGTGGACGCCCTGAGCGGCCAACTGGACGGGGAGATGGAACAAACGCCCGAAGCGATCTTTGAGAAGATCCTTGTTCGTGTAATAGCGCTTAGCAACGAAAAGAATACGCACGGCCAGGCTGGTCAATCAGCAGAGACAGAGGACGCTTTTGCCCGATCAATTCACAATCCCAATCGAGGGGCAGACCGGGGCCGGCTTTCAACCCGCTCTCTCGTTCATGCAACATAGGTGGTATACCTGGTATTGCCACTCAAGCGGCCAGACCGGAAGGGCCAGTGCCTGCGCGAGGCGAAGTGGCACCAGTGCCCAGGGTCGACGCAGAATCCAGTGGGGGTTTAGTACATGGAGATCCTTCCAACGCTCTACGACGTCCAGCCCCGCATTGGTGAATAAACCGTACCAGTCCTCCAACGAGCGAATGGTTTCCCGAGCCGCTTGCTGATGGGTGCCGCCGTACAGGCGCAAGCGGTAGGTCAGAAATCCGGCGTTGGGGACCAGGAGCAGAATCTTTGCGTCCGGTTTGGCAACTCGGACCATCTCGCGTAAAGCTGCCGGTTGATCGAGGAAGTGCTCCAGCGATCCGAGGCATGTCACCAGATCGAACGCGTTCTCCTTGAACGGAAGGGTCTCGGCTGGGCCAGCGAAAAGCTCGGCTTGGGGAAGACGCTGCCGACATACGCCGATCGCGCGCTCCGAAATATCGATACCGCTCACCGTGGCGCCCCGGGCTGCTGCGACGGAGAGCCAGCCCCCAACCCCGCAAGCTACGTCCAACATCGTCTGCCCGGAAGTGATGCCTAAATGCTCCGCGAGCCGCTTCAGATGAACAGATTCTCGTACGGTGCTGGCCGTGTCTTTGTAATACACGTCATCGTAGAAGCGCGCGATTTCGCGATGTGTTGGCCGGGTCAAGATTCGGCTCCGCTCGATTCATTAGGCTCGCCGATGAGCCCCTCACAGATGTTGCGAAGCTTGTACCCGAAATTGGGCCAGGAGAACCGCGACGCGTGCGCAATACACGACTCGCCGCTCGGTCCGGAGCTTCGTAAGATGACGTCTATCAAGCGCTCCGCCAACGCGTCGTTATTCCCGGGTGCGACAAGGAAGCCCGAGGTTCCGTCCCTCACCGCGTCCGGCACTCCGCCCACCGCGAACGCGACGGTGGGGAGACCATGCGCGGCCGCTTCGACAGCGACCATTCCGAAACCTTCGATATCGCCCGGGATGTCGAGCACGGGAAAGACCAATACCGACGCGGCTCGGTACGCGAGCGCGAGCTCCTCGTCTGAAACGCGCCCAAGTATCCGCAAGCTCGGTAGCGTGCCGTTGAATTGTGCTGCCGCTCGCAGTGGTGAGACGCCCACGGTCGCGGAGGTCAGGGCCGCGTGGGGCTCCTCGCCGACGACGACCAAGAGGGCTTGGGGGCAGGATGCGAGCACCGTCGGCAAGGCATTGAGGACAAACTCCCGGAGCCCCTTGCGTTTCGTCAGCCGCCCGACCGACAGGAGAAGCGGCCGGTCGCCGAGAGCGTGTCGCCGCCGCCAGTCCTGCACCGCCTCCTCGGACGGCAGCGCTTTGGGGACCTCCACCCCTGGGTGGAGGATGTGCACGCGCTTGGGGTCAAGCCCCGCTATGATAGCGAGTTGGGCGGTCGAGCGGCTATTGGCCAGCCAGGCGTCCGCGCGGCGGATGACGGGCAAGAAGACGCGCTGATAGATCCTGTTTCTCACCACGAGATCCAGGCCGTGAAGGTAAATCATCCACCTCGCCCCAATCGTCCGCGCGGCGATCCAGGCGGGCGGGGCATTGACGCCGCTCCCTGCGATGATCAGTTGGGGTCGCTTCCGGCGTGCAAGCCGCACCCCTTCAATGCTCGCGCAGGCAAGAAATCGGGAGAGTGGGATGGGGGGGCAGGTCCGGACTCGCTCCGGTTGGGAGACGAATGCGGCGGCACCCCCTGGGCCGATCAAGTCCACCGCATACTCCCGCTCTAGCTCGAGCAGAACGTGTTGGTTCAATCGCTCCATCCCCCCCACTAAGGGGGCGAAATTCCGGCTGATCAGAAGAAGGCGCTGATTCTTCGACATGTATCGACACCCCGATCCGATCTCGAGATTTCGTCGCCTGCGTCGCACTGCTTGGCGTCGCGGTTGAGCTCACCCCGGTACGGACCAGCGGGAAAGACCTCGCCGAGGATAACAGACACGAACCTGACTGATCCTGGATGTGCTAATCCCGCTTCGTCCGCCGCTGGTCGTCCTCGACGCCCTTGTAGTGCAGGGCGGAGATCTGCTCGGAGACGAGGCCGATGACGAAGAGCGTGAGGGAGTAGATGAACAGCACGGCGCTCATGTTGGTGAATCGCCCCATGGTGGCGTAGGTGTAGCCGTAATACGCAACGGCGGTCAGGAAGACGGCCAGGCTCAACGGTAGAAAGAAGCGCATCGGCGAGAAGAGCGCGCCGATCTTGAGAATGATTATGAAGAACCGCGCCCCATCGCGCAGCAGCTTGACGTGGCTCTTTCCCGTGCGCTGGGCCGCGCGGATCGGCACATAGGCGACCGGGAATCCGGCGCGGAAAAAGGCCATGGTGCTGGTAGTGGGGTAAGAGAAGCCGTTCGGCAGCAGGTAGAGGAACTTGCGGAAGTACCGCGCGCGCACGGCGCGAAAGCCGGAGGTGAGGTCCTCGATGCGATACCCTGTCATCCACGAGGCCAGGCGATTGTAGAGCTGGTTGGCGAACCGCCGCCCCAGCGAGGCGTGGGTGTCCAACTGCCGCGCCCCGACCGCCATCTCGTAGCCCTCGTCGAGCTTTGCCAGCAGCCGCGGGATGTCGGCGGGGTCGTGCTGGCCGTCGCCGTCCATGAAGACGATCACGCTCCCCTGGGCATGCCGAGCGCCGGTCTTGATCGCCGCGCCGTTGCCCATCGAGTAGGGGTGGCTGACTACCGAGGCCCCAGCCTTTAGGGCGACGCCAGCGGTGTCATCCGTGGAGCCGTCGTCGACAACGAGGATGCCCGCTTCCGGGACGATTGCGCGGATCCCGGCGATGACACCGCCGACCACGGATGCTTCGTTCTTCGCCGGCAGGACAACGGTGATGGGTGCGTTTGACACAGGCGCGGGGCTCACCAGCGGTTAGTCGATGCCATTCAGTTCATCCGATCCAGGGCTTGAGGCGCTTGTTGGGCCTTCACGACAAGATCATCCCGCAGGGTTTGGCGCAGTCGCTCGATCTCTCGCTCGTAGGTGGTCCGGTGGCGCCCGAGCTTGCTGTCCGGCTGCGCCCGAAGCACCAGCGCCGACTGGTCGAGGATGACGAGCGCCTCGCGGAAGTGACCATGAGTGCCGAGCATGCTGACGATATGCAAACCGGTTTCGACGCTGTTGTAACGGGACAACGCATCCTTTAGGTAGGGAAGTGCCCGCTCGCCATCGCCCTGGCCCGAGAGCAGCGGCCTTGCAGATAGTATGCATAACGGTGCGCGACGGAAACCCGTCCCCCGAGATCCCAGAGCGCGGCCGCGCCGGTAACGCGAGAGCGATAACAATCAAGCTGTTCGCGGATTTCAGTTGGGAACGAGGGTCGGCCGCGTGGCCTCATAACGATACCGTATCCAGCAGCGCAACTTGCTACTGCGGCCGAACGGCGCGCTGCTTAAGCCACGTCGGCGCACCATGTATCCCAACTGTAAACTCACGTGCGCGGCCAGCTGCGCGGCTTGGGTCAGCGCAGTGCTCTTGCGTCCCCAACGTCAGGAGCCAGTACCGCGCATGTGGATTTCAGACTTTTCAACAATATCGCACGTAGCTTTCAGAGGGTGAGTAACCTTTCTTTCGTCCTCCGTTACATTCTGCTCAAGGCGGTTGATTTCCGAGCGATACCAATCAGGCGCGAAGCGCAATCCGGCATCGATGCCGAGAGCGATTTTTTGCTGAGCGGACACAAGGAAATATCGTGCGTCGGCGTAATAGCCATTACTCGCAAGCAGAGAAAAAATCAGTAGATCGGTGCCGATACGTCCCGATTTCCTCTGCATTGCGAGAAAATGCTCGCAGGAAGCAGAAATGTCCCCGTCGCTCAATTTAAGTCGTGCGCGAGCATAGGCATAGGTCTCCCTGTCGCTATCCGAGCGATTATATTCCTTACGGCTCTCGAACGCTGTGATGATGTTCTCGATGATGTCTGCAGGGAGTGACGAGGATCGACCCAAAGAATAAGCATCAAGCATCGGCTCCAGAATGATGTTGATATGCGAATCAAAGGGGCCGGTCGTTATCGCCTTAATCGCGGCATCGGCTTCGATTCTAGCGGCGGAGGTGTCGCCGACCGACTGAAGGAATCCGGCATAGGCCAGGTGAAGTGCCGGTGAGTCGGGATGCCGGTTTGATGCTTCCTGCAATAGATTCAAAGCCTCTTGCTTTCGTCCGCTCCTGTCGAGCTCTCCCGCTGCAACGAATTGGGCTCGGTAGGAGTCTGGATTCCTTTCGGCCCAGTAAAGTGCGAGCTCTAATGGCCGTCCCCACAGCGCCGCATGGCTGACCGTGAAGGCCCCGAGCAGTATGAGTAGGGACGCTGCCAAGACCCATCGGACGCGCTGGAGGTTAAGCACGATCCCGGCTGCCAGTGGCAGAAAAAGGAGTGCGGCCGGCAGATAATTCCTGTGCTCGAACTTGAGCTCAAGCATCAGTACTGTAGATTCGAGCAGGTGACCGGCGAAAAAGAATAAGAGCGCGAGCGCGATCAGCGGTATTTGCTTGCGCTTCCAGATGCCAACAAAGACGATTCCTAAGATCGACAGAAGACTTGGGATCGCGGAAGGCGAAGCGAAGAGCCCTTGTGTAATTAGGTAATTCTCCTGGTACAGTCCCGGATATCCCGGCTGCGGTATTAAAAGATCGTGAAGGTAGCCGAGTAAGACGCCGGGCTCCGTGATAAGGCGCTGATAGGGGGAAAATAGCCGAACGGCTCCAACCTCGAAAAATGTGCCGAAATCTATAGTACGGACGAGATAGGCGAGTAATCCAACGGATGGAGCAATGAGAAAGACGATAAACCAGGTTCGTTCAAAGCGGGAGGAAGGCCCGACTGCCCATAACGAGCGGACTCCAATGAACTCCACTACAAGGAGCAACAAGGGCAACAGAGCAGCATTTTCTTTGGCGAGCACGCCAAGCCCTGTGCCTAGGAGAACGGCGATACTGGCGACCCACCAGCCGGTCTTGCGGGTCGATTCGACGACCGATAGGGCTCGCCCCTTCAAATAAAGGGCAATCCCTGCAAGGCAGAACAGAGCGGAAAGCGTCGCCATGCGTTGGACAACGTAGAGAACGGAGGACACCCAATAGGGGTGGACGAGCCAGAGCGCAGCGGATAACCCGGCGATTGTAAGAGCATGTTGGGGCAGGCGATCACGATAGCTGTATTTGAGCAAAAGCCAACCAATAAGGAAAATAAAAAATCCATTGACGCCATGTATGAGCGCGTTGGTTCGCAGAAATGGCTTCGGGTCCGTTGGCCAGGTTTGGCCGTCGAGCAGGAAGGAGAGGAGGGCAAGAGGTCTGCCGGTCGGGCCGGCTATTCCAGACTTGAGGTATACGATGAAGTCGTGGAAGGAATCGACGCCGCCAAAATCACCCAGGACACCGAGGTTGGGTCGGTCGTCGAAGTGAAAGGTGCCGCCCTGAATGCCAACCCAATAGATCGTAAATGCGATGGTGAGAAAGCAAGCTAAAGCGATAGGCACTGCAACGAAGGGTAGTTGCCCTGCAATTGTGCGCGTTTCCATGCCGGTTCCCAAGCACCCAGGGTTCATCCAGTGTCGAAGACGGCCGTGAGACACGAACGCCCTAGAGTTACTAGGGCGTTCGCTGGGTAGCTCAGGACCTATGATAACTGATATCAGTCGCGGCAATCTGCAGGCAGATATTTTACCTCGACACCAGTTCCAGCCTGACAGTTCCAGTCAACTTTTGTCGTGCTAGTGATAGGACTGAGAACGATGGCTTCGAGATCGCCGGTCATACCTGCGCCGAGAGCGTCACCCTTCACAGTTACGCTTACAACCCCAGTGCCGCTAATCTTTACTGAGTTAACATATTTGCTATCGATGTTTCCCGAGAAGCCGGCCTCTCCTGCGTCGGTGGGTAATCTGCCTTGCGATTGGAAAAACTCCGCGACTCCAGTTTTTGCGGGTGCGGCGGCCGTAACGGCTTCCGATAGCTTAGCGCGGACCGTATAGTCCTGATAGGCGGGAATGGCGATGGCCGCCAATATGCCGATGATCGCGACCACGATCATGAGCTCGATCAATGTGAAGCCTTGCTGGGTCTTTTTCATGACTATTTCCTGTGTAGATGTTGGAACCGGCTGCGTCGGGAGGGCGGGGCGGCCACCGTGCAGCCGCGTCCTAAATGTCCCCCGCTAACGCTTCAGCAGGATACGCGCCACCGTGAACATTTGTAATCGCGGGGCTAGAGAACGGGTGCAAGCCGCTGGCGCGTCGAGGACTTCCGACCAGTTCCGAGGCCCGTCGAGCCGATTGAACAGACCGTCGGTCTGCTGCCGACGGCGGCATCGCGCCAGAAAGCGACAAAAAGTGTCACATTTGGACGGGACTAGGGTGCGAGGAGGCGTTGGTCTCGGCGGGAGAGGCGGGCAGCTGTTCCCCTTTTATCCAGTCTTGCGATACAGGTCGCACTTCCGGGCGAGGGGACGCATCGAGTGGTGTATCGGGGCGGCTCCGAGCCGGCCGACTCCCGGGAGAAAGTTCGTTAGTGCCGCTCTGCAATTGGCGCGTCGCGTGGCTTCTCGGTCGGCAATAAGCACTGGGTGAGATCACGGGCGAGGGTGGAGGATGCGAGCCCGGAGCGGAGACGAGTGTTGGGCATCGACGGCGAGGCGATCAGGGTCTTGGAGACCTAGAGCCAACGGGTCGAGGACCGTCGGGCGGACTTGGTGGCGCGGATGCGAGGCAGGTACGGGGAAGAATTCCTGTTGCATGCCGAAGCGAAAGTGGACCCCACGTCCAGGCGATATCGCATCCGCACTCCAACCGGATTGGAACTGCGGCGACGATGCGCAGCTTGCTGAGACGTGCCCCGGGCCCTTTTCTTAGCGGGGGCAACGCGCGGCGTCACGAATCTTCGCGGGGAGTCCGGTCTTGCAGCAGGGCCTTCTGGCGCTCGAGCTCGGCTAAGGCGGACTCTTTCGCGTGCCGCTCCACCTCTTTCTCGCGCACGGCCGCCGCCCGCGCGGCGTGTTGGTTTTGGAGCTCGCGCTGGATGGAGCGCTGCTCGCGCAGGAAATTTTGGCGCGCCTGGTAGGCGTTGTCGGCCCGTTCGTTCTCGGAGAAGGCTTTGAGTGTGCTCATGGCTTGCCTCATTTCGGCGGTTTGCATCCACGCCGGGAGCCGGGTCTCGCCGAGGACGCTCGCTGTCTTCGAAAAACTGAGGATGTCGACCTGGGCGATCGGGCTCGCCAGGTCGGCGCCGAGGACGGCGTTGAGAAAGTGCACCAGCAGGCCGCGGTTTTCCTCCGCGCCCAGCAGGGCCTTGAAGACGCAGTCGATCTTGGAATCGATGGGGTGGCGCAGGGCAGGAGTCTAGGGCGGACTCGCGACGGGGACAATCGGCGCCGGGGCGCGGCGATGGGCTTCGCTGCGCTCAGCCCATCCTACCGGGCTTGATCGGCGATGGTCGGGGCGCATCCGCCATGGTGCGCTTACGATGATAGGCACGCCGTCGGAGGTTTGACTTTCCGTAAGCGATTCGCTAACCTCGGCGCATGTATCGCATCGTATATAGCCGTGAAGCCAGCAAGATCATGAGAACGCTGCCGCGGAATCTGGCCACGACGATTCGAGGCACACTGGAGCAACTGGCCGCCGATCCCTTCGCATCAAACAACAATGTCAAGCGCTTGCGAAACCGGGAAGACTGCCGACTGCGCATCGGCGATTGGCGGATTCTTTACAGCTTGAATGAAGCGGTCCTAACCATCGAAGTGTTGAGAATCGGCCCGCGCGGCCAGGTTTACCAATGACGACCATCCAATTCATCGAGCGCGACGGCAAGCGGGAGTTTGCCGTGATTCCAATCGAGCTCTTCGAGCGACTGGCGGATGCCTTTGAAGATCTCGAAGACCTGGCGGCACTGGAGACCTTTCGCAGGAATGACGACGGCTTTCACGTTCCAGCGGAGGTTCTCAACGCCATTCTCGACGGTGCGCATGCGGTCAAGGCCTGGCGCGAATGGCGTGGAATCACTCAGGAGGCGCTGGCGGAAAAGGCCGGCATCAGCAAGGCCTATCTGTGCCAAATCGAGACCGGTAAGCGCGAAGGCACGGTGAAGACGCTGAAGGCCATCGCCCACGCGCTTGCGGTGACGCTGGACGATCTACAATCGCAGTAGCCGGCGTACCTTAATCGAGCCAGGCTGGCTCCGGCGCGGCCGATACATCCTCCATCGCCGACAAGGCGGACTCGCTCCGCCTGGTCCATCGTCGGACCTATCGGACCACACCCCCGCCGGTAGGAACCCGCTCGCGGGCGACGCGGCGCCGGCCGGAGCCGCGG
>JBGSOR010000037.1:0-12679 GCA_041738985.1 Chromatiaceae bacterium | reverse complement strand
GCCGCGGGTTCAGATCCTCGGGCAGCATTGCCAGGCGTGCCTCCCGGGCCGGCTGTACGAGCCGCCCGGCGATGCGGGCGCGATAGCGGGCGTCGAGCCGGCGCATCAGCGCGTCCAATGGATCGGCCGGTCCGATCCGCTCCTGTGCACCCATGGGGCCTCCGGGGTCGAGTCGAGGTCGCGAGAGGCTAACAGCCTGGCAGGCTCATTCGGTGAGTCCGTCCCGGGGCAATGTGGCCCCCGACCCAGCGAAGCGGGCCTCAACCCCTGTACAATCCCCGGCCTCTTAGATTCGAGGCCCGGAGAGACGATGCCGCGTTATGACGTGTATGCGATCGGAAATGCCCTGGTGGACATGGAGTACGAGGTGGACTTCAGGGACCTGGAGACCCTTGGTATCGACAAGGGTGTCATGACCCTGGTGGACGAGTCCAAGCAGCTGGAGATCATGCTCCACCTGGGCTCCCACCATCATCAGCGCGGCTCCGGCGGCTCAGCCGCCAACACCGTCATCGGCCTGAGCCAGCTCGGCGGCAAGGGGTTCTATTCCTGTAAGGTCGCCGACGACGAGCTCGGGCACTTCTATATGCGCGACCTGATCGAGGGCGGGGTGGATACCAACCACCATACCGAAAAGGGCCAGGGCCACACTGGGCGCTGCGTGGTCCTGGTGACCCCGGACAGCGACCGGACCATGTGCACCTTCCTGGGGGTCAGCGGCAACCTCTCCTGCAAGGAGCTGATGGAAGAGGCGCTCCGGGACTCCGACTGGTTCTACACCGAGGGTTATCTGGTCACCTCGCCGGAGGCGCGCGCCGCGTCCATCGCGGCCCGGCAGATCGCGGAGTCGTGCGGGGTGCGCACGGCTATCTCGCTCTCGGACCCCAACATGGTCAAGTTTTTCAAGGACGGACTCCTGGAGATGATCGGGCCCGGCGTGGACCTGATCTTCGCCAACGAGCACGAGGCGATGGGGATGGCAGGGACCGACGATCTGGGGGAGGCCGTGGCGTACCTGAAGACCATCGGCCGGGAATTCGCCATCACCCGGGGCGCCCAGGGCGCCCTGGTGTACGACGGCCAGGGTCTGGTGGAGATCGCGGGGAACCCGGTGGATGCGGTGGACACGGTGGGCGCCGGGGATATGTTCGCCGGTGCCTTCCTCTACGGGCTCACCCAGGGCTGGGGACACCAAAGGGCCGGAGACCTGGCCTCGGCCGCTTCCGCTAAGCTGGTCACCTGTCTGGGACCGCGCATCCCGCGCGAGGACACCCAGGAGATCCTGAAAGGCTTCGTCGGGCGTCCGGCTTAGCCAAGCGGACCTTGACTGTGAGGGCGGCCCGCCCAGGTCCGTCTCCAGGCACATCCATTCGCCTCGCCTAAACACCTGTTCCTCGAGAGCCCCGGACCTGCCATGCCTGTCTACGAGTGCTACTGCCCCGACTGCCACACCATCTTCAATTTCTTCTCGCGCCGCGTCGATACCGATACCCGACCGGCCTGCCCGCGCTGCGGTCGCCCCGAGCTTGGACGCCAGGCCAGCCTGTTCGCCATCGGCAAGCGGCGGCCCTCGTCCGATGAGGGGGATGCCGAGGCCGAGCTGCCGGCCGGGGTCGACGAGGAGCGCATGATGCAGGCATTTGCCTCCATGGCCGGGGAGATGGAGGGCCTGGACGACTCCGACCCACGGCAGGCGGCGCGCGTCATGCGCAGGCTCTTCAATGCTGCCGGGCTCAAGCTGGGCGATGGGATGGCCGAGGCCATCCGACGCATGGAGGCGGGGGAAGACCCCGACGCCATCGAGGCGGAGCTGGGGGACGTGCTGGAAGGGGAGGACCCCATGGTTGCCCCGAGCTCGGGCGGCGGTACCGGAAACCTGCTGCGCCGCCTGCGCCGCGATCTCCTGCCAGCGGCTCGGGATGACCATTGGTATCCCCTCAAGCCCGACCAGCCGGAGCACGACCCGAGTGCGGGATCGCCCTAACGCGCCTGGGTCCTGCCGCCCTATGCGGACGCCCGAAGCCCCATGCTAAACTCCCGCGGACCAGCGAACTCCGACCCTCGACCAGGATATGGCAACCCAGAAGACCTACCTCGTGATCTCCGCCCTCGGCGAGGACCATCCAGGCATCGTGAACGTGCTCTCCCGGGCCATCCTGGAGCATGGCTGTAACATCGAAGACAGCCGCATGACCGTGCTCGGCGGCGAGTTTGCCGCGATGCTGCTGGTCGAGGGCAAGTGGAACACGCTCGCCAAGATCGAGAACTCACTCCCGGAGCTGGAGCGCCAGCTCGGCATGCGAATCATGTCCAAGAGGACCGGGGAGCGCGCGGCCGGCCGCAACCTGCTGCCCTACGCCGTGGACGTCGTGTCCATGGATCACCCGGGTATCGTCAACAACTTGGCCGGCTTCTTCGCCGATCGCACTATCAACATCGAAGATATGGCGACCAGCACCTACTCGGCCGCCCACACCGGAACCCCCATGTTCTCGGTGCATATGACCGTGGGCATCCCTTCCGACATGCATATCGCGGGGCTGCGCGAAGAATTCATGGATTACTGCGACGGGCTGAATCTGGACGCGGTGCTGGAGCCGCTGAAGGGCTGATCGCGTCCCCTGGCCCCTGGACACAGAGGTTCCATAGGGCCTCGGCGACGCTTGCACCGGGACGGTCAGGCCCCACCCTTGGGGCCACCGTCAACCCAGTCGATTGCAGGGAGTCCGCCACCATGAGCGTCACCGTCGGCCAGCCCATACCCGATCTGGAGGTCCCCTCCACCGGGTCTAAGACCGTCAAGCTCTCCGACTATCGGGGCCGCAACCTGGTCCTCTATTTCTATCCCAAGGCGAGCACGCCCGGGTGCACCCAGGAGGGCCAGGACTTCCGGGACGCGTCCGACGCCTTCGCCGCTGCCGACACGGCCATCCTGGGCGCCTCGCGCGACGGACTCAAGGCCCAGGAAAACTTCAAGACCAAGCAGGGCTTTCCCTTCGATCTGCTCTGCGACACCGACGAGTCGCTGTGTCGGGCCTTCGACGTCATCAAGACGAAGAAGATGTACGGACGCGAGAGCCTCGGCGTGGAGCGCAGCACCTTCCTGATCGATGCCCAGGGCGTCCTGCGCCGGGAGTGGCGCGGGGTCAAGGTCAAGGGACACGCAGAGGAGGTGCTGGCCGCCGTTCGGGAGCTGGGGACCGCCTAGACGGCGTCCTCCTGCCAGCGCGAGTAGCTGCGGCCCCCGGGGCGGGGGCCTGTCCGGCCCGGGGCCTGGCCCTGGGTCCTCCAATCCTGAGTGGCCGGTCCGCGCCACGCAGACCGGATCAACCAGGCCGCCAGCGGCGCGGCGCTTCTGACCGCACCCTCATGATCAAGCGCGAAAACGACCGGAACTGCCTCTTCGTCCTCGATACCAACGTGCTGATGCACGACCCGTCCTCCATCTTCCGCTTCAAGGAGCACGATATCTTCCTGCCCATGGTGGTCCTGGAGGAGCTGGACCACGCCAAGAAGGGCATGTCCGAGGTCGCCCGTAACGTCCGCCAGGCCAGCCGGTTTCTCGATCAGCTCATGTCCAATGCGGACAAGGCGGAGATCGACGCGGGGCTACCCATCGGACCGCTCTCGACCAACGGCGGGGGGATCGTCCAGGCGGCCACCGGCCGACTCTATTTCCAGACCTCGCTTCTTGACCTGAAGCTCCCGGAATCCCTGCCCGGCACCAGCTCGGACAACAACATCCTGGGTACCGCCCAGGCGCTCCAGGGGCTGCGCCAGGACCGCCATGTCATCGTCGTCTCCAAGGATATCAACCTGCGGATCAAGGCCGCGGTGCTGGGCATCCCTGCGGAGGACTACTCCAACGACCAGGTCCTGGACGATGTCTCGCTTCTCTACACCGGGGTGGAGCGGCTCCCGGACGACTTCTGGGAGCGGCACAGCAAGTCGGTGGATGCGTGGAAGGAAGAGGGGCGCACCTACTACCGGGTCGAGGGGCCGGACGTGGCGGACTGGTATCCGAGTCAGTGCCTCTATCTGGACGATGCGTCCGGCTTCGAGGCCCTGGTGCGCGAGAAGCGCGGACCCACCGAAGCGGTGATCGAGCTGGCCAACGACTACCGCGTTGCCCGCCACGGCGTCTGGGGGATCAAGGCCCGCAACCGGGAGCAGAACTTTGCCCTCAACATGCTCATGGACCCGGAGCTGGACTTCGTCACCCTCATCGGCACCGCCGGTACCGGCAAGACCCTGCTGGCGCTCGCGGCCGGACTTGCCCAGGTCCTGGACCGGAACATCTACAAGGAGATCATCATGACCCGGGTCACGGTGCCCGTGGGGGAGGACATCGGGTTCCTGCCCGGCACCGAAGAGGAGAAGATGACCCCCTGGATGGGTGCCCTGATGGACAACCTGGAGGTCCTGACCCAAACCGAGGGCGGCGGCGGGGCCGGGGAATGGGGGCGGGCGGCCACCCACGACCTGGTGCGCAGCCGCATCAAGATCCAGTCGCTCAATTTCATGCGCGGGCGGACCTTCCTCAACAAGTACATCATCCTGGACGAGTCCCAGAACCTCACGGCCAAGCAGCTGAAAACGCTCATCACCCGGGCGGGGCCGGGGACCAAGATCGTCTGCCTGGGCAACATCGGTCAGATCGACACCCCCTATCTCACCGAGACCACCTCCGGGCTCACCTATGTGGTGGACCGCTTCAAGGGTTGGTCTCACGGGGGGCACGTCACCCTGATGCGCGGGGAGCGCTCTCGGTTGGCAGACTTCGCCTCCGAGGAGCTCTGAGGTTGATTTTCCGGGTTGGACGGGCCAGATAGCCGGGACCAATCAACGGAGGACGAGATGAACAAGACCCTTGCCGCCGCCCTGCTTGCCCTCGCCGTACTGACCCCAGGCATTGCCGCTGCCGAGAAGCTCAACGTGGTCTATCACGTCTCGGAGGCGGAGAAGGTCCCCTTCGTGCTCGGCAATATCCAGAACCATATCGACGGTGTGGGAGGGCCCGAGAACGTCCATATCGTGCTGGTCGCCCATGGTCCCGCCGTTAACGCCTTCATCGACATCGACGCCACCGAAAAGGTGCGCAATGGGTTGGCCAAGCTCAAGGGCGAGGGGGTGGAGTTGGACATGTGCGGCAACACGCTCAAGGGGTTCAATCTGACGATGGACGACCTGCTGCCCGGATTCGTTCTGGTCCCCGAGGGGGGTGTTACCAAGATCGCCGAGCTCCAGTCCAAGGGTTATGTCTATATCAGGCCCTAGACTCGCGGTGCCGGCGTATGCCGGTCCAGCCAGCCCCGGGCTCGAGCGGTTCGCCCGCGAGACCCTGGGCTGCCAGTGCTCGGCCGAGGTCTTCCACCGGGTGGAAGACGATCGGGAGCCCCTGCCCGGGCTTCCGGAGATTTGCCGCCGGATCGCCCTGGGCGGGCGGCTGCTGATCTACGTCGCCAAGCCTGCGGGTGCTGCAGCCAAGGCGCCTGGCGCGCTCGGGGACCGGATCTCTTCCTGGGTCCGGGCCGGGCGGGCGGAGCGGGACCGCCGCGGTATGAACCGGCTGCGCCTTGTGGTAGTCCTGGATGACCCGCACCCGGACGCGGTCCAGGCCATGGAGGCCGCCTTCGCGGACCTGCCGGAACTGGTCCAGGCCGGCCCGGAGGGGGCTCGGATACACCTGCACTGCCTGCCGCGGTCTAGCCTGGCGGATCTTTAGGCGATTGCCGGAAAATCATGTACCGGATCGCGAAGGATTTTCGTCTGCCTTCAAGGAGCGCCGCCAGGAGCATAGCTGGGCTATGTGACTGTCGGTGCGACGCCGAAGGCGGGCGAAAAGACGAGCGAGGTGGTACATGATTTGACAGAAATCGCCCTAGGCCCCTAGGTAGGCGGCGCGGACCTTGGGGCTCGCGAGCAGTGCGGCGGATTCGTCCTGATGGACAATGCGCCCGCCCTCCAGGACATAGCCACGGCGGCTCGTCTCCAGGGCCAGGCGGGCGTTCTGCTCCACGAGGAGCAGGGTCATGCCTTCTGCGGCGATGAGCCGGATGGTTTCGAAGATCTTGGCGACGGCGAGCGGGGCCAGGCCCATGCTGGGCTCGTCGAGCAGCAGGACCTTGGGACGGCCCATGAGCGCCCGGGCGATGGCCAGCATCTGCTGCTCCCCGCCGGAGAGTGTGCCGGCGCTCTGGGCGTTGCGTTCCTTCAGGCGCGGAAACAGCCCCCGTACCCGCTCAAGGTCCCCTGCGATACCTTCCCGGTCGGACCGGCAATAGGCGCCCATGCGCAGATTCTCCTCCACGGTCAGCCGCGGGAAGACGCCGCGGCCCTCGGGGACCAGGGCCAGGCCCATGCGCACCCGCCGGTGAACCGGCAGGCCTGTAACCTCGCCCCCGGCATAGCGGATGGACCCGGCGGCGGCCGGCAGGAGTCCGGCAAGGGCCTTGAGGCTGGTGGTCTTGCCGGCCCCGTTGGCGCCGATGAGACAGACGACCTCGCCCTCGTCGACGGCCAGGTCGATCCCCTTGACGGCGCGGATGCCGCCGTAGCGGACCTCCAGCCCCTGGACGGAAAGCAGGCTCATGCGTGCACGGCCCCAGTCTCGGCCGCGCCCGCACCCAGATAGGCATCGATGACCGTCGGATCCCGTTGGACCTCCGCGGGGGGACCGTCGGCGATCTTGCGACCGTAATCCAGCACCGCCACCCGGTCGCAGAGCCCCATCATCAGGCGCACGTCGTGCTCTATCAGGAGCAGGGTGACGCCCCGTCCTCGGATCTCTTCCAGCAGACCCTTGAGCGACTCGGTCTCGGTGGGGTTCATGCCCGCCGCAGGCTCGTCCAGGGCCAGAACCCGGGGTTCGGTGGCTAGGGCCCGGGCGATCTCCAGGCGGCGCTGATCGCCGTAGGGGAGATGCCGGGCCTGTTGGTCCGCCCGCGCGGCGAGCCCCACCCAGCTCAAGACCTCCATGGACCGCTCGCGGATGGAGCGCTCCTCGGCGCGGGTCCGCGGGCCCCGCAGCACCGCGCCCAGCACCCCGGCACGGGAGCGCACGTGGCGGCCCACCATGGCGTTCTCCAGCACGGTCATATTGGCGAAGAGCCGGATGTTCTGAAAGGTGCGAGCAAGGCCCAGGGCCGCCACCGCATGGGGCTTGAGCCCGGCGAGGGACGCCCCGCCCAGGTGCACTGTGCCTGAGCTGGGCTGGTAGAGCCCGGTGAGGCAGTTAAAGAAGGTGGTCTTGCCGGCCCCGTTGGGTCCGATCAGGCCGAAGATCTCTCCCGTGCCGACCGCGATGGACACCTCGCTTAGGGCGTTCAGGCCGCCGAAGCGCTTGGAGATCGCCCGGGCGTCCAGCAGCGGGTGCTCCCCGTCAGCGCTCGGCGTCATACAGGGACTCCTGCTCCTGGCGGACCTCGTCCGGGTTGTCCGGGCGCAGCTCCCGCGCCCGCACCGGCGATGGCCAGAGTCCCTGGGGCCGGAACAGCATCACCACGACGAGCGCAATGCCGAAGAGCAGCATCCGCAGGTCCGAGGGGTCCACCGCGACGCGTCCGAAAAGCTCCTGCTGCAAGGGTCCGATATAGCGCAGCAGCTCGGGCAGCACGGTCAACAGGATGGCCCCCAGGATGACCCCTGGGATATGACCCATCCCCCCCAGCACCACCATGCACAGGATCATGATGGATTCCATCAGGGTAAAGGACTCCGGGCTCACGAACCCCTGGAAGGCGGCAAAGAGTCCCCCGCCCAGCCCGCCGAAGGTCGCCCCCATGGCGAAGGCCAGGAGCTTCACGTTGCGGGTGTGGATGCCCATAGCCTCGGCGGCCACCTCGTCCTCCCGGATGGCCGCCCAAGCGCGCCCGATGCGGGAGTCCTGGAGTCGCAGGGCGGCGAAGATCACGAGCAGGGTGAGGGCCAGGAAGAGGAAATAATGGGCGTGGGCGCCGGAGAGCTGGACCCCAAAGATCTCGATGGGTCGGGTCAGGGCATGGCCGGCGAGCCGCACCGGGTCCACCATGTTGATGCCCTGGGGGCCGTTGGTGATGTTCACCGGGGCATTCAGGTTATTCAAAAAGATCCGGATGATCTCTCCGAAGCCCAAGGTGACGATGGCCAGATAGTCCCCCCGGAGTCGGAGCGTCGGCGCACCCAGCAGAACCCCGAAAAGGCAGGCGATCCCGGCCCCCATGGGCAGCAGGGCCCAGAAGGGCAGGTGGAGGCCGAATTGAGGGGATGCCAGGATGGCATAGAAGTAGGCCCCGACCGCATAGAAGGCCACGTAGCCCAGATCCAGCAGCCCCGCGAACCCCACCACAATGTTGAGCCCCAGGGCCAGCATCACATAGAGCATCGCGAAATCGAGGATGCGCACCCAGGTGCGCCCCATGCCCGCGTCCACCAGGAAGGGGAGGGCCAGAAGCAGCAAGGCGACCCCACCGTAGGCGACCCAGGCGAGCCGCGGGTCCCGGTAGAGCCGGTCGGGGAGCAGTCCGGTCATGGTCAGGCGCGATCGGCGACGCGCTCGCCCAAGAGACCGGAGGGCCGGAAGACGAGCACCAGGATCAGGATAAAGAAGGCAAAGATGTCCTGGTAATGGCTGCCCAGGAACCCGCCGGTAAGGTCGCCGATATAGCCGGCCCCCAGGCTCTCGATAATCCCGAGCAGGAGTCCGCCGAGCAGTGCCCCCGGGATGTTGCCGATGCCCCCCAGGACCGCCGCACTGAATGCCTTGAGCCCCAGGGTGAAGCCCATGTTGTAGTGGGCGATGCCGTAATAGGCGGCGATCAGGAGTCCCGCCACGGCGGCGAGTGCGGAGCCCACCGCGAAGGTGGCGGCGATCACCCGGTTGGCGTCTACCCCCATGAGCCCCGCCACCTCCCGGTTCTGGGCGGTGGCGCGCATGGCACGGCCCAAACGGGTACGGTTGACGAGGATCAGGAGCCCGCCCATGGTGAACGCGGCCACGGCCACGATGAGTAGCTGGATATTGGTTACGGTAGCCCCGTGCCAGTCGTAGATCTGTACGTCCAGAATCGGTGGAAAGGAGAGGTACTGACGGCCCCAAACGATCATGGCCAGATTCTGGAGCACGATGGAGACGCCGATGGCCGTAATCAGCGGGGCCAGCCGGGGGGCGTTGCGCAGGGGCCGGTAGGCGACCCGCTCGACCGCGACCCCGGTGGCCATGCAAACCGCTACCGCCGCGGCCAGCGAAAGGGGCAGGGCCAGGGCCACGGGCACCCCGACCCCGGCAAGCACGCCGAGCACGGTCACCGACACCATGGCCCCCAGCATCACGATCTCGCCATGGGCGAAATTGATCAGCTCCAGGATGCCGTACACCATGGTATAGCCAAGCGCCACCATGGCGTAGAGGCTGCCCAGGATCAGGCCGTTGACGAGCTGCTGGGCGAAGATGTCCATCGCAGCGGGCCGCGGGGTCCGGCGAGCTTCCGGTTACTTGCCCTGCGGCCCGCCGATAGTTTCAACGGGCTCCCATTTGCTGTCTTTGACCTTGTAGAGCGTCACGGGGCCGTCGACCAGGTCGCCTTTGTCGTCGAATGCAATCGGGCCGATGACCCCATCCAGCTTGGTCTTGCCCAGCGCCGCCAGGACCTTGTCGGGCTCGGTGGAGCCGGCCCGCAGCATGGCCTGGGTCAGGACCACCGCGGCGTCGTGGGAGAAGGGGGCGTAGATCTGGATCTTGCCGAAGCGCTCGCCGAAGCGCTTGGTGAAGTCAGCGCCGCCGGGCATCTTCTCGATGGGCAGCCCTGGGGAGGAGCCGATGGCACCCTCGGCGGCGCGGCCGGCGAGCTTGATAAACTCGGCCGACTGCATGCCGTCCCCGCCCATGAAGGCGGTCTTCATCCCCAGGGTGCGCATCTGCCGGATCATGGGCGCGGCCTGGGGGTCCATGCCGCCGAAGACCACTACATCCGGTCGTTTGGCCTTCAGGGAGGTGAGGATGGCGGTGAAGTCCGTGGACTTGTCCGTGGTGTACTCGCGGCCCACGACCTCGCCACCGGACTCCTTGACCGACTTGACCACCTCGTCGATCAGGCCCTGGCCGTAGGCGGTGCGGTCGTCCACTACCGCGACACGCTTGCCCAAGCGGGTGGCGTAGAGTCCGAGCGCCTTACCCTGCTGGGAGTCGTTGGCCATGACCCGAAAGGTGGTCGGGAATCCCTGGTGGGTATAGGCGACCGCCGTAGAGGCAGGAGAGACTTGGGGGACATTGTTGTCCGCATAGATACGGGAAGCCGGGATGCTGGCCCCCGAGTTCAGGTGTCCGACCACGCCCTTGACGCCCTCGTCCACAAGCTTTTGGGCCACGACCGTGGCGGTCTTGGGGTCCGCCTGATCGTCTTCTACCAGGAGCTCGAACTGCACCGGCTGGCCGCCCATGGTCGGATTGGTCGCATTGATCGCGTCAACCGCGAGCCGTGCCCCGTTCTCGATGTCCTTTCCCAAATGGGCCTGGGGCCCGGTGAGCGGTGCCACGCAGCCGATCTTGACCGTGTCGGCCGCCGCCGACCAGGTTGGGGCTGCACAGGTGGCGGCACCGAGGATGGCCGCGATCAGTAGCTTGGAGGTCATGGGTCTACTCCCGATGCTTGCCGGCGAGGTTGGGGATAAGGCACCCGGTCGGGCGCGCAATTTCGAGGTCCCGCGGCGCGAGGCGCAGGTACCGGGCGGCAATAGTACCAACAGAAGGTCTCCGCTACCTCGGCGATGTCGGTCGGCCGGGCGGGGAATCGTCGGGCGTCCCCGGACAGCGGTTTGCGCTTCCGGGGAACGGGGGATGCAGGGCGATGGGGTCAGTGGGCCTTGGAGCCCCCGAGGCAGGGCGGCG
This sequence comes from Chromatiaceae bacterium, assembly GCA_041738985.1. Classification (GTDB taxonomy): domain Bacteria; phylum Pseudomonadota; class Gammaproteobacteria; order Chromatiales; family Chromatiaceae; genus Thiodictyon. The sequence continues at coordinate 1,815 of JBGSOR010000037.1, read as the reverse complement.
ACTGGGGGGCCGCGCCGCCTTTTTCGAACCATTCCTCCGGGGTCCAGGTGTGCAGGGCCAGGGCATGGAGCCCCCCTTGCAGCTCCTCGCGCAGGAGCTGGTTGAGGGTCCGATGGCGAGCCACCAGCCCCTGTCCCTCGAACCGCTCGCTGACCACCACGACCCGAAAGTGGGATTCCGCCCCCGGGGGGACCGAGTGCATGTGGCTCTCGTCTACCACGTCCAAGTGCATGGGGGAGAGTGCGTCCTGAAGCTTGGATTCGATGCGCGATTGTCTACTCATGAGGTACCCGCGGCTTTGGGGCCCGGGACCGGGCCAACCTTAAATCCAGAGACTGGGGTCGGGCGGGCGCCCGGGCAAGCGCGCTCAATCTCCGCGCAGCTCGATGTGCTCGCAGGCCAGGAGCGCCGCGGCGGCGTCGACCACCGCCCTCAGGTGTGCGCCAAGCTCCGGTTTGGCCAGCGCCGCCCGGTCGATGGCCTCGGCGCGGCCGTAGAGACTGAGGCACAGGTGCTCAGGGGTGCGTACATGGAGCTGGATGTCTTGCAGGATGCCCTGGAGCTCGCTGCGCGTAGGCGCCGTGCCCAGGGCGCGGAACAGGGTGCCCAGGGATTGGAAGAGGGGCCTGACCTCGGGCCCCAGCCCGAAGTCCGCCGGGTCGTATTCGATCTGGCGCTCCGAAACCCGGCCCACCCAAACCCGGAAGCTCTCCTTCTGGAGCGAGTGATAGAGGGGCAGCTCGGAGATCAGAAAGACCAGGAGGTGCCTGGGGTTCGCAAAATACCGCCCGCCCCGCACCTCCCAGAAGCAGTCCGCGATCAGCCGGTGGATACGGATGTGCTCCCGGAAGTCCGCCACCTGGATCTGGTCCAGGATCAGTACCGTGGGCTCTCCCTCGCTCTGGGCGCAAGCCTCGCTCACGATCTGGTCCAGCGGCTCGATGGGTGGCTCCTCACGGCCCAGCTCGTCCTGGCTGCGCGGCAGGATCAGGTCCGGCAGGGGCGGGTGGGTCGCCGAGAAGTCGTGGTAGAGGACCTGGGGAAAGTCCAGCGCCCGGGCCAGCGCGGTGGCGAAGGCGGTCTTGCGCCGCTCCGAGTCGCCCTCGATGTTGAGTGCCCGAAGGGTTTGGGCGGGGCCTTCCAGCAGGCAGCGGACCTGGAATTCGTAGTCGTCGTTGGACTCGAATCCGTGGGCGGCCATCTTCTCGCGCAGGCTGGGCATGGCGGGATGATAGCCTGTGGCGAGTGGCGAGTGGCGAGTGGCGAGTGGCGAGTGGCTGGGGCCGAGCGTCGAGGGCGTGTCCGCCACAAAACCCACGCGCGCGATCCCGGGCGGGTTTGGCGCGAGCCGTTAGCCCCCGGCCATTCGCGCCGATTCGCTCACCCAGCCCCCAGAAGGCCCAGCACCAGCGCATGCCCGCCCTCCCGTGCCCAATCAGCGGCCGTGCGTCCGCTGTAGTCCCTGAGGGTCGGGTCCGCCTGCCGGGCAAGCAGCGCCTTGACGGTCTCCGCGTGGCCTTGCTTGGCGGCCCAGATGAGTGCGGTCCAGCCCTGGGTCGCCTCCTGGTGGTCCATCATGGCCCCCTGGGCCGCCAGCCGCTCGACGATCCCGGCGTGGTCGTTGGAGGCGGCGAGCATCAAGGCCGTGTATCCGCCCTTGTCCTGGGCGTCCACCGCAGCGCCAGCGGCGAGGAGCCGCTCGAGCGCCTCCGCATGTCCGTTCAGGGCCGCCTTCATCAGGGGCGTCCAGTCGCAGCTGTCGCGTACGTCCGGGCGCGGGTCCCGTTGCAGCAGGGCGTCCAGGGCGCTCAGGTC
>JBGSOR010000020.1:0-3823 GCA_041738985.1 Chromatiaceae bacterium | reverse complement strand
CGTCACCTGCCAGAAGTCGGGCCCGCCGGCGAGCCCGTCCGCGAAGTCGGGTGCATAGGCCGGGGCCTCGGCCTGGCGGTCGGCACCGATGTGTACGCTGAGGCTGTAGTGGGCCTGCTCGGCGCGGCGGGCAGCGGAGCGCATGAGGTAGACCCGGAGGCGATAGTCGCCGGTCTCGGACAGGGTTCCGTCGAAGCTGTTTCCCGAGGTGCTGCCGACGAACAAGGCCTCCTCGCTCCCCGGGGGCAGGACGTTGAAATAGGCCCCCGTGTTGTCCGTATGCAGCGTCACGGTCATGCGCTGCCCGGCCTTGGCGCCGAGCACATAGTCGACGTCCTCCCGGCCCTTGATGTGGCCCTTGACAGTGGCCCCTTGGGCACCAGCCTTGAAATGCACCCGCTCCTCGCGTGTGCCGTCGCTGGCCAGTACCGGTAGGGAGAGTGCGAGCAGGATCGACAGCGCAAGGCCGACCGTCTTCATTCGGATCTCCAGATCATACAAATTCGGTCGGGATTTTAAGGACTGCCCACACACACCGGCAACAGTTTTTCCCGCCTGCTCTTCCCGACGGCCGTGCTCCTCATCTCGATCTTCACGTCCGCAAGGACCGGCCCGAGCTGGTCGGTCTCCCGAACAAGGAGCTCGCGTCGGTTACCTCTGAGGAATCTGCGGCGCTCCAACGGCGTCGGTTCGGACGCCCCGGCCACCCCGGATGACCGAACCGTCCGGAGAGACCCCGGCGCCGCCGAACGTTGGCTTTCGACCCCGGCAATCGATTTGGATCGATCCAGGGACGTTGGGGGGTCAGGCCCCGCCTGGCCGGCGCACCGGCACCTTGAGGGTCACCAGCTCCTCCGCGCTCACCGGGTGGATGGCCACCGTGTTGTCCAGGTCGACCTTGGTGGCGCCCATCTTCACGGCGACGGCAAAGCCTTGGAGCATCTCGTCCACCCCGTCGCCGATTAGGTGGATGCCCACTACCCGCTCCTCCGGACCCTGACAAACGAGCTTCATGGCGGTGCGCGGCCCGTGGTCGTTCAGGGCATAGCGCATGGGCACGAAGCTGGTCTCGTAGATGGTCAGGGTGTCGCCATAGCGGGCGCGCGCCTCGGGCTCGGTGAGTCCGACCCGGCCCGCCGGCGGGTGCGAGAAGACCACCGAGGGGACATTCGTATAGTCGAGCTTGAGATCGGTCTCCCCGCCGAAGAGCCGACGGGCAAGCCGGCGTCCGGCAGCGATGGCGACCGGGGTCAGCGGCTCGCGGCCGGTCACGTCGCCGATGGCATAGATGCCCGGGACATTGGTCTCCTGGAATTCGTCGACCGGGATGAGTCCGTTGGGTTGGACCGTGACCCCGGCGGCTTCCAGGCTCAAGCCGCGGCTGTTGGGCGAGCGGCCGACGGCCCAGACGATGGTGTCGAATCCGGTCAGCGGCGCACCTGTCTTGGGCACGAGGGCGAGCCCGTCGGACCGGCGCTCCAGGGACGCGACCTCGAACGACAGGTGCAGGCGGATCCCCTCCTGGCCCATGTTCTCGGACAGCGTCTCGCCGATCAACGGGTCGAAGGCCCAGAGCACCCGGTCTTCGAGTGCGACCACGGTGACCTGGGACCCCAGTGCGGCTAGCACGCCGGCCAGCTCCACGCCGATATAGCCGCCGCCGATCACGGCCACGCGCTGGGGCTGCCGCTCCAGTCCGAAAAAGGCGTCGGAGTCGATCCCGAGCTCGTGCCCCGGCATGCGCGGCACCAGCGGACGGCTGCCGGTCGCGATGACGATGTGATCCGCACTGTAGCGGGAGCCATCGACCTCGACGGTGTGGACATCGACGAAGCGGCCCTCGCCCACGATACAGGTCAGACCCTGGGACTGCGCATAGCCATCCCAGTAGTCGTTGATATTCTTGACAAATCGGTTTCGCCCGGCGACCAGGGTCGCCCAGTCGAAGGGCTCGGCTTTGGCGCGCACGCCGAATGCGGCCCCGTCTCGTACCGCGGTGGCAAGCTGTGCGGCGAACCACATGACCTTCTTGGGCACGCACCCGCGGTTGACGCAGGTGCCGCCCAGCCGGTCGGATTCGATAACGGCCACCCGGCGGCCGAGCTGGGCCGCCTGCTCCGCCACGGCGAGGCCGCCGCTGCCGCCGCCCAGCGCAATTAAATCATAGTGCTGACTCATGTCGTGATTCTCCGTGCATCAACTACCGGCAAGCGGAGCTTCGGAAACGGCTCGGCCGCCAACCTCCAGCCAGTCTGGGAGACACGCTGAAGGCGGGCGGCCGATAGCCGGTTCCTCGGCTGCGCGGCTTAACGCTTCGCCAGCCAAGCCTCCACCGCGTCGGAGCCGCCCACATGCTCGCCGTTGACGAAGACCTGGGGAGTCGTCGCCGCGGCGACCACGGCACGCAGGGTCAGCTCGGTGTAGTCCCGGTTCAGCACCAGCTCCTCGAAGGCGATGCCGGCGTTGCGCAGCTCTTCCTTCGCCTTGATGCAGAAGGGGCACCCGTCACGGCTGAACACGGTAACGTCCAGAGGCTTGGGGGCGTCCGGGGCCACATAGGCCAGCATGGTGTCCGCGTCCGAGACTTTGAAGGGGTCGCCGGGCTCGTCGGGCTCGACGAACATCTTCTGGACCACACCGTCCTTGACCAGCATGGAGTAGCGCCAGGAGCGCTTGCCGAAGCCCAGGTCGTTCTTGTCCACCAACATGCCCATGCCGGCGGTGAAGTCCCCGTTGCCGTCCGGGACAAAGGTGATCTTGTCCGCGTGCTGGGTCTTTTGCCACTCGTTCATCACGAAGGTGTCGTTCACCGAGACGCACAGCACAGAGTCGACGCCGGCTGCCTTGAAGGCCGGATAGAGCTGGTTGTAGCGCGGAACGTGGGTGGACGAGCAGGTCGGAGTAAAGGCCCCGGGCAGGGAGAACACAACCACGGTCTTGCCCGTAAACAGCTCGTCCGTCGTCACATCGACCCATTCCGCACCGCGGCGGGTGCGGAAGGTTACTTGGGGTACGCGCTTTCCGGTACGGTCTTGGAACATCTCAAGGTTCTCCTGGAGTCAAAAAAAGGCTTTGGTTGGGCCTAGGCCGGTTTGGATCGGGTGACGGGATATCCCGTCGACGGAGTGTAGGATAACGGGACACCGGCGATCCATAAAATCGATTATAGAAATCGCATCCATCGGTACAACGGATCGCTGCGCGTAGACTGGGGCGCTGACGGGCCCGCGATTGGCCGCGCCAGGGCCTACAAGGGAGAAGATCGCGAGCCTCGAGCCGCCAGCCGGGAACTATGCCCCGTCTTGTCATGGCACGTGGCTGAACAGCTCCTCCGCTTCAACCACGCGAAGACCCGCGCCCTTGAGCACATCGATCGCCCGATCCGGGTCCTCGAAGCGGAACAAAAGGACCGCGTGCTCTCCCCGGCGCAGCGAGAAGGCGTACATGTACTCGATATTGACCCCCGCCCCTTCCAGGACCTTGAGTGCACCGGCCAGTCCGCCGGGGCGGTCCAACAGGTCCACCGCCACCACCTCCGTCACATTGACCACCCACCCGGCCTGCTCCAGGACTTGGCGGGCGCGCGCCCAGTCCTTGACGATCAGGCGCAGGATGCCGAACTGGGCGGTGTCGGCGAGCGAGAGGGTGAGCAGTTTGATGCCGGCGGCGGCGATCGCCTCTACGGGGGCGCCGAGGCGCCCGGGACGGTTTTCGAGGAACAGGGACAACTGGTGCAGCTTCATGGGGCGCTCCCGGGTACGGGGGGTGGTGGCGGGTCAAAGCGCGCGCCGGTCGAGCACACGCTTGGCCTTGCCTTCGCTGC
>JBGSOR010000575.1:0-9898 GCA_041738985.1 Chromatiaceae bacterium | reverse complement strand
CCCTGGAGCCACCCGAGATCCTGGCCGCAGCCGAGTGCGGGGAGGCGGCCGCCCTTGCGGCCCTGGCGCGTCACGCCGAGCGCCTGGCCCGGGGACTCGCAGGTGTCGTCAATCTCTTGGATCCCGAGGTCATCGTGCTGGGCGGCGGACTGTCCAATCTGCCCCATCTGTACGACGACCTGCCCGGCCTGATCCGCCCCTATCTGTTCTGCGACGGATTCGCCACCCGCATCCTCCCACCGGTCCACGGGGACGCGGGTGGGGTACGAGGGGCGGCTTGGCTTTGGGGATGCGAGGAAACAGCGCCTTAGCATACGACGCAACGCAGGCGGCCCGAATCGCCAGCGCCTGCGGGACCATTCCCGTGCCGTTTCGAGACACGCGACGCCAAGGGCGCCAAAGGCCGCATTGATCGAGCGGACAATCGCCGCCAGGTTCTTGAGGTAGGGTCCGGACGCACGCGACACCGGCCCAGACAGAGCAACATCATGAGCGACAACTCCCCCGCCATCGCCTCCCGCCCACGCGTCCAGGTCCCGCCCCACCCGAAATGGCCGGAGCTCACCGAAGACGAGAAGGGCCACCTGATAGATCGCATTGGATCGCTGCTGACGGAGCAACGGGCGGTGCTCGTGGCCCACTACTACACCGACGGGGACCTCCAGGCACTTGCGGAGGAGACCGGCGGGTGCGTGGCGGACTCCCTGGAGATGGCCCGCTTCGGTGCCCAGAGCGACGCCCGGACCCTGGTGGTCTGTGGGGTGCGGTTCATGGGGGAGACGGCGAAGATCCTGAACCCGGAGAAGCGGGTCCTGATGCCGGACCTGAATGCGACCTGCTCGCTCGACGAGGGCTGCCCGGCGGAGGAGTTCTCGGCCTTCTGCGACGCCCACCCCGACCGCACCGTGGTTGTCTACGCGAACACCAGCGCCCGGGTGAAGGCCCGCTCGGACTGGGTAGTGACCTCCAGTATCGCGCTGCCCATCGTCCGGCACCTGAAGGAAAAAGGCGAAAAGGTCCTGTGGGCGCCGGACAAGCACCTGGGCCACTATGTGGAGCGCATGACCGGGGCGGACATGCTCCTGTGGGACGGGGCCTGCGTGGTCCATGAGGAGTTCAAGTCCTTCGCCCTGGAGCGCGTCCGCAAGCTCCATCCGGATGCGGCGGTCCTGGTCCATCCCGAGTCCCCGGACGAGGTAGTCGACCAAGCGGACGTCGTAGGCTCGACCACCCAGTTGATCCGCGCCGTGACGGAGATGCCGAACCGGGAGTTCATCGTCGCAACCGATGCCGGGATCTTCTGGAAGATGCACCAGCTTGCCCCGCACAAGACCCTGATCGCCGCGCCCACCGCGGGCGAGGGGGCCACCTGCGAGAGCTGCGCCCACTGCCCATGGATGGCCATGAATGCGCTCCAGAGCCTGGATCGCGTGCTTCGAACCGGCGACCAGGAGATCCGCATCGACCCGGACATCCGGGAACGCGCTGTGGTGCCGATCCAGCGGATGCTGGACTTCGCACGCGTCCATGGCATCGGCAAGCCGCAACCGTCGGACTAAGCCAGACGTTTTGCCCGCCCTTCCCCGCTGGCTTCCTTTTTGCTCGGACGCGAAGCAGGCTCGGATGCTGTTGCGCGCGCCTTGGCAAAGCTGGCGGCCATGACTTACCATCGCGCGCCACGACAATAATCAAGGCCGGCGCCCGACGACGAGTCAACGACGCGACTCGAGCTCTCGATCCCGCTTAGGGTCGATCGAATCAGCCGCCACCGATGCGAGGGCCCCATGTCTCATCCCCCCGAGCAGCCTGAGGACGCGCGCACACGCAAGGGAGCCAAACGACGCCTGGGCTGGACCGCCGTCGGCCTGGTGTTTCTCGCCGGTATTGCCTTCGTCGGCACCGTCAACTTCGCGATCGAGCAAACGAACACGACGGAGTTCTGCACCTCGTGCCACACGATGCAGACCAACTTCCTGGAGTACAAGGAATCCTTGCACTTTCAGAACCCCTCTGGGATCCAGGCGACCTGTGCGGACTGCCACGTCCCGAAGGAGCTCGGACCCAAGCTGGTCACCAAGATCGTCGCTGCGAAAGACGTCTTCCACGAGGTCATGGGTACCATCGACACCCCCGAGAAATTCGAGGCGCGCCGATGGATCATGGCGAGCCGGATCTGGGCCAAGATGAAGGCAACCGACTCCCGGGAGTGCCGCACCTGCCACGACTTCGCCAACATGGAGCTGTCCGCCCAGGACCGTAGCGCCCGCAACAAGCACTCCCGGGCCGAGGACAAGGGCGAGACCTGCATCGATTGCCACAAGGGCGTCGTCCACACCCTACCCGACGAGCCGGAAACGCCCGACGAAGCGCCGGCCGGCTCCGAAGGCGCGGCCACGACAGGCAAGGGACAAGGCTGACCTAGCGCCTTCGCGAACCCATCGAGCTGCTGCAATGAACGCCACGACCCGCATCGTCCTGCTCTTAGCTCTGCTGGTCGGCTGGGGCGTTGCCGTCGCCGAGCCGGAGGACCTCGGCAAGGAGCTGCGACTCGCCGCCATGGTGGGCGACACCCAAGCGATCGATGCGCTTCTGGACAAGGGCGCCCAGGTAGACGCGACCAACCACTTCGGCAAGACCGCCCTGATGATGGCCGCGGAGTCCGATGACATCCACACCGTTTCGCTCTTGCTGAGCCGGGGTGCCCAGGTGAACGCCCGGACCGTGGCCGGGTGTACCGCGCTCACCTTTGCGGCCGAGAACGGCAATATCGGGGTGACGGCGCTCCTGATCGAGCGCGGGGCTAATGTTCACGACCGCAGCCGGGCGGGCTGGGACGCCCTCATGATCGCCTCCCGCTACGGCATTCGGGACATGGCGGAGCAGCTCGTTTATCGCGGCGCGGACCCCAAGGCATCGGACCTGGAGGGCCGAACCGCCCTGATGCTGGCAGCGGACAAGGGCCACCCAGAGATGGTGGAACTTCTGATCGGCGCGGGGGCGGAACTGGAGGCGAAGGACAAGTCAGGGGCCACCGCGCTGATCATCGCCGGCGACCACGGGAACCTGGAGGTCGCGCGTGCGCTGATCGCCCACGGGGCGAACGTGAACGCCCGGGATAAGCTCGCCAGCACCGCGCTGATCTGGACCGTCGCTCAGGGACACGATGACCTGGCCCGGCTGCTCCTCGAGCATGGCGCGGACCCGAACATCCAAGACCAGGACGGCATGTCCGCCCTGATGGAGGCGGTGAGCACCGGGCGCAATGCACTGATCGAGCCACTGCTCGCCCATCGGGCGGACCCGGGGCTCAGGAACTCGGACGGTAGCACCGCGTCCGACCTGGCCCGCAGTCGCGGCAACGCGCAGGCCGTCGCACTCCTAGCCCAGGCGCATTGATCCGCCGCTTCCCATCGCCCAAGAGATTCATCGCGCCGGGTACGCGCCCGGCGCAGACGTCACCGAATGCCCCGGGGTCGCCCACGCACGACCTCGACCGCGTGGCGGGCCGCGAGCCCGCCGGGTATCGAGAGCCCTGTTTTACACGAGAGGAGGTCACATGGTCCGTACACAAAGAAAGCTAGCCCTGATCGTAGGGGCCGCTGCCCTGGGGACGACACTCGCCGCTGGGGCCGCGGATACGCCCCCGCCGCCTGTCCTGATCTCCGGGGCAAGCGGTCAGATGCTCGCCGAGACCTGTGCCGGCTGTCACGGCACCGACGGTCTCAGCCTAGGCCCTGCATCGCCGACCCTGGCGGGCTTCAATCCCGAGTATTTCACCGAATCGATGAAGGGATTCCAGGACGGCAAGGTCTACTCGACCGTCATGGGCCGGATTGCCAAGGGCTACACGGAGGAGGAGATTAAGCTCATGGCCGAGTATTTCAAGGCGAAGCCCTATAAGGCCGCGGACCAGGCATTCGACACGAAGCTGGCCGCAAAGGGGGCGAAGCTGCACGACAAGTACTGCGAGAAGTGCCATAGCGAGGGCGGCAAGATCCTGACCGCGGAGGCCGCCGCCAAGGCCAAGGAAGCGGAAGACGAAGAGGACGAGGACGACGAGGCCGGGGATGAGGAGTACCAGATCCTCGCCGGGCAATGGACCCCCTACCTTCACTACTCCATGGAAGACTTCCAGGAAGGTCGCCGCGAGATGCCCAAGAAGATGAAGAGCAAGCTGAAAGACCTGATCAAGAAAGAGGGCGACAAGGGTCTGCAGGCGATCTTTGCGTTCTACGCCAGCGAAAAATAAGGAGGAGTAAGTCAGATGAAGATGAATCGTCGGGATTTCGTGAAGGCCGCGAGCGCCGCCACCGCCGTGGGCCTGATCGGCGCACCGCACCTGGCCTTGGGCGCCGCAAAGAAGGTGGTCGTTGTGGGCGGGGGCACCGGCGGGGCGACCGCCGCCAAGTACATCAAACGGCTCGACCCCAGCATCGAGGTCACGGTCGTCGAGCCCAACCCGATCTATTACACCTGCTATTTCAGCAACGAGGTGCTCTCCGGGGAGCGCAAGCTGGAGTCGCTCCAGGTGACCTACGACGGACTCAAGGGCCACGGAATCGCCATGGTCCAGGATTCCGCCGTCGCCATCGACGCGGAGAAAAAGATCGTCAAGACCGAAGGCGGCAAGGAGCTACCCTTCGACCGCTGCGTCGTCGCCCCCGGCATCGAGCTCCTCTACGACAAGATCGAGGGCTATAGCGAGGCGGCGTCCAAGACCATGCCTCACGCCTGGAAGGCGGGCGAGCAGACCAAGATCCTGCGCGGCCAGTTGGAGTCCATGGCAGACGGCGGGACCGTGGTCATCACCGCCCCGGACAACCCCTATCGCTGCCCCCCCGGGCCTTACGAGCGGGCCAGCCAGATTGCCATCTACCTCAAGGCCAATAAGCCAAAATCCAAGGTCATTATCCTGGACGCCAAGTCTAAGTTCTCCAAGCAAGGGCTCTTCCTGCAGGCCTGGGAGAAGTTCTTCCCCGGCATGATCGAATGGCGGGCGGGTCCGGACAACGCGGTCGTTAAGGTGGACGCGGGTGGCATGATGGCCGAGACCGGCTTCGGCGACGAGATCAAGGCCGCGGTGCTCAACGTCATCCCGCCCCAGCGGGCCGGTAAGATCGCCCAGACCTCCGGGCTTGCGGACGAGAAGGGCTGGTGTCCCGTGGACATGAAGACCTTCGAGTCGACCAAGGCCAAAGGCGTTCATGTGATCGGCGATGCCTGTATCGCCGGGGCCATGCCCAAGTCTGCCTATTCCGCCAACAGCCAGGCCAAGGTCTGCGCGAATGCAGTTGTCGCCATGCTGAACGGCGGAGAGATCCCGGTGCCGGCTTACGTCAACACCTGCTACTCCATTGCCGGTCCGGACTGGGGCATCTCGGTCGCGGGCGTCTACAAGCTGGGGGAGGACGGCAAGATCGCCGAGGTCCCCGGCTCTGGCGGCGTTACCCCCATGGACGCACCGGACTGGGCGCACAAGCGCGAGGTGGAGTACGCCCATAGCTGGTACAAGAACATCATCGGCGATAGCTTCATGTGATCGAAAAGGCGCGCCCTCGGGGCGCGCCTTTTCCATATTGTTTTTGCATTAAGGGCCTTGGGGCCCTTTTTTTGCTTGGGCGATGAGGCAGGTCTTGCACGCGTCGGACAGTGCGATCCTGTCCCGCGACCCTCCCCGGCGATCTGTCCAGGACTGCACGCTCTCGTCCAGGAGCGCATAGATCTTCCCCCTCGAGCCGAGGCGGGATTTGCGGTAGACCGCGGACCTGCGCCTTGCAGCCTCGGAGCCTCGCGCTTACCATCCCAGCGCCACTGGAAGGCCCGCGCCGTTGACGCGCGCGCCGGCCCCAAGAACCCCTGCGCTGCCAACCCCCGCACCCGCTCCTGGCCCGGATGCAAGGCCAGAGATCGCCGGGATACCCGTCATGGAGATCCAGATGTCACCGGCCGATACAGCCGCAACCAACCCCGCCGATCCCATCAAGATCGTGTTCTTCGGCCTGGGTGCCGTCGGGTCCGCCCTCCTGATCTGTCTGGCGGAGCTGGCTGAGCGGGACGAGGTCCCGGTCCGCTTCGTGGTCTACACCATCGACCCGCAGGGGGCGCGCGACGCGCTCTTTCATGCCGAGAGGCTGTTCGACCGCATCAAGTTTCTGGGCGTGCTGGACTTCGCCCCGATCTTCGCCTGTGCATCCCCGCACGATTCGGAGCTGGCGGGTGCGGGGATGCTGGTGAACGCGGCCCTGCCCGAGTTTAATTGCCCCATCATCGAGCTGGGTATCCAGGTCGGTGCCTGCACCGTCGACCTGGCCTCGGAGATGTACAACGAGCGCACGGACCGCACCCTGACCTTCGCCCAATACGACCACGACGCGGCGCTGCGCGCGCGCGGGGTGGCCGCGCTGATCAACCAGGGCATCTCCCCCGGGGTCACGGACTTCCTGATCGGCCGCTGCATCTACGGGCTGCTCAACGCCGAGCGCAAGGAGCTGGAGATCGAGAGCGTCGACCTGTATCTCCTGGAAGACATCGAGGCAGACACGGTGGTCTTTTCCTGGTCACCGGTGGTCGCGCTCGAAGAGCTTGCCGCCCGCCCCCGCACCCTGGTGGACGGCCGGATGCAGGTCCTGGAGCCCTTCGGCACGGCTCGCTACCACGCCTTCCCGAACGAGCCCAGGCCCACCCGCCAATATCCGCTGTACCAGGAGGAGCTGCTCTCCCTGCACCGGGCCTTCCCCGATATCCCCACCATCGGGATCCACACGGGTGGCTCGGAGGTGGAGCTGGTGAAGGCGCTCTTTCAGCTCAACCTGCTCTCCAAGCGCACCCTGCCGGACCAGCCGGAGCTCACGGTGGAGGCGATGGTTCGGGCCATCCTGCCCGGTATGCAGCGGCCCAGGCGCATCGAGGATCTGCTGCGATCAGGCGTTATCCGCCGAGCCCACTTCTGCGCGTCCGCCGAGATTTGCGTCTCCGAGACGGTGCGCAACGAGCGGCAGACCCTGATCGAGACGTTGGGCGTCAGCTATCACCGCTACGCCGGGCTTTTGGGCTCCCCCTATTCGGGAGCAACCTACATTTCGTACCCCACCGGCGTCGGCGCAGCCATCATGGCCTGGCACACCATTCAGTACGCCCGTTCGACCCCGGGAAAGATTGTCGGAGTGCTCACGGGGGTCGATCTCGCAAGGCTCTTGCCGCAGACCACGGCCGACGCCATCCGCCGCGATCTGGTGGCCTGGGATATCGACATGTTCCAGAGCGTCCGCGACGCATCCGAGGTTTAGGAAATGGCCGGAGTTAACAGTATGAACAGCCCGCTCGGATTCAGCGACCCGGCACGCGGCCTGATCGTTGCCGCGGCATTCGTCATCGTGGTGGCCGGTATACATGCCGCCAGCTCGATCCTCGCACCCTTTCTGCTCGCAGTCTTTATTGCGGTGGTCGCTACCCCCGCCCTCCGCTGGATGGGGCGTTTCGGGGCTCCTAAATGGGCGGCACTGCTGATCGTCGCCTTCGTGCTGGTGGACTTCGGCAGCCTCTTCGCCTTGGCGACCACGGGTGCATTAGAGGGGTTCAGAGATAGCCTGCCGACCTATCAAGAACGGCTGGTCCTCTTGATGGACGAATTCGGCAACTGGCTGGAGGGCGTTGGCATGCCCAATTCCCGCGAGGCAGTACCGGACATCTTCGACCCCAATCAGGCGATGGGCCTGGTCCGTATGGCGCTTTCCAACGCCAGCGGGATCTTTTCGACCGGCATCCTGGTCCTCTTCACGGTGCTCTTTATCTTGCTGGAGGCGGCCGGTCTGCCGGCCAAGCTGAAGCTGGCCTTCAAGACCACCCCAGAGGCGGAGGCGCGCCTCGACAAGATGCTGTCGTCCCTGAATCAATACATGCTGATCAAGACCCTGGCGAGCCTGGCCACCGCGCTCCTGATCTTCGTCTGGCTCTGGTATCTGGGGCTCGATTTCGCGGTGCTCTGGGCGCTGATTGCCTTCCTGCTCAATTTCGTGCCCTTCGTGGGCTCCATCCTGATGGCAGTACCGGCGATCCTGCTGGCCCTGGTGCAAACGGATCTCTCTACCACCCTGCTCGTTGCCCTGGGCTACCTGGTGGTCAATACCGCGATCGGCAGCATCCTGGAGCCCAAGATCATGGGCAAGGGGCTCGGCATCTCCACGCTCGCAGTCTTCCTCTCGCTGCTCTTCTGGGGCTTCGTACTGGGGACAGTCGGCGTCTTCCTCTCCGTTCCCCTCACCATGGTCCTCATGATCGCCTTGGATTCGCACCCCCTGACCCGGCCCATCGCTATCCTACTCGGCCCAGACGTCGCACCGGCCGAGCCGGAAGCTGAAACGCGCCTAACGGTTGGCGATACGGCGGCGGATCAGCCCCAGGAGCTTCTTGGCGACGAGCGGAAAGACGCCTAACAGGATCAAGGACCCGATCAGCCCCGGCGATAGCACGTCGGACAAGTCATCCACCTCGGCAAGCTGAGTCCCGGCATTCACATAGACGAGCAGGCCAGCCAGCATGCCGAGCTGGGTGACCCAATAGAAGGTGCGGGTGCGCATTGGCGTGAGGCCCATTGCCAGGTTAATGGCAAAGAACGGGACCACGGGCACCAGACGGAGCGAAAAGAGATAAAAGGCCCCGTCCTTTGCCACCCCATCGTTGAATGCGGCGAGCCGCTCGCCCAGATGCCGCTGCACGGTATCGTGCAGGATAAAGCGCGAGAGCCAAAAGGCCAGGGTAGCGGCCAGGGCTGCGGCGAAGGATGAGATCAGGATGCCTTTCCAGAACCCGAACAGTCCCCCGGCGACAACGGTCATCAGCGCCGCGATGGGCAGGAACAGGGTGACGAGCGCGAAGATGGCGAAATACGCTGCGACCACCAGCACCGGATGCTGAGCATACCAGACGTCGAAGGTCTCTCCGCCGGCATGGAATGCCTCCAGCGTCAGGTGATGGTGCAGCCCAAAGGCGAAGAACGCCAGGATCAGGGCGGCGATGGGGATCAGCAGGGCGAGGCGTTTCATGGCCGATTGTAAACCGACTACATTGTAACTACACTAGACGCATGAGCGCACTGCACTTCGAGTGGGATGATCGTAAGGCTGCAGCGAATCTCAAGAAGCACGGCGTGCGCTTCGAGGAAGCACGATCCGTCTTCTCCGACGAGCGAGGCAAGCTGATTGACGACCCAGACCACTCGCAAGACGAGAGCCGATTCATTCTGCTGGGCTTGAGCTTTGCGCTACGGCTCCTGGTTGTCTGCCACTGCTTCCGCACCGAGACCGGCGCGATCCGCATTATCTCGGCGCGCAAGGCAACCACCAGTGAAACGCAATTTTACTCATCGAGGTGATCTAGTGCGCGAAGAGTACGATTTTTCCAATGCCAAAAAGAATCCCTACGCATCCCAGTTGAAAAAACAGATTACCATCCGCCTGGATGAGGATGCAATCAACTACTTCAAGGCAATTTCCGAAGAGGTTGGCATTCCGTACCAAAGCCTTATTAATCTTTATCTGCGCGACTGCGCAGCGACGCAGCGTAAGTTGAACCTGAGCTGGCGGTAGACCGAGCCGCCCGTCAGGGGTCAATATTCACGCTCATAGGCCGCGCCCCCCCGCGTCCCACCGGCCGCGCCCACATCCGCTTCGAGCCGGATCTGTGGCGTGACTTCGATGCGCAGCACGCCCTGGGTCTCCCCCGCGCGGGCACCTTGGCGCGCGCCGAGATAGACGCCGTCTGCAATATAGCGCCCGCCCTCCAGGGCCGCGTCACCGCGTTCGTCGGTACCGATGGAGAGCCGGTCGAGTCCTAGCCCGGTGCGCGCCCGGTCGAGGACCCCGGGTCCGCTGCCGTTTCCGATCCCGGCCAGGGACGCGGC
>JBGSOR010000564.1:0-10729 GCA_041738985.1 Chromatiaceae bacterium | reverse complement strand
CATCGCGGACCAGACCCGGCGCTGGAAGGGCGTCCCCGCGATCGCCACCGGCAGATCGAATCGGCAGCGACCGTCGGCGAAATAGGCCGCCAGCTGGCGGGCAATGGCGGCTGGCGGCCCCTGATTGGACGCCGGGGTGGCGCCTGGGACCGCTTCCGGCGCCAGGTCCACCCCGGTCAGGGTCTCGGACTCCCAGCCGAGACCGATGGGGCCCAAAGGGGTGTCGATCAGTGCGTAGCTCATGGATGAGGGACCTCGAATCCGAGCGATCGGGGGTCGGGAGGGTTGGGGCAACGGCCAGCGGCCCGGCACCCGGACTCGGCGATTATATTCCTCGGCTGGGCGCCGAGCTGCCGCTACGCGTCCTGCCGACGGCTCTTCTATGTCGGCATGACCCGGGCGCGCGAGACCCTGACGATCGGATGCCTGCCGGGCGGCGGCGCTGCTCCTCCGGGTCGGAGCCTCCGCCTGAGTCCTGTCGCGCCGGGACTCGCCGAGGGACTCGTAGCAGCATTCCAGACAGCGCGAGGCGGAGACCAACGCTGCAAGCGGAGTCAAACAGGTGGCAGGTTCCCGCACTCAGCTTAGGGGAGGCGTCTCCACACGCTAAGCAACAGGAATGACTTGTGCCTAGCAGCGGGAGCGCACCGGGACGCATTGTCCAACCGGAGCTCATTGGGTACCGGTTCTGTGAGCCCGACGGAGGTTTCGGAACCGTGGGGCCCTAACTTGTTAATACTCCGAAAAGACCAGCGACAACAAAGTTCGTGCGCGGCTCATGCCGACATAGTGGTCTGGGCCAGGGTTGGGATGGGTTAGCGGATCGGGCAGGTCGATCACAACCACCGCCTCGTTCTCGAGTCCCTTAAAATGAGCGATATCAGCGAAGCTGATGCCCTGCGGCGGGAAGCTGCGCATCGAATATTCGTCCAATACCAGTAACCGGGAGCTCAGCTTGGCCGGCAACAAGGCCGCTGCGGAATCGGGGAAGGCGTTTGGCGACAGGATGCTGATCTCATCGAACTGCAAGCCGCCGCGATCAACGAGGCGCTCGATCTCTTCTCGCAGGACTTCCGCAGCCCCCTGCTTAGACGCGACAATGCCGAGCTTGCGGTCCGTCTCCTGTTCCGCGCACGCCCATGTCTGCCCCGAGGGATGTCTGGACTCGTTCCAGGATCTGCCGCGTATTGCGGCAATTAGTCTTGAGCTGCACGCGCACTGGGCCCGAGCTTTCAAGCAAGATCAGGGCATCCGGGTCCGACGGGCCGAATAAACCCGCCTGATTATTGATATCGTGAAAAAAACACCAGTGCCCCCGATCCAGACCATTGGCGAGTACCGCATCCAGCCGATCCAGTGTCGCAAGATCCAGGAGGTCCTGGCCCTCGTCAACGATCAGGGCATCGAATCGCTCAATGGCCAACCGACGCGCGGTCAGGGCTGCCGATTCGGCGACGGAGACCGCAA
Source organism: Chromatiaceae bacterium (assembly GCA_041738985.1). Lineage (GTDB taxonomy): Bacteria > Pseudomonadota > Gammaproteobacteria > Chromatiales > Chromatiaceae > Thiodictyon. The sequence goes on along the minus strand of JBGSOR010000564.1, from coordinate 9,262 downwards.
CCCCCGGAGTCACGAAGCGTGCCGACAACCATTGCCGCAGCCAGGGCGAGCGACACGCGATTAGGACCTTGAGTCCGGTTGCTGCCCAGCGCCGTGCAAGCTCTAGCGCCAGGAAGGTCTTGCCTGTGCCCGCACCCCCGGAACAGATGACCCTTGGATTAGCCTCGGCCACATCGACCATCCACATCTGGTCCTGGGTCAGCGCCGCGACACGCTGCTCCACCTCGTCCACGCGGACGTGCAATGGAACAGCGACCTCGAATTCTGGCCGCAGAAAGCGCTTGACCGCGCTGAGGGCGTCGTCGCCTGGCTCGGAGCGCGTCCTCGGGTCCTTGCGACGCCAATACGCGAATAGCCCGCTCAGCCAGCGCTCCAGGTTGCGCGAGGACTTCGCGTCCGCAAGCATTTCCCGGTCCCACTCCGCCCCCGCGACATCCCAGTCGCAGTCCGGAAAGACGACGGCATGACCGATGGTGAATTGCGACCAGACCAACTCCGGAAGTCCGGCCTTGAGTTTGTCCATCAGCCCGTGAAGAGCAGATTGTGACTGCCGGAACGGACCTTCCGGCGACCGATGCGCGAGTCCCGCTCTGTCGGTGTACTCCCAGACTCCATTACGGCAGGCGACACCCCCGCCCTTGACCTCCAGCACGAAGATCCCGGGTCGGCCGACGATCAGAAAGTCGATCTCGCCGAAACGCTTATAGGCGTGGTGGGTCAGGTTGAGCGAGTGAAAGGCCGTGAGCTTGAACTGAGTGTCATGGACGAAGGCGGCTTTGAGCCGATCGAACACATGCATCTCCGCCCTGCTGTCGGTGCCGTGAGGCGTCGCGGGGATCATCTGCATTTTGATTGTCCCCTACTGGTCCAGGCCGGATCGAACTTGGGCCTCCAGTTTGGCCGGTACCGCCACTTCGGCGAGCCGTGCCAAGAGGCCCTCCCGGTCGATCTCGGTGGTCACTGCCTTGACCTCGCCATCGAGCAGGATATGGGCACCGCGGCCGTCCACCTGGAGCCCGTAATCCCCCTTGCCGAGACTGATGCGCGTGCGCATGAATTGGTCCCAGCCCAGGCCTCGGGCGAGCTTTAGGGCACCCTCTTGCTGGGGACGGGTCCAGGCGCCTTCCGCGGGGCAAAGTAGCTCGCGCAACGGTCGTACGCGCGCGGGCGCCGGTCCAAGCTCCACTCCGGTGTCCCAGCGCCGATGGGCCAGGGCGGCCATGCGGTGGCTCACCGACTCTCGCAGTCCCGGATGGGACTGCACCTCAGCGGGCAGACCCATCCATCCGGAACGGGCTCCGAACAAGGTCGCGGCGATCACGAAATCCATGTCGGTTAGAAGCGACTGACGAAACACGAGCAAGTCCTGGCACTCTTCGCGCAGAAAAAACAGCAAGAGTCCTCGCGAAAAAGGTTTGGTGTGTCGGTTCAACAGCTCCGAAACGGTATCGCCGCCAAGACCGAGGATGCCTCGCAGGTCGGCAGCGAGACGGTCCAATGCCGCTTGCCACTTGTCCTCGGCGAGGCGCTTGCCCTCCGATGCCAGGACATCCAAAACGGCCTGGTGGGTATCCAGGGTCAGGCCCGACGGGGCGGGCTCAGCATCCGCCCGTTCCTTGGCGCGCACCACACCTTGAAGTATCTCCAAGAGCAGCCTGCCCTGAATGTCTTGTCCCTGGTAGGGACCAGCCAGACTGCCCCAGCGGTGCAGTACACCGAGCAGGGGGTCGTTGACCAAGTCAACACCCTCGTTGGGCTCCGCGGCGCTCAGGTCGGTAAGAATGCGGCCGGCATCGACCAGGCTGTCGCCGCGATTGCCGAGGACAAACAGCAGCCCTATAGCGGCACCAACGGCGGTAACGTCATAAATCGGTGCGTCCCGCTCCGGCAGAAGCCCTGGCGTCGGAGGCCAGGGACAGGGCGTCCCGCCGACGAGACGCTTCGGATTCACCTGTCGCTTGTGCGCGGTCAGTGGCACGTTCGCATACCGCGCGGCCTCTTCCTCGGTCGCGGAACGGTCATCTTTGGAGGCGAATAGGATGGCCTGAACCCAAGTCGCGGGTAGCGGGGCGGGCACAAGCAGAACCTGTTCCCCCCCGGTGAGCCCCTCTGGAAACTGGAGAGAACGAACGCCGCCGTCTGGATCCAAGGTCCGGACTGTACCCTTCAGGCGGCTGAGATCGAGCACCGCCACGACCCGCCGCAGATGGCCGGCCTCGCTGACCGCTAGGTCCAGCGCCTCTCTAGGAACGGTCTCGGCAAACAGCGGTATCCACCCTGGACAGCTAGACAGCGCATCCAGGTAGTATTTCCTACCGAGCCCCTGGGGACCCGTCACCAGGCCGGCGGCCAGCATGTACATCAGATTTAGCTGATTGGTCGGCAGGTGCCAGACTAGGCGCGTCGGCCCGGAAACGAACGCCGAGGGCGGCACCGGGGACAGGTCGAACAGGTCGTTTCCAGAATCGCTCATCGTCATCTCCAGCGCCGCAAGATATCCCCGTCTGTGGGCAGAATCGACTCGACCGGACAGGTCCGACCGGCCTGACGCAATAGCACAACCTGCTCCCGGGCACGGGAGACCATGACATAGAAGCGGCGTCTCATGTCATCCATTTGGCCCTTGTCCTCCGCGTGGCAGCGGTAGCAGTTGATGTCGGCGAGCACCACGAAATCGAACTCTAGGCCCTTGGCGGACTGGGCATTGATGACGAAGATACCGCCCTCGGAGAAGCGCAGGTCGCCTTGCTCTTCGCCCGCCGCGTAGGTGACGATGCGCGGGCGGCCGTGGTCCAACGCGACCGCATGACTGCGCAGCTTATTGAGCCAGCGAGCTCGGGTCTCGTTATCAGGCGTGATGATTCCGAACAGCCGCACAGGATCCCGATCAGCGGCTTTGAGGATGCGCTCGCAGACCTCGTCGAAGTCCCATCGACAGCCTTGACCATAATCCACCAGTACGGGCGTCTTGGCAGAAGGTCGAATGGGGGGCAACCGAGTGCAAGGACTGGCTGGGTCTTCAACGCAAAACTCCAGGGCCAGACGGGCGATCGGGTAGCAATTGCGGTAATTCTCCGTTAGCTCGATTCGGTCCCGCGGATCGACGGCCAGTGCGTTCGCGATCTCCCTGACCGTGCTGTGTTGCTCCGTAATTTGCTGGTTCTGGTCCGCGACGACGAAAAAGTGCTCGAAGCCCAACTCGGCCAATGCCTGGTAGAAGGGCGGAGGCATGTCCTGACCCTCGTCGACGATCACGAAGGGCGTGCCGGGCGCTGGCAGCTCGGAGGCGCCTGCGATGGCCTCGCCAATGGCCTTCCAGTCGAGTGTAAAGGATTGACCATTCACGGTCGGGCAGGGATGCTTCAGTGCCAATTTGAACACTGACCGGAACCAGGCGATCCAGGGGTGGGCGTTCACTGCCCGGTCCATCAGCTCGCGGCTTGCCTCCAGCAACAGCCGATTGAACACCAGAAAGACATATTCCTGAGGTCTGCTTGATCGCGTTCCGCTGGCCCTGTGATGCCGACGCGCCCGCAGCAGGGCGATCACCGATTTGCCGGTGCCTGGGCCTCCGACGATCAGGTGACACCCCTCTTTCGGAAGCCCGAGGACACACTCTTGGTCCTTGTTCAACTGCTCGATTCCCGGAAGACTGAACCGCCGCTTGGCCATACCCGCGGTCACCCGGCGGCGGAAGCAAACGCAAGCAGGGGCTGGATCTCGCCCTTGAGGTCCCCCCGCACGAAGCCGCGATCCAGCAGCACGTTGCCGAACGTGCAGCTCGGCTCCGGGACGAGGGCGCAGGCGTGACAGGCGGCCAGATTAAGCTGGCTCGGCCCCTGTCCCTCATGCTCGGAACAGACGGGGTCCAGGGAGCACCAATCCGCATGGGCGAAGACGCTGGCGAGCAGTTGCAGGAAGCGCCTGGGCTCCGCCAACTCCGCCAGCCCGCCCAAAGAACCGACGATATCCGGCACCGCCACATAGACCAGGATACCTGCCATCGGCTCGGCCCCCTCGGCGCAATAGATGCGCTCCCGGATCGAGGCCGCGGGGTAACCCGCTTGGGTCTCCAACTGCCGGATCAGCAGGTGGGCCAGGGTGTGCAGCAAGATGAAGCGCGGCGTCAGCGGCGCTGGCAGCTCGTCCGGAAAGCGCATCCCGGTCCGCTCGAAGCGTCGTTGAAGCGTCGCGGTCCTGTCCTTGAGTCCCGGCTGGCAAGCCCAGCGTGCCAGCATGGCCTCGCCGAGGGTGAAGAATATGCCCTCGCCATAGAGCTCGATGGCCGGCAGCCAGTCGCGACTGCCGTCCAGGTCAGGCGGAACGAGCCGGGCCTTGGGCTCGTTGCCCGTGTCGCCGCGGCTGCTGGTTGGACGGAGCCCGTCGTCGTAGTTCTGAGCGATGCGTGTAAACCCGGTGAAGACTCTGACCTCGCGCAATCGGGTCACCGCCACCAGCTGGTCCACCGCCGCCCAGACGTCGGCTTCTGGCCGCTTGGCGATCGGTGCCAGGGCTCGCCAGCCCTGCGTTCGATGGCGGGGGACGAAGTCTTCGCCGTCGGCCAGATCGGGGATTTCCTCGGTGAGTGCCTGGAGCTCCTTCGCGAGCAGACCCCCTGGCGTCGTTGCCTGGCCATAGAGGGGCCAGCCGGCCTGGATCTCGACCCACGCGGCTTCAACTTCGCCGATCGGGCAGCGATATTCATCCGCCAGCCGCCTCATCAAGGCGCGCCGCCCCAGCGTCGATCGGGTTTGGGCGAGCTGGTCCCGACGACCCGGGTTCGAGTAAAGCCGGGCGAGCACGCCATCGCGGCGGATGCGCGACTCCGGCGGAATGACGAGAGCCCCGAGGGTTCGTGGGTAGTAAAGGCGCGCATCGTTGACTTCCAGGATCTGGCCAGGCTGCTTGGTCTCGATTGCAGACCTGTCGCTGGACCAGTCCCAAGGTTGACGATGGGGGTGCGGTTCCGGTAGTGGTTGGTGCGAATCAAGACGCGCCTTGGCCTGGCAGCGGTCGCAAGACAGCAGCCAGTACAACCCCGAGGTCATATCGCGCCGTAGCCGAAGGGAGGCTTGATCGCTGTCGGCCCGACAATCCTGGGCACTCTTTGATTCCCGGTGGGCCAGAAAATGCCAGGGCAGGTCGCGCAGCCCGCCCTCTGGATGGGCGACCACCCAAGCCACCTGTTGCAACCGCGGCCCACCATCGCAGCGACAACGCGGATCGGCGGCCGCACCACCGCCAAGCTCGTCCCGATCTTCAGCGCGCCAGGGCTTCCAATACAACAATCCGCAGCGGGGACAGCGCATCCAGCCGGGGAAGCGTTGGGCAGGGATGCAGGTCCCTTCGATAACGCCGTTAGGGAGCTGCCGCGCGAGCGGCGGCTGACGCAACTCCTGATCGATACCGAGGGACTTTCGCAGCAGATCGACGTAACACAAGAGCTCCCCACCGGGCCTGCCATCCCGGTCGGTCCACTCGCGGATGTCTTTGATCACGAAAAGGTCATTATCGGCGCGCACGATGGCACCGACACCGCTGTAGCCGAGCAGGTGGGACCAGCGCGTGGAGACCAGACGACTCACAGGATCTTCACTAAGGCCGTGTTCTCGACACTGCGCATGTTGTGCAACGTCGCCCACAGGCCCTTGACCCGCGCGTCGTGGCTGTACAGCAGCCGCTGATCGCGGCGATCGCCGTCGCCGCCATGGTAGACCAGGCGCTCCCGCTGGTCCCGGCAGCGTTGCGCGGCATCGGCCCAGAGGTCAGCGAGACGGTCGAGGTGGGCGGCCGTGTCGTCGCCGCGCCCTGGGTCCGCCCGTCGGCAGCGGAGCTTGAGCTCTTCGATAAGCTTCGCGGTCGCGGGGTCCGCCGGATCGAAGGCCCCGGCTCGGTTCTTCGCCGTCAATCGGTCGTCAGCGTGACGGACCGCGATGACTAAGGCGGCGTGCAGTGCCCGCAAGCGGGCCTGGTATGTAAATGGTGTGACGCTGGTGGGCTCCACGAAGCGGTAAAACGACTCATGGTAGGCGCGAAAGCTCTCGTAGTGGGAGAGGCTGCGGGCCTGATCGCGGTAGTAGTTGGCAATAACAATGCCGGGGACCTCGCCTCGGCCAACCCGGCTGCTCGCCTGGATGTACTCCGCCGTGGTCAGCGGTTGGCCATTGACGATCATCGCCGCGAGTCGCGCCACGTCCAATCCGACCGAGACCATATTGGTTGCCAGCACCAGGTCAAGCGACGCCTGGGCCTCCCGCGGCAACCCCAGGCGGTCGAAGGTACGTGCATTCTCGTCCGCCGACATGTGGCTGGTGAGCTGGGTCAGGCGTTCCGCTAACTCCTCTCGACGCCGCCAGCCAGCTCCGGTCGTCGCCACCTGGTTCTCACCTTCCGACCCGAACTTCTGCGGCGCGATCTCCTCCCGCTGATAGCGAGCCATGAAGGTCTCGATATCCTGGAGCGCATTGCGGCTGACTCCCACACCTTTGAGACTGCCGTGGTAGACAAGCACCGTCCACCAGGCATCCAGCAATGCCTCCGCATCGGCGTCGCTCGCGCCGAACAGCACCTCTGGGGCCGCTAGCAAGGCACCGGCCAGTGGGGCCAGGCAGTGGGCGCGATCCCGTGCGGGGGCCAGATAGCCGACATAGAGACGCCCCGGCTTCTCGCTAATCGGCACCGTGCGGGCGAAATAGGAGTCGTCGCAATCGAGCCCCGGCGGTGGAAACACCGCGGCCTCGCGGCCATAGAGACGCCTGACCTGCTCGCGGGCCATGCGGATCGTCGCGGTGGAGGCGATGTACTTGGGACGAACCCCGCGCAGGGTCAGTACGGTTTCGAGCCCGGCCTCGTAGAGCCCGGCCACCGAGCCCAAGGCCCCGGCGATCAGGTGCAGCTCGTCCTGGATGATCAGCTCAGGCGGGCGGTTGCCCCCGATGCCGAAAAAGGCGCTGGCACGCTCCTCCCAGGCCAGCCGCGCAAACTTGTCGACGGTCGCCAAGATCAGGGTCGGCGGGGCCTGATAAAGGGCCAGGTCGACCACGTTGCAAGGCAGAGTCCCGCCCGGCGCGGCGCCGAACTTGCAGGCTGGGTTGGCGCAGTTGAAGTGGAAATGCCCCGCCCCGGCGTCGTAGCTCCGAGCAGTGTCGAAGGGGTCTCCACACCAGGGGCAAGCCTCCAGCACCAACAGGCTCGGGGCGCCGCCGCCTTCCTCGATCGCCTGTTCAACCGACGTCTTGGCGTCCGCGAAGTTGTTCGGACTGGAGGCACCGCCGACCCACAAGCCCAGGGTGATGGGCTGAGCGCCAAGCTCCGGCCAGTCCCGACGCAGCAGCTCCAAGGCGCACATCAGCCGAGCGGCGCGGCGGAACTGGTCCTTGGTCAGCAGCCTGAGCGTGTAGCGCATGAGGACCGTGGTCCCACCACCCGTGGCGCCGAACTTGAGCCGCCGCCAGCAGATCACGAAGGCCATCAGGCCCAGGTAGGCCTCGGTCTTGCCGCCGCCGGTGGGGAACCAGATTAGATCCAGGGTATCCCGGTCGCCGCTGTCCTCATTGACCGCGGACTCGATGGTGAGTAGGAGGAAGGCGAGCTGGAAGGGCCGCCAGAGATAGTCCCGCCCTGCCCTCTTGGCGACGCGGTCCGCCTGGGCCATCTGAGCCTCCATCGCCCGGTTTGCGAGCGCGAAGGCCCGTGCTGCCATGGGATCGCGGCACAGCAGGCGAATACCCTCGCCCATACGCGCCACGGCTGTTTCCATCCGCCCGTGAATGCGTCTAGCGCCGGCCCGCTCCGCCCCGACCAGCCCATCGACCTGGGAGGCGGTCGCTTGGACCCAGGACATATAGCCGGCCACGAAGCGCTGGAGGGCATCCCAACGCCCGGCAGGGTGGGCGTCGAGCTCCGCCAGCCAGCGAATCCGCAGCACATCCCGGTCGGCAACCCCGACTTCGGCGCTGACCTGCGGGACCTCGACCCGCGGCAGAAACTCGGTGCGGATAGCAACCACCCGTCCCTGCTCGATCCGCCAATCCGCCGCTGCCCCGTGACCGATGGCATAGACCCGGTGATGGCGGTATTGGAGCTCCAGCTCCTGCTCCTCTTCGCTCAGCAGGTCGTACTGGACGCCCGGATAGGGACCGACCTCGCCGGCATCGATGACGCATTCAAGCTCCGCCTGGAATAACGCCTTGGAATTGCGCTCTGAGGCATCATCCGAGTTTCCTAACTCTTGGGTATTACTGAGCGACGTGGTCACCAGCCAGCCGTCCCTAAGCGGGCGCCAGAGAACGAACAGCTCGCCGCACGCATCGAAAACAGGCTGGCGCCAGGTCTGTGTCCTGCATGTCGCAGGCGCGACCAAATTGCGCGTCTCCAAGTCTTGGGCACCGAGCGCCGTGCGCCGCCACTCCCGCTCGACAAAGCGTCCCCGATCGTCGCGCTCCCCATGACGGGCGTAGCAGAAGGCTCGCGGGATCAACTGAAGTCGGACTGCCGCCCCTGCGACGAAGAACGAGATGCCCACCGAGGACGGCGGTACATAGCGGCGCTTGGACTGGCTGGCCTGGCTGGCGGTAGGTTGCCGTTCTTCCTGGTCACCTTCGGCGGCATCCTCGCCGTCCTCGATCACCCCGGCGGAGGGATCGAGTCCGTCCTCGCCCTTGGCGATCGGGAAGAGAATCCCTGTCTGGTAGCGCTCCAACGGCTTGATGCCATGAAGGTCTCCCAGGTCGGATTCGGAACCGACATCCGCCCCTGGTCCAATCAGGCAGCTACGCAGCCATAGATAGAGGGCGTCGCGACGAGCGTTGTAATCCATTCCGATTCCAGGTCAAGCCGTACATGTTGCTTGTACAAATAGTTGTGCTCTTGCACAAGCACTCGTGTTCGCAAAGTGCCTCGGCGCCCGCAGACCCAGACGCGGGGAGCCACTGCGTCAGAATGGCCTCTCGGTCACCGACTGCGAGGAAGGACCGGAATTGGCCGACGGCGCCTGGCATCGACCATTTAGCAGCCGCCAAAAGTCGAACAGCGATTCCGACAACGGACGAGCGGCTGTACCCGCACGTGCCGCAAATCCCGAACGACCCCTCGGTCCTGAAAGACCCGGGTGCGATTCTCGTTGCGCTCGACGAACCCGGCGCGCTCCAGCCAGGCAATGGCGGTGCGCACCCGGGTGTCCGCATCCGAGTCCGCGGCGTCGAATCCGACCCGCAGCTCCCCGTCGCGCAGCAGCTCCCCTGCGGTCAGCACCACGCAGCCG
>JBGSOR010000555.1:0-7830 GCA_041738985.1 Chromatiaceae bacterium | reverse complement strand
TTGCGCGAGGCGTCGAGGAGGCCCGTTGCTGACGCTCGAACGACGCCTGACGCGCGCGCAAAGGCGAGCAAACCGCCGAGCGTATCGCCGCGGCGGCCGATAGTGCCAAGGCCGCCGATCGAAAGAAGGCGCCGAGGGCCGACACCAGGAAACCTTGGCGCGCTGCAGGAAAATGCCCCACGCGGGTTTGGGGCGCTCGGAGCTCGGGGCTCACTGTTCCGCGCTGGCGGTCTCGTCCCCGTTCGACTCATGGTCCAGCCGCTCGACGCTCAGCAGGTGCACCCGCCGGCTGTCCGCGCGCATCACGGTGAAGCGGAAGGGGCCGATCTCGACGGACTCGCCACGCTTGGGCAGGTGACCCAGGGCGTTGACCACCAGGCCGCCGATGGTGTCCAGGTCTTCGTCCGGGAGATCGGTGCCGAAATAGGCGTTGAAGTCCTCGATGGGGGTGCGGGCCTTGGCGCTGAACTCGTTCTTGCTGCGCTGGAAGATGGCGGTCCCTTCGTCGTAGTCGTGCTCGTCCTCGATCTCGCCGACGATCTGCTCCAACACGTCTTCGATGGTGACGATCCCGGCGGCGCTTCCGTATTCGTCCACCACGATGGCCATGTGATTGCGGCTGGAGCGGAACTCCTTGAGCAGCACATTGAGCCGCTTGCTTTCGGGCACGAAGACCGTTGGGCGCAGGAGGTCGCGAATATTGAAGGGGCGGCGGCCGGACTCCACGCAAAAGCTCAAGAGGTCCTTGGCAAGCATCACGCCCACCACCTCGCCCTTGTCGTCCCCGATCACCGGGAAGCGCGAATGGGCGGACTTGACGGCGACCTCCAGCACTCGCTCCAAGGGGTCCTCCCGGCGCACGTAGACCATCTCCGCCCGGGGGACCATGATGTCCCGGACCCGCAGGTCCGAAACCTGCAAGACCCCTTCGATCATGCTGAGCGCGTCCGTGTCCAGCAGATTCCGTTGTTTCGCCTCTTTGAGCAGCTCGATGAGCTGCTCCCGGTCCTGGGGCTCGCCGCCGAACAGATGGCCGATTCGCTCGAGCCAGTTGCGCGGTCGCGAGCCCTCGCTCGATCGGTCGCTGGTCATAGATTGCCGGACAGCTCCTCGTAAGGTGGCAAGAATCCTAACCCCTGGAGGATGGCAGTTTCCAGCCCTTCCATCTCTGCCGCCTCGGGGTCTGTAATGTGATCGTAATCAAGCAAATGCAGAACCCCGTGGACAACCAGGTGCGCCCAGTGGGCAGGCACTTCCTTGGCTTGCTCTCGGGCCTCCCGACGGACGACCGGTGCGCAAAGGACCAGGTCGCCGATCAGGTCTGCGAACTCCCCCTGGTCCGCGATGCCCGGAGGGGCCTCGAAGGGGAAAGAAAGCACATTGGTGGGCCGGTCCTGACCCCGGTACTGGAGATTGAGCGCCCGGCCCTCTGGCTCGTCGACGATGCGGACGGTGAGCGCCGCTCGCTCCCGTCGGCCCTCCAGGGCGGCGGCGGCCCAATGCGCGAGGTCGGGCTGCGCCGGGAGATCGGACTCGGCGCTAGCGACCTGGAGGTCGAGATCGAGGTCGACTGACATGAAGATCGTGGTCAGCGAATGAACGCAAGTGCGACAACTGCCGGGGAACCTGACCTAGGCGCTGGGCTCGCGCTGGGAGCCCGAGGTGGACGATAGCGCAACGGTCGCGCTATTGGCGCCCGTTTGGAGCTTGACCGTTTTCGGCGCGGCCCCGCTAACCCGGCCGACCAGGGGCTCCGGCCGCTCGTACGCGTCATAGGCATGGACAATGCGCGCCACCAGGGCGTGGCGGACCACGTCCCGGGCGTTGAAAAAGGTGAAGCTGATGCCCTCTACGTCCTTGAGTATCTCCACCGCCTGGCGCAGCCCCGAGGGCTGACCCCGCGGCAGATCCACCTGAGTCACGTCCCCGGTGATGACCGCCGTGGAGCCGAATCCGATCCGGGTGAGGAACATCTTCATCTGCTCGGGCGTGGTGTTCTGGGCCTCGTCCAGGATGATGAAGGCGTCGTTCAGGGTCCGACCGCGCATGTAGGCCAGGGGTGCAACCTCGATGACATTCCGCTCCATGAGCTTGTGGACCTTTTCGAAGCCCAGCATCTCGAAGAGCGCGTCGTAGAGGGGACGCAGATAGGGGTCGATCTTCTGGGCCAGGTCCCCGGGCAGGAACCCGAGCCGCTCGCCGGCCTCCACCGCCGGTCTCACCAGGAGCAGCCGGCGCACCCGGTCGGCCTCCAGTGCCTCTACCGCGCAGGCGACGGCCAGATAGGTCTTGCCGGTACCCGCCGGTCCCACGCCGAAGTTGATGTCGTGGCGCTGGATCGCGTGCAGGTATTCTTGCTGGTTAGGGGTGCGGGCCTTTACTAGACCGCGCTTGGTGCGGATGGCGAGCTCGGGCAGTCGCTCCTCGGTCGTCCCGGCCATCTCGTCCGCGCCCAGCTCGCGCAGGGTGAGATGGATGGATTCCGGGGTCAGGACCTGATCCGAAGTGTCCGCGTAAAGGCTACGGAGGAGCTCGTCGCCCACACGCACCGCCGGGCCGTCGCCGATCAGGCGGAAGCACATGCCGCGGTTATTGATCTCGATGCCGAGCCGGCGCTCGATGTGGCGCAGATGCTGCTCCAAGGGGCCGCAAAGATTCGCCAGTCGGGCGTTGTCCTCGGGGGCCAGCTCCAGGTCCAGGGTTTGGGGTTGGATAGTCAAGCGTCGGTACGGCCTTGGCAGACGTGCATGGATCAGGCGGTAGCCGCCGCAGGAACGGCAAGCCGGCCCCGCAGCGAGTTAGGGAGTGCCTCGAAGATGGTCAGGTCGACGAGCTGCCCGATCAAGGAGGCACCCCCGTCGAAGTTGACCACCCGGTTGTTCTCGGTGCGCCCGGCGAGCTGGGCCGGGTCTTTGCGGGACGGGCCCTCCACCAGCACCCGCTGCACAGTGCCGACCATCCGGCGGCTGTAGCGCTGGGCGTTGGTCTCGATGCGCTGCTGGAGCCGCGCCAAGCGCTCCTTCTTGACCTCTGGGGGCACGTCGTCCGGATAGTCCGCGGCCGGGGTACCGGGCCGGCGGCTGTAGACGAAGCTGTAGCTGTGGTCAAAACCGACCGCGTCGATCAGGGAAAGGGTGGCAGCGAAGTCCGTCTCCGTCTCTCCGGGGAAGCCGACGATGAAGTCCGAGGAGATCGGGATGTCCGGACGGGCCTCCCGCAAGGCCCGGATCTTGGAGCGATACTCGAGCGCCGTGTAGCCCCGTTTCATGGCGGCCAGGATACGGTCGGAGCCCGATTGCACCGGCAAATGAAGGAAGCTTGCCAGCTCCGGCACGTCCCGGTAGGCATCGATCAGGGACCTGGAGAAGGCCAGCGGGTGGCTGGTGGTGAACCGGATGCGGTCGATCCCGTCGATGGTCGCCACCGCTCGGATCAGCTGCGCCAGGTTCGCCACCTCCCCGTCAGCCCCGTGCCCGCGGTAGGCGTTCACGTTCTGGCCAAGAAGGTTGACCTCACGCACCCCCTGCCCCGCCAGGCCCGCAACCTCGGCGAGCACGCCCTCCACGGGCCGGCTGATCTCCTTGCCCCGCGTATAGGGCACCACGCAGTAGGTGCAGAAGCGGGAGCAGCCCTCCATCACGGAGACGAAGGCGGTCGGGCCTTCGGCCCTGGGGGCGGGCAGGGAGTCGAATTTTTCGATTTCCGGGAAGGACACGTCGACCTGGGGCTCCCGGCCCTGGTCCAGGTCCCGCAGCATCTGGGGTAGCCGATGGAGGGTCTGGGGACCGAAGACCAGGTCCACATAGGGCGCACGGGTACGGATCGCCTCGCCCTCCTGGCTCGCCACGCAGCCCCCGACGCCGATGACCAGGTCCGGACGCCGCTGCTTCCAGGGACGCCAGCGCCCGAGCTGGGAGAAGACCTTCTCTGCGGCCTTCTCGCGGATGGAGCAGGTATTGAGCAGCAGCACGTCCGCGTCCTCTGGGCGCTCTGCGAGCTCGATCCCGAGGGATTCGCGCAGCACGTCCGCCATGCGGGCGGAGTCGTACTCGTTCATCTGGCAGCCGTAGGTCTGGATGTAGAGCTTGCGGGGCATGGGGGGAACGGTGGGGGGCGGGCGCTCCATCCTCCGGATTCAGGCGGTTACTGTCAACCCTGCAAGAGGCCTGGAGCTGGAGCGCCAGCACCCTGCGGGCAAGGGCATCGCCCGAAGGCATTGCGGTCCAATCGAGCTCTCCGGTCAGTGCCCGATAGCCCTGCAGGTCGGGAGGCCCACAGGTCATGCACGCCATGCCTGCCAGTCCGTTGGCGCCCGGGAACGACACGAATCCCCGGCAAGAAAAAGCCCCGCCTAAGCGGGGCTCTCTTCGAAGCGACGATGCGAGCCTTGCGGCTTACATCATGTCCATGCCGCCCATTCCGCCCATGCCGCCGCCCATGCCGCCAGGCATGCCGCCCTCGTCCTTCTTGGGCGACTCGGCCACCATGGCCTCCGTCGTGATCATGAGGCCGGCCACGGAGGCGGCGTTCTGCAGGGCCGAGCGGGTGACCTTGGTCGGGTCCAGAATGCCCATCTCGACCATATCGCCGTATTCGCCGTTGGCGGCGTTATAGCCGAAGTTGCCGGTGCCCTCGGCCACCTTCTGCAGGACCACGGACGGCTCGTCGCCAGCGTTGGCGACGATCTGGCGCAGCGGCTCTTCCATGGCGCGACGGCCGATGGCGATGCCGACGTCCTGGTCGTGGTTGGCGCCCTTGAGGTTGCCGAGTGCGCCCAGCGCGCGCACCAGGGCGACGCCGCCGCCGGGGACGATGCCTTCCTCGACCGCCGCACGGGTGGCGTGCAGGGCGTCTTCCACCCGCGCCTTCTTCTCCTTCATCTCCATCTCGGTGGCGGCACCGACCTTGATGACGGCCACGCCGCCGGCCAGCTTGGCCAGACGCTCCTGGAGCTTCTCCTTGTCATAGTCGGAGGTGGTCTCCTCAACCTGGGCGCGGATCTGCTCGCAGCGCGCCTTGATGTCGGACTCGGTGCCAGCGCCGTCGATGATGGTGGTTTCTTCCTTGCCGACCTGGATCTTCTTGGCGCTGCCCAGCTCGTTGAGGGTCGCCTTCTCCAGCGACAGCCCGACCTCTTCGGCGATCACGGTCGCGCCGGTGAGGATGGCGATGTCCTGGAGCATGGCCTTGCGGCGGTCGCCGAAGCCCGGGGCCTTGACGGCGCAGACCTTGATGATGCCGCGGATGGTGTTGACCACCAGGGTCGCCAGCGCCTCGCCCTCGACGTCTTCCGCAACGATGAGCAGCGGCCGGCCGGACTTGGCGACGGACTCCAATACGGGGAGCAGATCGCGGATGTTGCTGATCTTCTTGTCGTGCAGGAGGACGAAGGGGTCCTCCAGCTCGGAGCTCTGGCTCTGCTGGTTGTTGATGAAGTAGGGTGAGAGATAGCCGCGGTCGAACTGCATGCCCTCGACGACGTCGAGCTCGTTATGCAGCGACTTGCCCTCTTCGACGGTGATGACGCCTTCCTTGCCGACCTTCTCCATCGCCTGGGCAATGATCTCGCCGATCGACTCGTCGGCGTTGGCGGAGATGCTGCCGACCTGGGCGATCGCCTTGGTCTCGGTACAGGGCTTGGACATGGACTTGAGCTGCTCGGTGGCGGCAGTCACGGACTGCTCGATGCCGCGCTTGAGATCCATCGGGTTCATGCCCGCGGCGACGGCCTTGAGGCCCTCGCGCACCATCGCCTGGGCGAGCACGGTCGCGGTGGTGGTACCGTCGCCGGCCACGTCGGAGGTGTGGGAGGCGACCTCCTTCACCATCTGGGCGCCCATGTTCTGGAACTTGTCCTTGAGCTCGATCTCCTTGGCCACGGACACGCCGTCCTTGGTCACGGTCGGGGCGCCGAAGGACTTCTCCAGCACCACGTTACGGCCCTTGGGACCCAGGGTCACCTTGACCGCGTCGGCCAGGATGTTCACGCCTTCCATCATACGGGCACGGGCGTCGCCGCCGAATTTCACGTCTTTTGCGCTCATCGGGAAATACCTCGGGGGGATTCGTTAAAGATATAAAGAATAGGGATACCGACCGGAAGGGGTCGCGGGGAGCTTAGGCCTCGACGACGCCCATGATGTCGTCTTCGCGCATCACGAGGAGGGTCTCGCCGTCGAGCTTGACCTCGGTGCCGGAGTACTTCCCGAACAGCACACGGTCGCCAACCTTCACGTCGACGGGCCGACTCTCGCCGTTGTCCAGGACCTTGCCGTTGCCCACGGCAAGCACCTCGCCCTGGATCGGCTTCTCGGCGGCGGTATCGGGGATCACGATCCCGCCCGCGGTGGTGCGCTCCTCTTCCAGGCGACGGACGACGACGCGGTCGTGCAAAGGACGGATATTCATCAGATCTTCCTCGTGGTTTGCGATATCTGTGGGGTGACCGGGACAGCGCGGCAGGCGAATTGTTAGCACTCGCTGGCGAAGAGTGCCAATACTAGAGCCTAAAAGTCGGCTGTCAAGCGAACAACTGTCCCGAACGGATGATCGAGGCCGGCGTCTTGGTCAGTGAAATGCCGCCCTAGGGTCCTAAGCCCTGGCACGGAAAGCTAAAAGAAAGCCCCGCCGAGGCGGGGCCGTTTCGGATGTCCCTGCAGGAAGTCCGGGACAGACGAAGGGCGATCAGTAATCCATGTCGCCCATGCCGCCCATCCCGCCGCCGCCGGGCATGGCGGGCTTATCCTCCTTAGGCGCCTCTGCCACCATGGCCTCGGTGGTGATCATGAGGCCCGCCACGGAGGCGGCGTTCTGCAGGGCGGAGCGAGCGACCTTGGTGGGGTCGAGGATGCCCATCTCGACCAGGTCGCCGTACTCGCCGTTAGCGGCGTTGTAGCCGTAGTTGCCCTCGCCCTCGGCGACCTTCTGCAGGACCACAGAGGGCTCGGCGCCAGCATTGGCGACGATCTGGCGCAAGGGCTCTTCCATCGCGCGACGGGCGATGCCGATCCCCACGTCCTGGTCGTGGTTGCTGCCCTTGAGCCCGCCGCTCGCCTTGTAGGCACGCACGAGAGCGACGCCGCCGCCGGGGACGATGCCTTCCTCGACCGCCGCACGGGTGGCGTGCAGGGCGTCTTCGACGCGCGCCTTCTTCTCCTTCATCTCGACTTCAGTGGCGGCACCGACCTTGATGACGGCCACACCGCCGGCCAGCTTGGCGAGGCGCTCCTGAAGCTTCTCACGGTCGTAATCGGAGGTAGTCTCTTCGACCTGCTGGCGAATCTGCTCGCAACGCGCCTTGATGTCGGACTCAGTGCCGGCACCGTCGATGATGGTGGTCTCTTCCTTGCCGACCTGGATCTTCTTGGCGGTACCCAGCTCGTTGAGGGTCGCCTTCTCCAGCGACAGCCCGACCTCTTCCGCAATCACGGTGGCGCCGGTCAGGATGGCGATGTCCTGGAGCATGGCCTTGCGGCGGTCGCCGAAGCCCGGGGCCTTGACGGCGCAGACCTTGATGATGCCACGGATGGTGTTGACCACCAGGGTCGCCAGCGCCTCGCCCTCGACGTCCTCGGCGACGATGAGGAGCGGACGGCCGGACTTGGCGACCGCCTCCAGCACGGGTAGCAGGTCCCGGATATTCGAGATCTTCTTGTCGTGCAGGAGGATATAGGGGTCTTCCAGCTCGGCGCTCTGGCTCTGCTGGTTGTTGATGAAGTAGGGGGAAAGGTAGCCGCGGTCGAACTGCATGCCCTCGACCACGTCCAGCTCGTTGTGCAGGGACTTGCCCTCTTCGACGGTGATGACGCCTTCCTTGCCGACCTTCTCCAT
>JBGSOR010000473.1:0-1659 GCA_041738985.1 Chromatiaceae bacterium | reverse complement strand
ACGCGCGCCCGACGCAGCCGCGAGAAGCGGCAGGGCAAGGTCACGTTCTCGACCAGCGACAGATAAGGGATCAGATTGAACATCTGAAAGACATAGCCGACATGGTCGGCCCGGAAGTGATCGCGCCGGACGGCACCCATGCGCTCCAGCGGCTGCTCGAGAATGCGCAGGCTCCCCTGCTCGGCCTTCACCACGCCGGCCAAAAGACTCAACAGGGTGGTCTTACCGCTGCCGCTCGGTCCCTCGATGAAGACCCGTTCGCCGGGCTTGATCTCCAGGGTATCGAGGGTCAGCACCGACGGTCGGTCCGCTCGCCAGCGAAACGAGAGATCACGGATCGCGATCGCCGGGCCATCGGATTGCGTCAGAGGGTCGGCGCTCTTTGCGGGGGTCTGGGACATGGATATCGGGGCTAGCCCGCCGTGCCGGTGTCGCTGGCCAGATACGCTTGGTCCGGATCCGGCAATGGCCGTTGTTCGAATGCCGCAATGTCGGCAAAGCGCATCGTGTCCTCCTGGATGTGCTACGCGGCGCCTTCGATCCCGCGCACACCGCTCCAGCGTGCCGTGTAGAAGTCGTTCATCCTCGGACGTTGCATCCTACTCGCATCCGACCGCTCGACCTAGGCGCGAAGCCACTCATGATCGCTTCGTGGCTGGCGGGCAGTCGAGCATGAGCCGGTCGCCTGACCACCCGGTCGAACTGGCGCTCGCCGCCGCGCGAAAAGCGCCAGGTCGCGTCCTTCAGCGTGGCGATCAGGTCGCCGCGCACGGTGCAGCACAGACAGCCGCTGCTCATCTCGACCACGGTGTCGTCGTCGACGCGGCTCACCAGCAGGCGATCCAGCCCCACCTCGCCGAGCTCGTTGATGATGACCAGGGTGCGCGCGCGTGCGGGCTGGTGCACCAAATGATTCAGGACGGTGGTCTTGCGGCTACCGAGAAAGCCGGACAAGACGGTGGCAGGCAGTCTGGAGTCGTGGGTGTCGGGTTGCCTCGCTCGCCTGTGCGCAGTCGGTTGGCTTGGAGGATCGGGGTGAGCTGGCAGGTTCGCTGGCGAACGCGGCAGTGCGTCTGCGGACCTTGAAATGGAATCGGGCGGGTCTTGCGGCCCGGTCGGTAAGTTATGTTATAACAATAACTGAAAAGGTCAACAATTGACCCGCGCCGCGCGACCAAACTTCAAGAGGCACAAGCGATGCCGGACGATCCAACCGACCTGCCGCCGGGATATCGGCCTGATGCGCAGGAGCCGTACATGAACCCGCGCCAACGGATCTACTTCCGGCGCCAACTGCTGGAGTGGCGCCAGGCGTTGCTCGAAGAAGCGGAGGGAACCCTGGCCCAACTGCGCGACGCGAGCCATCGTGAGGTCGGTGACGAGCTTGATCGCGCCACGCGCGAGGCCGAACAAGCCTTGGACCTGCGCACCCGCGACCGCTGTCGCAAGCTGCTGCATAAGATCGACGCGGCACTCGACCGCATCGACGACGGCACCTATGGCTACTGCGAGGAGACCGGCGAGCCTATCGGCCTTGCGCGCCTGGAGGCCCGTCCCGTCGCCACGCTCTCGGTGGAGGCGCAGGAGCGCCGCGAGACGCGCGAGCGGCAGACCGGACGGACCTGAGCCCAGCCGACCGGACCGAGCGTGGCCGCCGCC
>JBGSOR010000472.1:0-1622 GCA_041738985.1 Chromatiaceae bacterium | reverse complement strand
TCGACGCGCTCGGCGAACCGGGTCAAGTGGGTGGGAAATCGCTGGACGCCTTCCAGCACGGCACGGGCATAATCGGTCAGGCCGCCGTCTGGCTCGGGCCCGTGGTGCCGTTCGCCCTGGGCATCGAGGAGCAGGGCCCGCCGCCCGGCCGCCATCAGGGCGAGGACGGACAGGTCTTCCGGGATCACCAGCAGATCCGCGGGGCCGGAGGGCGCGGCTGGACCGAGGAAGAGACCGGGATCGCGGGCGAAGATCCGAATGCGACAGCGACGGGAGAGCCGGCTCGGAAGCGCACCGCGGGCAAAGGCGACGATCCGCGCCAGCGACGAGTCCGCCGCGAAGGACGCCACCGGCACCGCCAGGATGGTCGGATAGCCGGTTGCCATCCCGTGAAATAGGTGCGCGAGCAAAGAGACGGCGAGCCCCCGGCCTGCCAGGATAGGGTCCAGAGGCTCGACGCTCGGAGGCGGTAGGCCCGGAGCCATCTCGGTCCCCTCCTCACATCCCTGGTGGAGGAAGGCCGCCCCGTTTCCCAGGTAGAGCCCAGGATCGAAGTCCGGGGCGAATGCGTCCGTGGGCCAGGCCCGGCCATGGGCAAACCACCCCGCCCTGCGCTCCGCCCCACCGGTGTTGCCCGGGCGAACGACGCCCACTCGGGCAACGAAATAGTAGTCCCCTTGGGGAAAGCAGGACCAGCCGACCGGGGCCCCCTGCATTCGTCCTCGGTCCGCCGCCGAGGTGTCCAGGGTCATCCAGGGTCGGATTGCATCCAGGAGCCCAGGAACGGACTGCAGGGGTGGGTCTACCGCGAGATACTGTCCGCCCCGCCCACCCGAGCCAGTGCCACCGCCAAGGCCGGACTCGCCGATGCTCCGATCGGAGCTGCCGCGGCAGACGGATAAGCCCGCTGGAATCACCTGATGCCCAAATAACGGTTGACTAATCGAGCGAAGTCGCGCCCATAGCGGCCGATTCCGTCGGCCGCGACCACAGTGCATCGTAGAGCCCCGAGGAGCGCCGCACGGGTCGACCCACCCCCTCGGCGAGCCGAACCGCACTGCCGATCAGTGTAACCCGTTGACGCGCGCGCGTGATGCCGGTGTAGATCAGCTCGCGCGTTACCGCCCGACTGTCCTGACAGGGCAGCACCAAGGCGACCTCGTCGAATTCCGACCCCTGGCTCTTGTGCACCGTCATGGCGAAGAGGGTCTCCACCTCCGGCAGCCGATGGGGGGAGAGCCGACGCAGACCTTCCGCGGTCTCGAACCAGGCGCGTAGGTACCCATCCGCCTCCGGATCCGGCAGCAGGAGACCGAGATCTCCGTTGTAGAGCCTCAGCTCGTAGTCGTTGGCGGTCACCAGCACGGGGCGACCCGCGTAGCGCGCGCCCTCCGGCCGGATCAGTCCAGCGGCGGTCAGGGCCTGCTCCGCCAGCCGGTTGACCGCGTGCAGCCCGAAGGGCCCATCGCGCACGGCGGTCAGTATCCGATAGGCGCCCAGGGCCTTGAGCGCGGACGCTGGATCGGCGGCCTGCATCACGGCCCGGTGGCGGGGGACCACGAAGTCGGCCACGAGCTCGGCGAGCCCAGCCTCGTCCAGGTCCAGCCGGCAGGCATCTTCTT
>JBGSOR010000429.1:0-9018 GCA_041738985.1 Chromatiaceae bacterium | reverse complement strand
GGCAGCGGCTGCTCGACGTTGCGTGCGGCGGAGGGCGGCATACCCGGTTGGCGCTGGCACGCGGCTACATCGTAACGGCCGTTGATCGAAATGTGGCGCAGATGGCGGACTTGGCGGGTCAGCCGATGGTCGAGATTGTCGCGGCTGATATGGAAACGGACCGGGGTGCCACGGCGACGGCTCCGCCGTTTGCGGGCAAAACATACGATGTTGTGATCGTTACCAATTATTTGTGGCGGCCGCTGTTTCCTGTGATCGTATCCGCTGTCGCTCCGGGTGGGCTGCTGATCTACGAAACCTTCGCCCGAGGGCAAGAGGCGTTCGGCAAGCCATCCAACCCGGACTTTCTGCTGGAACCCGGCGAACTGTTGGCGCGTACTTGCTCTGAGCTCATCCCGATCGCGTTCGAGCAGGGGCTGCTTCCAGGGCCAGACCGGCTTGTGCAGCGACTGGCGGCCGCGGGGCGCGAACGGTCGATGCACCATCCGCTGCCATCGATCCGCCCGGAAACAGCGGTGTGACTGTGTGGAAATAGATTTCAGAGGGTTCAAATGGTTTATCGATCTCTGCACCGGACTGTGTCGTTGTTCACGGCGGGATTGTTGATGGGAGCATCCGCCGGGATGGCTTGGACGACCCACGAGGCCGAGGCGCGGACCCTCACGAAAGCTCCGGCGCAGCCAGCGACGAAGCTCAAAGTCGAGACGCTCACAAGCGGCCTCGAGTACCCTTGGGGGCTGCAGTTTCTGGCTGACGGCCGAATGCTGGTGACCGAGCGCCCGGGGCGGCTGCGGCTGGTGCGCAGCGGCCGCCTGGAGCCCAGGCCCATCGCGGGGCTACCCCCGGTCCTGGCCCAGGGTCAGGGCGGTCTGATGGATCTGGCCCTGCACCCCCGGTTCGCGGAGAACCGGCTCGTCTATTTCACCTTTTCCGAGGGGTCATCGGAAGCCAACCGCACCGCGCTGGCACGGGGCAGGCTCGGCGAGGGGCGGCTCGACGGGGTGGAGGTCATCTTCCGCAACCCGGATCTCAAGTCCGGACTCCAGCACTTCGGCTCCCGACTCCTCTGGCTCCCGGACGCCTCGCTCCTGATGAGTGTCGGCGACGGCGGTAACCCGCCCATCTCGATCCGTGGGGACCATATCCGCAAGCAGGCCCAGAATCCCGGTGCGCTATTCGGCAAGATCCTGCGACTGCGCGACGACGGCCGTCCCTTCCCAGGGAACCCGCTCGCCGCCCGGGCCGGGGCGCGGCCCGAGGTCTGGACCCTGGGCCATCGCAACATTCAGGGCCTCGCCCGCGACCCAAGCTCCGGCCGGGTCTGGGCCACCGAGCACGCGTCGCAGGGCGGGGACGAACTGAACGTCATACTCGGCGGTACCAACTATGGCTGGCCTGTGGTGAGCTACAGCCTGGAGTATTGGGGACCTCGGGTCGCTGACGAGACCAGCCGTCCCGGCATGGCGGATCCCCGGCTCGTCTGGACCCCCTCCATCGCACCCAGCGGGCTTGCCTACTACACGGGAACAGCCTTTCCTGCCTGGCAGGGAGATCTCCTCGCCGGATCGTTGAAATTCGGTCAAGTCCGCCGGATCGACCTGGACGGGGAGCAGACGATCGGCGAGGAGAAGCTCAGCATCGGGGCGCGGGTGCGCGACGTACGCCAGGGGCCCGACGGGTTCCCCTATGTCCTGACCGACGAGCGGGACGGGCGGCTGTTGCGAATCGTGCCGACCGGCCGAGCCGGCGAGAAAGGCTAAGCTGAGGGCAGCGACTCAGGCTGTTTTCGCATCGATGGATTCGAGGAAAAAAAGCCCAAGGCGAGTCGCGGAGGGACTTCTTTCCGCGTGAGTCGATCGGCGGCCCGGTAGTCGCCGGCTCTACGGCCAGCCAGGCACTGGCTGTCCGTATTGCCGGCGATTCGCTGGGCTATTGAATGGAATCGCTATTTGGTCTTGAACTTCAATTTCGCATTATCCAACCAGCCGGGTCTCGTCGCGTCTTTGAGCTTGGCGGTGACTGTAACGCTCTGGCATTTGGGGTCGTTGTCGGATTCCTTCGGCTTCGCACAGTTAGCTAATGCAAATTTCAGGCTCGATTTGTCCATTGTCTTGGAGCTTAACGAGATGCTCTTATCGCCCTGGCCGCAATAGACGGATCCGAGATCTGCGGAGCGTATCAGGCATTGCAGGGTGACTTGCTTGCCTTCATACGATCGCGGGTTGGCTTTTAGCTCGCCGATGCCGATTTCGGTCTTGGCAAAACAGCTGGCCGATAGAGTAAAGGCAAGCGGCAACGACACCAGTATCTTCGATGCTTTCACGATAAGGCTCTCCGAGCGATGGAATACGAGAATGGGGGGCTATGGCGGAACGGTACGTGAGGATAAGAGACCCATGCCCGCAGGGTCAAGTGAGGCCGTGCCAGTGGCCGGCAGGCATACTGAAGGGGCGTTTGCAACACTTGTCCAACGGCGTCTCCAGCGTCCGGCTCGACTCCGGCGGCTGAGCTATTGCCGCGCGGCGGAGCCTGTTTCCCGTCGGTCTTCCCCCCTCTCCGACGGCGACCATGGCGGCCGATCCACTGGCGATCTGCGGGACTCGGCGGCCGCGATGCTCGGCTGGCGACCGACCGCTGCCGCCGATGCTGACCCGCGAGCCGCGGGGCAACCCCTGAGTCGACGCCGGGTACGCGAGCTCCTGTCCCCCGACCGGAGCGCCGTTGGTAGGGAAGCGTCTCAGGAGATGCCGCCCGCTCGTATGCACGACATGGCCGCACAATTCCGGAGGCAGGGCTCCCGTTTTCAAGATAGGATCGCCCGATGACCTTTACGCAGGCGACATGGGAGCGGACTAGGCCGTGAGACTCTTCGACGTTATCGCCATCCTGATCACACTGTCCGCTTTATTCAGCTGGTTCAACTACCGCTTCCTGAAGCTACCGACCGCGATCGGCCTGATGCTGATCGCGCTCCTGATGTCCCTGACGCTCCTCTTGCCGATCCCCGGCAGCGAAGGACTGGAGCAGGACGTCAAGCGGATGCTCGGCAGCATCCCCTTCGACGAGACCGTGCTGCACGGCATGCTGGGCTTTCTGCTCTTTGCCGGGGCCCTGCACGTCAGGCTCTCGGATCTCGCCCGGCACAAATGGTCGATCCTGCTGCTGGCGAGCCTGGGCGTGGTCATCTCCACCGTGCTGGTCGGCCTCGGCGCCTGGCTGCTGTTTTACGTGGTCGGACTCCATGTCCCCCTGATCTATTGCATGCTGTTCGGCGCCTTGATCTCGCCGACAGACCCGATCGCGGTCCTGAGCATCCTGAGGCAGGCCGCGGCGCCCAAGAGCCTGGAGACAAAAATCACCGGCGAGTCTCTATTCAACGACGGCGTGGCCGTGGTGCTCTTCCTGGTGCTCGTGAAGATCGCCGTCGGCGGCGAGGAGATGCATGTCGGCATCTTCTTGGGGGTGTTCCTGAAGGAGGCCCTGGGTGGCCTCGTCTTGGGGCTGCTGAGCGGCGGACTCGCCTATCTGATGATGCGCAGCATCGATCACTATCAAGTGGAGGTGCTGATTACCCTGGCGGTGGCGAGCGGCGCCTATGCGGTGGCCGAGCATTGGCACGTCTCGGCGCCCATTACCGTCGTCATCGCCGGTTTGTTGATCGGCAATCTGGCCCGCGTAGGGGTCTGGTCGGCCGAGACCATGCGGTATGTCGACGCCTTTTGGGAGCTGGTCGACGAGATCTTGAACGCGGTGCTATTCGTGCTGATCGGGCTCGAGGTCATGGTGCTGACCATGACCGGGTCGATCTTCGTCGCCGGCCTGTTGGCCATCCCCCTGGTGCTGGTCGCCCGGGCCGTCAGCACCGGGCTGCCGCTCGCAGCCCTATCCCGGTTTCGCACCTACTCCCCAGGCGCGATCGCGATCCTGACCTGGGGCGGGTTGCGCGGCGGCATCTCGGTGGCGATGGCCCTGGCCCTGCCACACGGGGAGGCCCGAGACCTGCTGGTCTCGGTGACCTACATCGTGGTCGTATTTTCGATCCTGGTGCAGGGACTTACCCTGGGCCCATTCATCCGCGCGACCGGGCGCCGGGCCAATCTGGAGCTCGACGCAAGCGGATTGTCCAACGGCCCGCAGCCCGCCCCGGGCTGATCTATCCAGGGCCCGGCGTCGGAGGCGGCCGCTCGCCCACCGCAGTCGGTACCGCCTGGAATCCGCGGCTCCTGCACCGACGCGCCGATCCGTCCCGGCCCCGCCATCCCGTGGCGGGCGCTACGGATTAGAAGACGTAGGCGAGGCTCAGCCCTACCAGGTAGTTGATCCCCGAGGCCGGGTAGTAATAGCGGCCGTTGGAGTCGTTGACGTTGACTGCACCGCTGTACTCCTCGTCGAAGAGGTTGTTGACGCGGGCGAGCTCGGCGAGCTCCAGCCGGCCAAGGCTCTGCTTGAATCCGCCGCGCAGGCCGACCGTCCAATACGCGTCGGCGGTCTCCGTATTGAGGTCGTTCACGTAGACCTTGCCCTGCCCGTAGACATCAAGCGCCGCGTCGAAGCCCCAGGGGACATATTCGTAGGACAGCTCGCCGAACAGGCTGAAGGGGGCGATCCCGGGGACGCGGTTGCCAGCGGGCACGGCGGCGACATTTTGCAGCGGTGCCAGGGTCCGGCACGGGACGCCGGTGCAGCCCAGATAGCCCTGCGTGATCTCCGCGTCCAGATAGGTCGCCGCCACATAGCCGGCGAATCCCCGGCCCAGGTCGGTCTCCAGCATCAGCTCCGCCCCGCGGCGCCGGGAGGACGGGGTGTTCTGGTAGGTGGTGCGCCCACCGATACTGGTCGCCACGGTCAGCTCGTTCTCGCTGTCGATCTGGAACAGGGCCAGGTTCAGGCGGGTCTCTGCGGGCAGCTGGAGCTTGGCGCCGATCTCGTAGTGCCAGCTTGTGGCGGCCTCCAGGGCGAAGTTGAGGCCGGAGCCCCCGTCGGGCCGATAGGCCAGCTCCGGGAAGGTGGGTGTCTCGAAGGTCTTCCCGACGTTGGCATAGAGGTTGAGATCCGGCGTCAGGCTGTAGACCAGCCCCAGGGCCGGGGTCCAGGCGTCGTAGCGCTGGCTGCCGCTGTCGTCCGGGTTGAAGCTGGTCGCGGTAACGCGAACGGTGGAGCCACTGCAAAACCCGGGTCGGCTCCCCGGTGCGGTTACCAGGGTCGTGGTGCAGATGAAGCTGTCGTCCGAATCGAAGCGGACCTCCGTATAGCGCAGTCCCAGGTCCAGAGCCCAACGCTCGGCCGGTTTCCATTCCGCCTGGAGGAAGGTCCCCCAGCCGGCGACGCTGTCCACCTCATCCCGCTTGAGCTCCGCCTGGTTCCCGAGGCGGTTGATATAGCCCTTGCGATCGTCTGACGATCCCTCGTACTCCCCGCCCAGCATCAGCTTGAGCGGGCCACCGATCAGGGTTGTGTCGTGGCCCCACCACAGATTGCCCCCGGCGAACTGGCGCTCGAACGTGCTAACGCCTCCCGAGGCGGTGATCGCGTTCTGGTTGACAAGGGGCACGGCCAGGTATTGCTCGTTGCTGCGCGTCCCCAGGTAGACCGTCGCATGCAGGGTGTCCCGATCCGTGAGAGGCTGCTCGTAGACCAGGCCCCCTTGCAGGTTGTCCAGGGTGCGGCGGGTCTGGTACTCGAGTGCGACGGGCTGGGCCTGACGCCGGTCTTGCTGGACCTGGGCGGCGGTGAGTCCCAGGGGGTCCTGGCTATCGGGCAGGTTGAGATAATTGGCCACCAGGGTCAGCTTGCCGCCGTTGCCCAGGTCGAAGCGGAGCCGGGCGTTGGCCTGGTCCTTCTGGGCAGCGCTCCAGTCCCGGTAGCCGTCTGTCTCCATGCGGTAGGTGTCGAGGACGTAGTTCATGGGTCCTTGCTGGCCGCCCAGGTTCAGACCGGCCACCCAGGCGTTATAGCTCCCGGCCATGGCCCTCAGGGTCAGGGTCGGCTCCGGCGGCCCTTCCTCGGTGAAGATCTGGACGACGCCGCCCGAATGGTTGCCATAGAGGGCGGAGAAGGCCCCGCGCATGACCTCGATGTCCTGGGCCGACCCCAGGTCGAAGAGTCCGGGCCCCCCCTGGCCGTCCGGGGTGCTCGCTGGGATACCGTCCGCCACCAGCTTGACGCCCCGGGTACCGAACTGGGACTGGGCGCCGAAGCCGCGGATCTGGATCTGCTCCTCCTGGGCGAAGGTCCCGCGGTTGCCGACTGCGGTCCCCGGCACCCGGGGCAGGACCTCGGAGACCAGGACCCGGCGGGTTTGGTTCTGGATCGTGGGCTTCTGAAGCGCATCGATGGAGACCGGCAGGTCTCGGTTGCTCTCGCCTCGGCGGGTCGCGGTCACCACCACCGGGGCTAGGGTGGAGACCTCTTCGCCGTCGCTTGCCTTGCCGGTGGTACCGGCGTCCTCGGATTCTGCCGCCGCGCCGTCCCAAGCGCTGCCAGCGGAAATGACTGCCAGAAGACCCGCGAGTCCGAGTTGCCTCATCGATTTCCCCATAATCGTTCAGTGTAATCAAGCGCGGCGACGCTCTGCCGGGCGTCGATGCGCAGGGTGCGCTGCCGGCCGGCTTCGGTGTCGCCTGGTTCTGTCGTGGAGCCGGGAGATCGCACCCCGCCGGCCCGCGGGCGGTGCGGTCCCGCCCCGGCCTATGTCACGCCCCTTTCGCTCTCAGGGCTGTTCTCTGCCGATGCCCTCCAGGGCCTCGCCCTAGGCGGGCAGGTCATGCCTCCCGGGGCCCAAGTCGGAAACCGTCGCCGTTGACCTTGCCTGGGGCGGCCCATCCAGCAGGTCGTTCAGGGCGGCCAGATCGTCGCCCGAGACGAGATGGACGGGTACGGCGGCCGTGCGTGCGGTCTGCGCGAGTAGCGGATCGACGATCCCGGCCCGGGCCAGTGTCTCCAGGCAGGGAGGACCCGAGGGCAGGGCGCAGGACTTGACAAGCAGCAGGGCCTTGGCCCCCAACCGGCCACAAAGCCAGGCGGCCAGGGAATCGGAGGTCAGGTCCCAGCCCCGGTGCAGGCCGGCGTCCGCCAGGACCATGGTGGCCGGCACCCAGACCGGGGTCAGCCCGCAGCCGAGACGATTCAGGATCTCTTCGGGGTTGGCCGCGGGGGCCAGCCCGGGCTGCAAGGCGCAGAGTGCCCGGCCGTACTGCTCCATGGCGAGCATGGCCAGGTGGTGTGCGGTCGCATCGTCGAACCCCAGCTTCGGCTGCACTGCACGCACCGCATCGGCGAAGGGTCCACCCCCGGGGACCAGGACCAGGTCAGACCGGCCCGCCAGCGCGGCGAGCCATGGCCGCAGCAGGTCCGACCCGGCCAGGCTGCCGCCAAGCTTCACTATCCACATGATCGGGCCACAGGGTCCAGGCGCAGGCGCTCGAGCAGATCCAACAGGGGACCGGCCTTGTGGTAGGTCTCCCGGTATTCGGACTCCGGATGGGAGTCCGCCACGATTCCGCCCCCAGCCCAGAGCCGGGCGATGCCGCCCGAGTGGACCAGGGTGCGGATGGCGATGTTGGTGTCCATGGAGCCGTCGAACCCCAGGTACCCGATGGCACCGCAATAGACCCCGCGGCGGTGGGGCTCCAGCTCCTCGATGACCTCCATGGCGCGCAGCTTCGGGGCCCCGGTGATCGAGCCCCCGGGGAAGCAGGCCCGGAGCAGATCGACGGCGGTACGGCCCTCCGCGAGCCGCCCGCGCACCGTGCTGACCAGATGATGGACCCGGACATAGGTCTCCACGTCGAACAGCCTTGGGCAGTGGATGCTGCCGATGGCGCACACCTTCCCCAGGTCGTTGCGCAACAGGTCCACGATCATCAGATTCTCCGCCCGGTCCTTGGGGCTGTGGCGCAGGGTCTCCGCCAGCAGCAGGTCCTCGATAGGGTCACGCCCCCGGGGCCGGGTGCCTTTGATGGGCTTGGTCTCCACCGCACCGTCCGCGACCCGCAGGAAGCGCTCCGGCGAGGAGCTTAAGATCGCCCAGTCCGGGGACTCCAGATAGGCCCCGAAGGGGGCGGCGTTGACGGCACGCAGTCCCAGGTAGGCCTGCCAGGGGTCCCCCTCGGCCCGGGCGGAGAAGCGCTGGGCCAGGTTGACCTGATAGCAGTCGCCCTCCAGCAGATAGTGCTGGATGCGGGCAACGGCCTGGAGGTAGTCCCCGTGGCTCAGGTTGGATCGGATTGGCTCCAGGACTCGGAAGGCCCCGTGGCGGCGGGCGGTCCGCCGGCCCATCAAAGCGGCGGCGAAAAGCCCCTGGTACTCATCGAGACAGGCTGGGTCCCGACCCACCAGCCGGGTGCGCCGCTCGGCGTGATCCACCACCAGGGCCCAGTCGTAGATCCCGACCGCCATGTCCGGGATGCCTTCCCCGTCCTGGGCCAGGCTCGGCAGGCGCTCGAGGCGGCGGGCCAGGTCGTAGCCGAAATAGCCGATGGCCCCACCCGCGAAGGGTAGGTCCGGGAGGCCCGGACGCTGGGGTCCAAGCTCCTGCGCCAGCAGGCCGAAGGGGTCCGCGAGGGAATGCCGGACCGCGCCCCCGGAGCGGATCTCGGTGCGCTGGCCGCGGGTCACGAGCACGGTACCGGGGTCCGCCGCCAGGATGTCGTAGCGCCCTTGATCGCATGCGGGCCGGCCGCTGTCTAAGAAGACCGGCCAGGCGTGCCCGAGCAGCGCCTGGGCCAGCGGGGCGCTGTCCGGGCGATAAGGCAGGTCCCGGATGTGGGGCGTTGGCATCGCAGAGGCCATCCTGAAGTCCGCAATCAGCCCGCGCGAAACGCACGAGAAGGCGCCAGTCGCGCCGAGGGCGGCGCTCCTACATGATCTGCGTTCATTCGCGGCAACACGTGATTCTCTTTCATTGGGATTGCGCCTCCATCGCCAACCGTGCCACGGCGGCCGCCGGGGCACAATCCGCCGCGTCGGGCACCAGGCCCTCGCCGCCCGGGAACAGGGACTCGAACCCCAGGTAGCGGC
>JBGSOR010000425.1:0-4938 GCA_041738985.1 Chromatiaceae bacterium | reverse complement strand
CGGGCGGCCGTCGACTCGGGCCTGGATGCCAAAGCCGGGGACGGCCTCGATTGCGGTCGCCGTCGGAGCCACGAGCCCCCTCCCCTGCGCGGCCTGGACAATGGCGGCGCCGATCGGATGCTCGCTATGTCGCTCCACGGCGGCAGCTAGGGCCAGGGCCGAATCCTCGGTCGTGCCGAAGGCGTAGAGGTCAGTCAGGGCCGGACGCCCCTCGGTCAGGGTTCCGGTCTTATCCAGCACCACGTGATTGACGCGCGCCAACGTCTCCAGTGCGGTCCCTCGGCGGAAGAGGATTCCCAGGGCCGCACCGCGGCCTGTACCGACCATGATCGCGGTCGGCGTGGCGAGCCCCATGGCGCAGGGGCACGCGATCAGGAGGACGCTGACCGCCGCCACGAAAGCATAAGTCAGCGACGGTGCCGGACCGACCCAAAGCCAGACTCCGAAGGTCGCCAGAGCTGTCCCCATGACCACGGGCACGAAGACCGAAGCAATGCGGTCCGCCATCCGCTGGATGGGTAGCTTTGCGGCCTGGACGTTCTCGACCAGTCGGACGATCTGGGCCAGCACCATGTCTGCCCCGACACGCGTGGCGCGGTAACGGAAGGCACCGGTCCCGTTGACCGTGGCACCCACCACCGGGTCCCCTGGACCCTTGCGGACTGGAAGAGGCTCCCCGCTGATCATGGATTCGTCGATATGACTGGCGCCCTCGGTCAGTGTCCCGTCCACCGGGATGCGCTCCCCGGGCCGCACCGCGATCAGATCGCCCGGTACCACGGCCGAGGCGGGTATCTCCGCCTCTCCGTCGGGGCGAACCACCCTGGCCGTCTTGGGCTGGAGACGCACCAGTCGGCGGATCGCCTCGGAGGTTCGGCCCTTGGCCAGTGCCTCCAGATAGCGTCCCAGCAAGATGAAGGTCACGATGACCGCCGCCGCCTCGAAATAGAGGTTGGCTGTGCCTGGGGGGAAGATGCCGGGCAGGGTCAGCGAGACGACGGAATAGAGGTAGGCCGCAGAGCTGCCGATCATGACCAGGCTGTTCATTCCGGGGGCGAGGTGACGCAGCTCCGCCCAGCCCGAGGTCAGGAATCGCCGTCCGGACCACAGGAGCACCGGGGTCGCCAGGACAAGCTCCAGCCAACCCCAAAGAACCTCGGGCTCGCGGCCGTGCTCCGACAGAAGCATGCGTCCCATACTCAGCAGCGCCAACGGCACGGTCAAAGCCGCCGCTACGACGAGATCCCGACCCAGTCCAGCGAGGTCTCTCGCCTGCCCGGCGGCGGTCGCGTCTTGTCTTTGCTCCTCCTCCAGCGGCTGGTATCCCGCCTCGCGGATTGCCTGGGCGATGCGCTCACGGCTGAGGGTAGCGGGCAGGTAATCGACGTTGGCAGACTCGGTGCTCAGGTTGACCGACACGGCGACCACCCCGGGCTGTGCCCTGACGGCCCGTTCGACACGGGCCACGCAGGACGCACAGGTCATACCCCGAATCCCTATGTTCGCGGACTCGAGAACGGGCTCGTAGCCGGACCCGCGGACGGCGTCCAGCAGCTGCGGGACCTCGGCCCGGTCGAACCGAACGACCGCTGTCTCCGCCGCCAGGTTGACCTCGGCCGACTCGACCCCCGGCTGCCGCAAGATGGCCCGCTCTACCCGCGCGACGCAGGAGGCGCAGGTCATTCCGCTCACACCGATTCGAATCTCTTCTGTCACGCGTTGTTCCCGATCGGGCACAGCGCCAATGGACTCGACTAGACCGACGCCCCCTCCCCCACCTGCTGCGACGCAAGCTGACGAATACGCTGGAGCATGGCGGCGAGTCCGTTGCGCCGGGTCAGGCTGAGATGCTGGTCGAGCCCGAGCTGGGCAAAAAACTTGGGCGCGTCAAAGGCAAGGATGGCTGAGGCGCGCTGGCCGGAGAACAGCTGCTGCAAGAGTGCGATGAGCCCGGATACGATCTCTGCGTCGCTGTCCGCAAGAAACTCGATGGTGTCCGCGGTACCGGGACGCACGCGGGCGGCGAGATGGACCTGACTCTGGCAGCCAGAGACAGAGTTGGCCTGAGTCTTGAATGCGGCGGGTATGGGGGGCAGGCGCTGGCCGAGATCGATGATTTGCTGGTAGCGCATGGTCCAATCGGGCAGGCAGTCGAAGAGCTCCTGGATCTCGGCGGCAGCGGACTCGGGGGAATCGGCGACGGCGCCCGGATAGGCGACAGCGGTCTCGGGCGAGCCGGCGGATGGCGCCGTAGCGCGCGTCGCCCTGGCCCGCTCCACGATGGCGGCGAGTGCGTCCGCCAGGCGGTCGATCTCTTCCAGGGTGTTATAGACGCCGAAGGACGCTCGGGCCGTGGAGCCGACGCCCAGCCGATCCATGAGGGGCTGGCAGCAATGGTGTCCGGTACGTATGCAGATTCCTTCCAGGTCCAGCTGGGTCCCGATGTCGAGGGTGGCCACGGGCGGGTCGTTCACGATCCAAGAGACGGCGCCCGCCTTCCGTGGGGCCGTGCCCAAGATCTGGACCCCAGGGATAGCCGATAGCCGCTCGGTGGTATGGCGCAGTAAGAGCGACTCATGGGCCGCGACCCGGTCCAGCCCCATCTCCTCGAGCCACTCGATGGCGACCCCCAGCCCAATGGCTCCCGCGATATGGGGGGTGCCGGCCTCGTACTTATTGGGCAGGTCCGCGTAGGTGGTCCGCTCGAAGGTCACCCGCTCGATCATGTCCCCGCCGCCCTGGTAAGGCGGCATGGCGTCCAGTAGCCGGCGCTTGCCGTAGAGCACGCCGATGCCGGTGGGTCCGTAGAGCTTGTGTCCCGAGAAGGCATAGAAGTCCGCATCCAGGGCCCGTACGTCGGTGTGTCCGTGGGCGACCCATTGGGCGCCGTCGATGAGAACGAGGGCACCGACCTCGTGGGCAGCAGCGATGATCTCCGCGACCGGGTTCACGGTACCCAGTGCATTCGAGACCTGATTCACCGACACCAGTCGGGTGCGACGAGAAAGCAAGCGAAGGTAGTCCTCCATCCGCAATGCGCCCCGGTCGTCGATGGGGATGACGCGGATACGCGCCCCGGTCAGCTCGGCTGCCATCTGCCAGGGGACGATATTGGAGTGATGCTCCAGCTCGGAGAGGACAATCTCGTCCCCGGGCTTGAGGTTCGCCCGGCACCAGGTGGCCGCAACCAGGTTGATGGACTCCGTGGTGCCGCGCGTGAACAGGCATTCGGCGGCCTCGTCGGCGCCGATGAATCGGGCCACCCGCTCGCGGGCGGCTTCGTACAGTCGGGTCGCCTCCTGTGAAAGCCGATAGGCGCCGCGATGGATATTGGCGTGCTTAAAGCGGTAGTAATCGGCGACCGCATCGATAACCGCCATGGGCTTCTGGGCGCTGGCGGCGTTGTCCAGGTAGACCAGGGGGCGACCGCCGGCCAGCGTGCTCAGCACCGGAAACTGCGCGCGGATGGCGGCGAGATCGAGCTCGGCAAGAGCGGCGGGGGCAATGGAAGCGGAGGCGGTCATGGGCAATGCTGCTGTGCTGGGAGTAGAGGCGGCAACCCGGATCGGGTCTGGGCACGCGCCAGCAGGCCCCCGGGGCTGTCGCTCGGATCCTGTGGGTGCTTGCCCGCCCAGCGGGCTCGATGCAAGCCTTAGAGGGCGCCGATGCGCAACTCAGCCGGTTGGCGTAGCTCCTTGCTTGGAAACCGGATCAATTCGATGGTCATACGGCGCTGTCCACCGATCAGGACATCGTTGAACGTCAGGGTATCGGCCGCCTTACGCAAGTGCCGCGGCACCTTGATGTTCATGTGGTCGAGAGCAAGCGAGACGCGGTCAAGTCGCAAGTGGCGGGCGGGCTCGTTCAGGATGGCGACCACCAGGGCGAGCTGGTCGGAGATGGTCGCGATGGCCGCACGCAGCTGACCCAGCTCGACCTCGGTCATTCGCAGCTTCGCCTCGTCGCTCGGCTCGCTGCGCATCCCGAAGACGGCCGCACCCTTGCCGCCTGCGGCCGGGCCCGGCCGGCCAGCCGCGGAGGCCCGGTGGCGTGTCTGCAGCATCCGCCGCCTTTGGTGCTCCAACTGCTCCCGACGGAGGCGGATGGAGGCCAGGTGCTGGCGGGCCACTTCGATCAGGTAATCGAATGCGCGAGCCTGGACCTGCCGACGGGTCTCCAGCTCGCTTTCGGCCGGGAAAGCAACCTGATGATTGGAAAAGCTCACTGAAGTCTGGGGGATGTCCCTCAGTACCTGATCCCCCACCAGGGCCATGCCCAGCACGGTCCTTTCCGTCCGATCCATACGCAAGGCCGCATAGAGCTCCGCAGGCGGGCTGCCGGGAGTCTGCTGCAGGTAGCGCTGCACCGCGGGGCTGAAGCTCAAGGTTTCCAGCAGATGATCGGGACCCAGGAACCAGGCACGCAGGCTCGGGTCCGTGGTGAAGCGGCATCGGTCGAACGCGATCGCCGGTGGCAGGGAGCTCACGTTTACCGTGAGGTAATCCACCGCCCGCTCCACCGGCCCGGACAGGATCCGCCGATAGTGCGGGACCGCCCGATAACGGGGATCTACACCGTCCACCACGCGCTCTACTGCCGCGCGAATGGGGGCCGAGTCGATCCTGCCGACCGATTGCGGTCCCGGGGCGAAGAGAGAGTGGAGGAATCTAAACAAGTGTGGGTAGTCTCCCGGCGGATTGACACGCACAAGTGGTGGAAGCGGCACGTCCGCGCCCGAGCGTTGCGGCAATCGTGCGTCGGATGGCAGTGGAGTGTAGGGGAAAACTACATTCCAAGTAACAGAGGAATCCACTGAAAGACGCTAGCGTCCGCACGGTGGCCGACCCCTGACCAGCTGCGCTATTCGCAGTTGCGATGCGGTCGCCCGAAGCCGCCGCGGAGCAGATCCCGGCGGCTGATCCCGGGGCCCTGCCGCGC
>JBGSOR010000361.1:0-4908 GCA_041738985.1 Chromatiaceae bacterium | reverse complement strand
GCCGCTCCCCGCGCCCATGCCAGGTGGGACGCCCGGGCCAAAGCCCGCCGGACGGGGACCGAAGCCACGCAAGGAATGCTCGGCGCGCCGCCGCTCGCTCATCTCCTTATGGGCCGCACGGCGAGCCGCCATCTCCTGTTTCGCCTGGGTCCGGTGGGCATCCATCTCCTTGATTCGGTCGTTCAGGTATTCGGGGGTGGCCGTGGTCTCGAAGTCCGGCATCTCGGGGAAGCTCGGGGCGGACAGCTCCGGCATCGGCGGGGCTTCGAAGCGCGGCGCCCGCATCTCCGGGAAGGCGGGCGGCTCCGGCATGGCCGGTATC
Organism: Chromatiaceae bacterium; assembly: GCA_041738985.1. Classification (GTDB taxonomy): domain Bacteria; phylum Pseudomonadota; class Gammaproteobacteria; order Chromatiales; family Chromatiaceae; genus Thiodictyon. Next base: position 4,586 of record JBGSOR010000361.1, on the reverse strand, counting down.
TCTCGTCCCGCGAACGACGGACCGAATGGTCCGCCCTGGAAGGGGTCGGGACCCATCTGGGAGGCGACCGGGGCGGGGCCCGACTGGACCTGGGCCAGGTAAGCCGCTTGCTGGTCGGCCATGCGCTGGGCCATCGCGCGCTGCGCCGTCATCGCCTGCTCGGCGGCCTTGGCATACTGGGCAGCCATGGCCTGCTGCTGGTCGGCGATTGCCTGCCGCTGCTCGTCGGTCATGCAGCCTGGCTGGAAGGGCGGGGCGTACCAGGCCCCGGCAGAGGAAGCCGCCACGGTCAAGGCGACAAGGGAGGCAGCTTGAGCGAACTTATTCATTTGATAACCCTTTATTTCTGAGGCCGATCAAGCCAGGTGGCGCCCAGGGATGCCAAGCGCCCGCCCAACTCGGGTGATTAGTATATAAGTATTTACTGAACTATCAACCGCAATTTTCGGCCCGTTCGCACCGTCAGCCCCGCCCCGAATCGCTGGCTGCGCCTCCCAAACGAAACGAGGCGCCCGTAGGCGCCTCTCCGCAGATCGCACTCCGGGCGACGACGATTAGGGCTTGGCGACGAACCCGGTGCAGTAGCCGGTCGCAGCGATCTCCGTGTCGCCGGGGAAGAGGTTGCAGCCCTTCTCGGCGGGCTTGAAGTTTACGCAGGTCGCGCAGCTCTTCCCGTCTTTGGGGGAGGTCTGGTAGCTCAGGGCCTTGCGTACCGCGTCGTTCGTGGCCGCGAATGCACGGGTGCTGAGCCCGATGGCTGGGATCGCGGCCAGGGTGGCTGCACCGACCTTCAGAAACTGGCGGCGGGTCGGTTTGGCTAGGTCACTCATCTCGATTTCCTCGGGTAGTTTGGAATTGCCGGGTAGGCACACTTGATCGGCGGGGCTCCCGAGCGGTCTTGTTGTTATCGAGGTACGGCGCACGATGGGTGGTGCGTCGGGGGCCGGAGCATAACGGGTTGATTGCCCCTGTCAAGCAGTGGATTGCCCACGCAACCCTAGGGTCCGCCGCATGGGGCGGCTCTCGGGTATTCGGACCTGATCTCGAGGCGCCACCGGACGCCTTGGGCGAACGCATTGGGGGTTGCAGACGGCGCCGCATCCCAGCGACCTGAGCCCGACCCAGGCCGCCGGATGCAGGCTCGCCTAAAACAGCCGATTCAACCCGTTGAGGGCCGCCACCCGGTAGGCTTCTGCCATGGTCGGGTAGTTGAAGGTGGTCTCGGTGAAGTAGCGAATGGTATTGGCCGCGCCCTTCTGCGACATGATCGCTTGACCGATATGGACGATCTCCGCGGCCTGCTCGCCGAAGCAGTGGATACCCAGGATCTCGAGTGTCTCTCGATGGAACAGGAGCTTGAGCATACCGACTGTGTGGCCGGTGATCTGGGCGCGGGCGAGAGACTTGAAGTCCGCCTGGGCGATCTCGTAGGGGATCTGGGCGGCGGTCAGCTCGCGCTCCGTGCGGCCGATGGAGCTGATCTCGGGCACCGTGTAGATGCCGGTGGGGAATTCCTCGATCAGTGACCAGTCGCACTCCCCGTCGGCGATGTGGGCGCCCACAAATCGGCCCTGGTCGTAGCTGGCGCTCGCCAGGGCCGGGGGACCCGCCACGTCCCCCGCCGCGTAGATGTGGGGAAGCGCGGTCTGGTAGCTGTGGTTGACCTCGATCTGGCCGCGGCTGTTGGTGTTGAGCCCGATCGTTTCGAGCCCCAGGCCCTTGGTGTTGCCGGTACGGCCGTTCGCCCACAAGAGCACGTCGCTCTTAAACTTCTTACCGGATTTGCAGTGGAGCACCACACCGTCGTCCCCCGGCTCGACTGCGTCGTAGGTCTCGTCGTTGCGGACCACGACGCCCCCGTGGCGCAGGTGATACGAGAGCGCATCGGTGATCTCGTCGTCCAGGAAGGAGAGCAGGCGGTCCCGGGTGTTGACCAGGTTCACCTTCACGTCGAGGTTGCTCATGATGGAGGCGTACTCGCACCCGATAACTCCGGCCCCATAGATGGTGATGGAGCGAGGGGTATGCCGCAGCCCCAGCACCATGTCGCTGTCCAGCATCCGCGGGTGGGTGAAGTCCAGGTCCGGGGGGTGATAGGGGCGGGAGCCGGTGGCGATGACGAAGTGCTGCGCCTCCAGCTCCTCGCCGACCCCGTCCGGACGCCGCACCTGGATGCGATGGGGGCTAACGAAGCACGCGCGGCCGAACAAGACCTCGACCCGGTTGCGCTGATAGAAGCGATATCGGGTGCGCACCTGCTCGTTGATGATCCCGTCCGCGGCGTGCACCAGGTCGGGAAAATCCACCTCCAGCTGGTCGCGGGTGTGCTGAAAGAGCGGGTTGCGCCGATAATCCGCCAGGGTCTGGATCGAGTGGCGCAGGGCCTTGCTCGGGATGGTGCCCCAGTGGGTGCATCCGCCGCCCACGCTGCTATGGGCCTCCACCACGGCCACGTGCCGACCCGCCTTGGCGAGCTTCATGGCGGCCCCTTCCCCCGCAGGGCCGGTCCCGATAACGATGCAGTCGAGCTGTCGGATCGCCATCAGGCCCCGTAGATCGCGCGCGCCTTGGCAAGCAGCTCGTCGATCTCGCGCTCCGCGTCCGCCCAATCCTGGGCGTCGTTGCCGGCCGTGAAGCTGCGCTTCTCGGCCTTGTAATAGGCCGCCTCCCGGATCATGGCGAGACGGTGCTCAGGGGTCACATCGACCAGACCCAAGAGGCTCACCGGCTTCTCTTCGAGGGGGGTGGGGTGGACATTGGGGTCAGCCAGGGGAGGCTCGCCGGACCTGACCTCGGGCGCCGGCGCGTTCCTGGGCGCGGGTTTCTCTGCTGCCGGGGCGGGCGCCGCCGGAGGGGGGATTGGCGCCGGTTTTGTAGCCATCGGCGGGGCCGCCGACTTGGCCGTCCCAGGCGCGGCGGCGGCACTGGAGGCCGGCTTGGGTACCGATTTTTTCGACACCGTCCTGGAGGCGCTTGGGGCCTTGGTCGGGGCCTTCTTAATGGTGGTCGCGGCGGGCTTCGCCGCCGTCTTCTTGGTCACAATCTTGTCGTCAGCCATGTCGCTCGCTCGCCTCCTCGGTTAAGCCGGACCCGTGAGTCGTTGGGGGTCTCTCGCATGTGGACAGTAGCGCGGGTCGCCGTCTTTCCGCCAGTACCTCCGTCGGATTCGCCAGCGACCGCCTGCTCGGACTCGATAGAAAGCCATGCGCGACAAAGGCGCCTGACTCCCAGTCGCCAGACCGGGGCGCCTCGGTCTCCGCACATCCGGGCACCAGGGGAAAAGGCCCGGCCTGGGTGCAGACCGCCCGCTCTGATATCCTTGCGCGGCAATTACCGCTTCGTCAGGGTCCTCAATGATCGCCCACCACGCGCTCGTGCTCAATCTCCACCAGCCGCCCGGCAACCTCCAGCACCTTCTGGAGAACCAGGCCTGGGAGGCCAAGGAGATTCTGTTCGCCATGGACCGCATCCCGCGAGCTCTATGGGGTCAGGACGACCTGGCCCGAGTGCACCTTTCATTGTCCGGCACCCTGCTCGAGACCCTCGCGGACCCGCGTTTCCAGGAGCGGGTGTACGGCATCGTGGACTGCGGTTCGCTCCTGTGGCACTTCCAGAACTCGGACCTCTTCGAGATCCTGGGTACCGGTTTCTATCACCCGGTCCTGCCCCTGATCCCGGAGGCGGACCGCAAGGAGCACCTGAGTCGCTGGCTCGGCATCGCGCAACACCTCTTGTGGCGGCCCCGCTTCCAGGGATTCTGGCCCCCCGAGATGGGGTTCTCCATGGAGCTGATCCCGCTCCTGTGCGCCTTCGGGTACCGCTATGTCCTGGTGGACAGCGAGCATGTGGAGCCGATAACGGACATGAGCTGGCAGGCCCTGCGCTACCGCCCGCATATCGCCCGCTACGGCGAAGACGAGATCGTCGTCGTCGTGCGCGACCGCGACCTCTCGGATGCCCAGGAGTCCGGTATGGAGGTCGGCTGGTTTATCGACGAGGTGGCCGAGCGCACCAAGTGGTGCGATTTCCCCCCGCTGGTGACGACCTGCACCGACGGAGAAAACGGCGGCTGGTTCCGCAACGTGACCGAAGGGGCCAATTATTGGAGCGCCTTTTACCTGCCCCTGCTCGCTCAGGTGCGCGCCGGAGCCGCGGGCATTCGGCCGACCTTTATCAGCGACTATCTTGACGTCCATGGTGCCTTCGGGGAGGTGCGGGTCCACACGGGTGCCTGGAACACCGGCTGGCACCACGGGCGGGACTTCACCCAGTGGACCGGCTCCCAGGCGCAGAAAGATACGGTTGCAGCCTACGCCGAGCTCTCGAAGCACATCCACGACGCCCGCTGGTTCGCGGGCCAGCACGGGGTCACCGAAGGACCCGAGGCGGATGCCATCGAAGAGGCGATGTGGCGCCTGCTGCGCGCGGAGACGAGCTGCAACATCTACTGGGGCGAGGAGTGGGTTCCGCGCGCCCAGGCGGATCTGGCCGCCGCCCGGGATGCCTTGGGGCGGATCGGGATCGAGCCGGCACCGCCAGTGCCTGTCGAGGCGACGGGCGAGTCCGTGACCGAGCCCGACGCCACG
>JBGSOR010000356.1:0-1632 GCA_041738985.1 Chromatiaceae bacterium | reverse complement strand
GCCCGGCGGCTGCGCCGAGGGGACGCCTCGGAGAGCTGCCGCGTCCGAGGGGGCCGCGAGATTGACCGCGGCGCTAGGGGTTGGCCCGGGACCGGGGTGCGGGGTTGGCTGCAGGTCCCCCAGCAGATCGTAATCGTCGGGGATGGATTGAGTGTCCGGGGGCTGGAAGTAGACGTGCTCCACCGGTGTCGGACGCGGCGTAGCCATGGCCGCTTCGGCCTCGGCGGCCGGTCCGGCGAGGAAGGAATCCAGGGGATGTGCGTCGGCGAACGGGTCTTGGGCACGCTCCGGCCGCGCGACGGGCGGGCCGGGCGTACCGCCAAGAAGCGCCATGATATCGGGAGCCGGACCGGGACCGGCCATGCCGGGCAGGTCCAGGTCGCCGCCGAGCTCCGGGCCGATCCCGAAGATATCGTCCCCGGGGATCGGGCCGAGCGGATGTCCGACCAGGCTTACGGAGACCTCGTAGGGGCCAATGCCGAGGATATCGCCGTCGTGGAGCAGGGTCGGTTGGCCTGCGGCGAGCCGCTCGGGGGCGTGATTGAGGAAGGTCCCGTTGGTGCTCTTATCGGTGAGCCAGACGCCATCCGGGCGCAGCTCGATCTGGGCGTGCAGGCCGGAAACAAGCCGGTCCGGGTCGCTCAGGGCCAGGTCGTTCCCCGGATTGCGGCCCAGGGTACAGCTGCCAGCGCCGATCCGCAGACTCGCGGGGCGGTCGGGGGCGGCCCCCCCGAGGCTCGTGACAGTGAGGATAAGCTCCATCCTGGCCCTTGGGTTTCGTGTGGGGTCCCGGGTCCGAGCCCTGGGTTCGGGGCCGGAGACCGGCGGCTCGATCTTATCAGACCCCAGGGCGCGATTGGTCTCGATGTCGATCGGATCGGTGCGCCACGTCTCGGGCCGCCGTGTCCTCTTGCCACGGGGGGAGGTCGATGCCCGACAGGTTCGGGGTTTCGGGGGAGGCGGCGTTCTTGGAAAAGCGTCGGATTCAACTGATCCTGCTCAATCTTCCGGTCCAGGATCGGCGCGAGTCCGAGCGGCGGCCATCGTAGGAAGCCGATGTCGAGCCTGCCCTTGACACGGTCCAGGGCTTGCTCTTGGTGGATGCTTGGTTTCCCGCGGCTCAGGCGTTACGCTTGGGTGCACGCGGCGCAGCCTGTGGGTGCGTTCCCGGGGCCGTTGGGCCATGGGATTTCGGCTGTGCCGGAGATAGCATCGAGCGCGACGGCTTCTTGCCCCTATGGACATTCCGACTGCGATACAACTCTGGCCCTTGCCCGCCGTCGCCGCGATCGTTGCCGGCGTCGTCGTGCTGCTGGCGCCGCGGGTGCTGAGCTATGCGGTGGCGGCGTACCTCCTCGTCATCGGCGTGTTGGGGCTGCTGCGCTACTTCTACGGTAGTCCGGTGTCCCCACAGTCCGTCATCGCCTTGGTCGCCGGCTTGCTCGTGTTGATCAAGCCCGAGATCTTGAGCATCGTCATCGGTATTTACCTGATCGTGGTCGGCCTGCTGCAGGCGGGCGTTCTGCGATTCTAGAAACCCATCAGGCCAGATGACCGCCAAAGGGGCCGTCGCCGCCGGGCACCCGCAGACCGCCGAGGCCGCGGCCCTGCTCCTGGAGGGCGGCGGCAACG
>JBGSOR010000322.1:0-10304 GCA_041738985.1 Chromatiaceae bacterium | reverse complement strand
GGGCTGCGTTATGTGCCGGCGGCCGGGGCGGTCGGCAGCCTGCGGGTCAACCGGGCCTTCGTCGAGCAGCTCCTGGCGGCTGGCGGCGAGGTGGCGTCGCTGATCGGGAGCTCCGCCGAGCCCTCGGCCTTCGACCTGCTGCGGTGGCCGGGGGTCATCCAAGAGCAGGAGCGGGACCTGGACCAGGTAACAGCCGCGGCGTTGGATCTCCTTGAACGCGCGATCGACACCCTGCTCGCCACCCGGGAGCGAGAGGGGGCGCGGCTCTCCGGTCTGCTGGCGGAGCGCTGCGACCGACTCCAGGAGTCCGTGGTCCGGGTTCGCGCCCGCATGCCCCAGGTGATGGAGGGGGTGCGTCGGCGCCTCGTCGACCGGCTTGCGGAGATCCGCGGGGAGCTGGACCCCGGGCGACTGGAGCAGGAGATGGCCTTGCTCGCCTCCCGGCTCGACGTGGACGAGGAGATGGATCGGCTCGGCGCCCATGTGGCGGAGGTACGCGACGTGCTCCGGCGCGACGAGCCGGTGGGGCGTCGACTGGATTTTCTCATGCAGGAGCTCAACCGGGAGGCTAACACCCTTGGCTCCAAGTCCTCCGACGTGGAGGTCACCCGGGAGGCGGTGGAGATGAAGGTCCTGATCGAGCAGATGCGCGAGCAGATCCAGAACCTGGAGTGAGGGGACCCGGCGCGGGCATAGAGGACTATGAGTACAGAAGGTAACCTGTTCATCGTCTCGGCCCCCTCGGGCGCGGGCAAAACCAGCCTGGTGCGCGCCCTACTGGAGCGGGACCCCGGGCTCGCCCTCTCGGTTTCCTCCACCACCCGCCGCCCTCGGGCGGGCGAAACGGAGGGGGTCCATTACCACTTTCTGACTCACGACGCCTTCCGTGCCGCGGTTGCCGCCGGGGCCTTCCTGGAGCACGCGGAGGTATTCGGAAACCTCTACGGAACGCGGGAGTCGGATGTGCGGGAACGCCTCGCCGCGGGCCGGGATCTGATCTTGGAGATCGATTGGCAAGGCGCGCGCCAGGTGCGGGAGCGGCTTCCGGGTGCCATCGGGATCTTTATCCTGCCCCCGTCGATGCACGAGCTAGAACGTCGCCTGCGATCCCGGGGCACAGACAGCGAGGACGTGATCGACCGCCGCCTGGCCCAGGCCCGGGACGACATGGCTCAAGCCCTGGACTACGATTACCTGGTGGTCAACGGCGATTTCGAGGCCGCCCTGCACGATTTGGCCGCTATCGCCGTCGCGGAGCGGTTGCGCACCGCGCGCCAGGCGGCGTTGGTCGCGGACCTTCTCCCCGCTGCCCCCTAAGCCCCAGAGGGCAGCCGCCCGAAACGCTCTAGGGGCACGCTTGTGTTAGGCTAACGCTATGCGTCCGCGCGATTGCGGACGGCCGCCCGCCCCGGGTCGCGAGATGATCGGCGCGCGGCCCCCGACCGGGGATGCGGCCTCGTCGGCCGCGGACCGAATCCGTTTCGCTCGATGGCCCGCTGTCGCGTGCAGCCTCCCGGCCATTCGGAACCATACTTGGAGAGACTCGCTCATGGCCCGTGTAACCGTCGAGGACTGCCTCGCCCATGTGGACAACCGCTTCGATCTGGTCCTGCTCGCGACGAAGCGTGCGCGCCAGCTCGCCAATGGCGTGGAGCCCACCCTGCCCTGGCACAAGGACAAGCCCACCGTCATGGCCCTGCGGGAGATCGCCGACGGAAAGATCTCCTACGAGGTGGTCCAGGCGGCCCAGAAACAGATCGACGAGACGGCCGCGGCCCTAGAGCAGCGCCTCGCCTCAGAGCTCGCCGCCGAGCTGCCCGATGCGGACTCGGACCGGGACTGACCCCTTAGCGACTGCGCCCGTCCCCCGCCGCCGGCTCGTCGCCCGGGGTGGGCGATCCCTGCGGTTGCCGCGGTGACTGCGAATGGCCGACACCCTCGTCGTCGCCCTGGCCTCCGCCCCCGCCCCCGATGGCCCGGGGACGTTCGACCAGAGCCCGACCCCGACGGCGGAGCCCTGCGTCGCTGAGGTTGCGCTTGGGGAGATCCGTCCCCTCCCGGCTCCCGAGTCGCCCGGTCCACCACGCTTTCTGATCAGCGACCTGCTCGCCTATTTGGAGTCCTACCTCCCGCCCGAGCAGGTAAGCGAGGTCTATCGGGCCTATCTCTTCGGGGCGGAGGCCCACGAGGGCCAGCGGCGCAAGTCCGGGGAGCCCTATATCTACCACCCGCTCGCAGTGGTGCGCATCCTGGGCGAGATGCGCATGGATTACAAATGCCTGATTGCGGCCATGCTCCATGACGTGATCGAGGATACGCGGGTGGCCAAGGAGCAGCTCGCCGCCGCCTTCGACGACGAGGTGGCCGAGCTAGTGGACGGGGTAAGCAAGCTCTCGCAGATCGATTTCCAATCGCGCGCCGAGGCCCAGGCGGCGAGCCTCCAGAAGATGCTGCTCGCCATGACCCGGGACATCAGGGTCATCCTGATCAAGCTCGCCGACCGGCTGCACAATATGCGCACCCTTGGCGTCATGCGCCCGGAGAGCCGTCGGCGTATCTCGCGCGAGACCCTGGATATCTTCGCCCCCATTGCCAACCGGCTCGGCATTAACAAGATCCGGGTGGAGCTGGAGGACCTGGGCTTCAGCCACTACTGGCCCTGGCGCCACCTGGTGCTGCATCGTGCAGTGGAGCGGGCGAGCGGCGCGCGCCAGGAGCTCTTGAGCACGGTGGAGACCGCCATCAAGCGCCGTCTGCAGCAGGAAGACATTCACGCCGAGGTCAAAGGCCGACGAAAGAACCTCTATAGCATCTACCGCAAGATGCGCGAGAAGCACCGCTCCTTCTCGGACCTGGTCGACGTGTTCGGGTTGCGGGTCACGGTGGACCGGGTGGACACCTGCTACCGCGTCCTGGGCCAGGTCCACAACCTCTATAAACCGGTCCCCGGGCGGTTCAAGGACTATATCGCTATCCCGAAGGCCAACGGCTATCAGTCCCTGCACACCGTGCTGTTCGGCCCCCAGGGTGTGCCGATCGAGATCCAGATCCGCACCGAGCACATGCAGCGCAATGCGGAGTCCGGGATCGCCGCCCACTGGATGTACAAGACCGGCAGCCAGTCCAGTCCCCCCGTGCTTGCCGCGGAATGGCTCCAGAACCTGCTGGAGATGCAGCGGGGGGCGGGCAACTCGGTGGAGTTCCTGGAGCACGTCAAGGTGGACCTGTTCCCGGAGGAGGTCTACGTCTTCACCCCCAAGGGGCGCATACTGACCCTGAAACGCGGCGCCACCTTGGTGGACTTCGCCTATGCCATCCACTCGGACGTGGGCAACTGCTGCGTCGCCGGGCGGATCGATCGGCGGCTCGCCTCCCTGGGCACGGCCTTGCGCAGCGGCCAGACCGTGGAGATCATCACCGCACCGGGGGCCAAGCCCAACCCGTCCTGGCTCGGCTTCGTAGTCACCGGCAAGGCCCGTGCAGGTATCCGCGGATACCTGAAGAACCTCAAGCAACTGGAGGCCCAGGCACTGGGCCGCCGCCTGCTGGGCACCGAGCTGGCTAACCTGGGAACCGAGCTGGCCCAGGTGGCCCCGGCACGCATCGCCGACTATCTTAAGGACGCTGGGCTGGCGGACACGGAGGCCCTGCTCGGGGACATCGGACTCGGCAATCGCCTGCCCGTGCTGGTGGCGCGGCGATTGGCGGGGGACACCGAGCCTCAGCCTCCTGAAGCGGCGGAGTCCCCGGACCCGGCCGGTGTGCACCCCCACCGCCTCGCCATCCGCGGCACCGAGGGCATGGTCGTCAGCTTCGCCCGTTGCTGCCGCCCCATCCCCGGGGACGGTATCGCCGCCCTCTTCAACCCCGGGCGCGGGATCGTCGTCCACCGCCATGACTGCGGTAACCTAGGAAGCCTCGAGACCAAACGGGACAAGCATCTGGAGGTGGAGTGGGCGGCTGAGCCGGACGGGGACTTCCCTGTCGAGATCCGGGTCGAGATCGGCAACCGCCGCGGTGCGCTCGCCGTGGTAGCGGGAGCTATCGCCGAGCAGGGATCGAACATCGAGAACGTCCAGTCCCGCGACAAGGACGGCATGACCACCGCTCTGGATCTCGTGATCTCCGTGCGCAACCGGCGCCACCTGGCGCGCATCATGCGGCGGCTGCGGCAGATCCCCTTGGTGGTGCGGATCACGCGGGTCAGCCGCTAATCCAGGCTCGGACAGCCGATCGTCCCAGGCCGCACCGGGGCTGCAGGCGAGGATGCTCTCTGAATACCTCCTCAGACTCAGCAATCTGCCCCGTTGCGATCGATACCCGCCTCCGCCAGGGCGACGGCGCGGAAGATGGCGCGGCCCTTGTTCATGGTCTCTTGCCATTCCAACTCGGGGATCGAGTCCGCGACGATACCGGCGCCCGCCTGGATGTGCAGGGAGCCGTCTTTGATGACGGCGGTACGGATGGCGATGGCTGTGTCCATGTTGCCGTTCCAGGCCAGATAGCCCACGGCGCCGGAATAGACCCCGCGCTTCACCGGCTCCAGCTCGTCGACGATCTCCATGGCCCGGATCTTGGGCGCCCCGGAGACGGTGCCGGCCGGGAAGGTGGCGCGTAGGACATCGATGGCGGTCATGCCCTCCTTCAGCTCGCCAACCACGTTGGAGACGATGTGCATGACGTGCGAGTAGCGCTCCACGATCATCCGGTCCGTGACCCGCACGCTGCCCACCTTGGCGACTCGACCCGTGTCGTTGCGGCCCAGGTCGATCAGCATCAGGTGCTCGGCCAGCTCCTTGGGGTCCGCCAGGAGCTCCAGCTCCAGCGCCTTGTCCTCGGCGTCCGTATTGCCTCGCCGCCGAGTACCGGCGATGGGCCGGACCGTGACCTGTCCGTCCTCCAGACGGGTGAGTATCTCGGGCGAGGAGCCGACGATGTGGAAGTCGCCCAGGTCCAGGTAGTACATATAGGGCGAGGGATTCAGGCCCCGCAGTGCCCGATAAAGGTCCAGGGACCGGGCATGAAAGGGGATCGAGAGTCGCTGGGACAGGACCACCTGCATGCAGTCCCCTTCCAAGATGTAGGACTTAATGCGGTCCACCGCGGACTCGAATCCGGCCTGGGTGAAGCCGGAGACGAAATCGGTCTCGTGGACCCGGTGGTTCGCGTGAGGCGCGTGGCGCGGCGCACCGCACTGCATGCGCGCATGGAGCTCCGCCACCCGCGCCTGGCCGAGCTCCAGGGTGTCCCCAGCCTCGGGGTCCAGGTGCAGGATGATGTACATGCGCCCGGTGAGATTGTCGAAGACAACGACCTCATCCGAGACCATGAGCAGGATATCCGGGGTGCCGAGCTGGTCCGGATTGGGGCATCGGGCGAGCCGCGGCTCGATATAGCGAATCGTGTCGTAGCCGAAATAGCCGACTAAGCCCCCAGTGAAGCGTGGCAGGCCCGAGTGCATGGCGACCCGGAAGCGCTGTTGAAAAGCATCGATCCAGGCCAGCGGATCGGCGCTTTCGGTCTCCTCCGCGAGGGCCCCGTCACGTTCCACCGCGATCCGGTTGCCGGTCACCTTGAGCACGGTTCGGCAAGGCAGGCCGATGATGGAATAGCGCCCCCATTTCTCCCCGCCCTGGACCGACTCCAAGAGATAGGAATAGGGGCCTTCGGCCAGCTTGAGATAGACGCTGAGGGGTGTATCCAGGTCGGCAAGGACCTCGCGGACGAGGGGGATACGGTTATGGCCTTGGGCGGCCAGTGCGGCGAAGGCGTCGGGGGTCATGGGAGGTTCCAGGTGAGTAGCGAGTGGCTCGTGGCGAGTGGCTAGGGGGACCCAGCGTCGAGATCGCGGTCAGTCCCCACCCGCAAGAGCGAGGGCCGAGAAAGAGGCTGTGCTCGGCCCTCGGCCCTAGCCACTCGTCACTCGTCACTCGCCACTCGCCACTCGCCACTCGCCACTCGCCACTCGGATCGGAGGCCACCAACCCCCGGAGCTCTGCGAAGCTGTCGATGACGGCATCCGGGTTGGCCTCGCGAATGTCCCGACCGTGGTTGTAGCCGTAGCTGGTGCAGACGATGCGGAAACCCGCGGCTCGGGCAGCCTTTACGTCGCTCACGGAGTCGCCGATCATCAGGGCGTCCGCGGGTGCCACCCCGAAGTGCTGGGCCGCATGAAGCAGGGGCGCGGGGCTCGGCTTCTTTTCGGGCAGGGTGTCGCCGCTGACCACGATACCGAAGGCGTCACGAATCCCGAGGGTCGCGAGTAGGGGTAGGGTGAACTGTGCGGGCTTGTTGGTCACACAGCCCAAGGGGTAGCCGGCACCGAGCAGGTAGTCCAGGCCCTCCCGCACCCCGGGATAGAGGGCGGAGCGCCCGGAGGTATTCTCCGCATACAGCTCGATGAAGATCGGATAGGCACGCGCGTAATCGGCGTCGGACGGTTCCCCATCCAGCTCGCCGGTTAGTGCACGCCGGATCAGGCGCTCTACCCCGTTGCCGACCCAGTTGCGTACGGCCGGCTCGCCCCGGGTCTCGAGACCCAGGCGCTCCATCATCCGGTCCACGCAGTAGGCCAGGTCCGGGACGCTGTCCACCAGGGTCCCGTCCAGGTCGATCAGGATCATCTTGGGTCGCAGCATGCGTCGACGGCTCCTTCGGATTAGGCTCGAACGTTGACGGATCTCAGCCGTTGACAGCCGCCAGCGCCTCGCGCATCTGGCGGATGACGCTGTCGTAGCGGTGCGGGTCACCGTCGCGGCCTTTGCCGAAAATCCCGGAGCCAGAGACGAAGGTGTCCGCCCCAGCGGCCTTGATCTCGGCGATGTTGTCCGTCTTCACCCCGCCGTCGATCTCCAGCCGGATGTCGAGACCGGAGTCGTCGATCAGCTTGCGCACCTGGCGGAGCTTCTCCAGGGCGGATGGGATGAACCCCTGCCCGCCAAAGCCCGGGTTCACGGACATCAGGAGGATCATGTCCACCTTGTCCAGCACGTAGTCCAGGTAGGACAGGGGCGTGGCCGGGTTGAAGACCAGTCCGGGTTTGCAGCCCTCGGCGCGGATCAGCTGGAGGGTGCGGTCGATGTGGTCGCTCGCCTCCGGATGGAAGGTGATGTAGGTAGCCCCGGCAGCGGCGAAGTCCGGGACGATGCGGTCCACCGGCTTGACCATCAGGTGTACGTCGATGGGCGCGGTGACCCCGTGCTTGCGCAGGGCCTCGCAGACCAAGGGACCGATGGTCAAATTGGGGACATAGTGGTTATCCATCACGTCGAAGTGGACGATGTCCGCTCCAGCCGCGAGCACGTTGTCCACCTCTTCCCCGAGCTTGGCGAAGTTGGCGGACAAGATAGAAGGTGCGATCAGGTCAGTCGCCATGGTGTCCCCCGGGATTTCGCTGGCCGATTCGGCACTTCGTCGACCAGGTGAGTTTTCAAGGCCACCCACTCTAACCCAATGGCCGGCGTTTTTCATCGGAGGGTCGGCGGACCGGAAGGTCGGCGGGTCCGGGATGCCGGCCCGCCCCCCAATCGGACGCGAGCCAAAACGCGAAAATCTCCGTCCGCCCACATCCGTACGGATTCCAGTGGGGACTCCATGCGCCAGCGTCGCCCCACCGGGCCGCGGGTCAAGCCCCCCGCGCCCGGGTCACCGTCTCATAGGCTCGGATAATCTCCTGGGTCTTTTGGGAGGCCAGCTTAACAGCCTCCTCTGGCAGACCCCGGGACGCCAGCTTATCCGGGTGGTGTCGGTTGATCAGCCGCCGATAGGCGCTTTTGACCTCGGCATCGCTCGCCTTGGATTCGACCCCGAGCACCGCATAGGCCCCTGCCAGGGAGCCCTGCGGTGAACCCGGGCCCGCACCGCTGCGGCCCGAGGCATCGCCGCCCCAGCTGCCGGCGCCCGCGGCGCCCATGGACTCGAAGATCCGATGCTGAAGCTGGATCAGGCCCTCCAGCCTCCGGTAGCTCGCGAGCGGCACGCGGAGGATCTGGCGAATGCGCTCCAGGACCTCCCGCTGCCCCGCACTGGGCTCCCCGTCCGCATAGGCAGCCCCGATCTGGATCTCCAGGAACAGCCGGAACATGGGCGACGCACCCGAGACCGTGCGGCGTAGCTCGTCGAGTGCCTCGGCCAGATCGAAGCGGGAGTCCTTGCCCTGGTTGAAAAACAGGATTGCGGCTGCGCGCATCCCTTTACTCAAGCCCATCCGGTCCATCACCGATCGGGCATAGGCGATCTCTGTCTCGCTCACCCGCCCGTCCGCCTTAGCCAGGTGGCCCATGACGGAGAAGCTGGTCTCGAGGAACAGCTCCTTGAGCCGTGCCGGGTCGACGCCCGAATGGCCGAGCGCATGGACCCGCTCCGCACCCCGGTCGATACCGCGACCGACCATGGCCCCCACCATGGCGCCCAAGGGTCCGCCGACCAGCAGACCGACGGTCCCGCCCAGGGCCGTACCCCACCATGCCATCGCGCTACCCCTTCAGGTTCGAATCGCCGATTCGATCCGCCAGCGCCGCGGTCCGGGGATCGGGCGCCATTTGCCGTGGATGTACTGATCGTCGCTGAAGGAGTAGACCCTTCGGGGCTTGAATGCGACCGGGACGGTCGGCAGCCAGCCGTTCAGGTTCGTCTCCGCCAGGGGCATCAGGGGGAAAAAGGGTAGCACCCTTTGCTCGAGCAGGGCCAAGCCGGGTGCCCCGCTCGCCGCTAGGGGCCAGATGGCCGGATGCGGTGGCCAGGCCCGCGAGAATCCGTACGCCAGGACGTAAGCGAGGAACCGGTGAGACACATTAGGAGCGGATCGGGATCGGCAGGACCTGGGTCAGGTAGAGTGTCAAGCCTCAGGAGGACGGGGGCGGAGAGTGCACCGCCGATCGCCATGCCCGCTCGGGGCGATGGGGTCGCGGATTTGAAAACGAATCGAAAGGTCCTAACAGCGGGGTAATCTCGCACGACAGGTCCTGATCCCCCGCTATCGGCAACGAACGCCTTAGGGAGCGCACCATGCAGCGTAGACGACTCGGACGCTCGGATCTCGAGGTCAGTGCCCTGTGCCTGGGCACCATGACCTTCGGCGAGCAGAACACGGAGGCTGAGGCCCACGCCCAGCTGGACCGCGCCCTCGCTGCGGGGATCGACTTCATCGATACCGCCGAGATGTACCCGGTTCCGCCCCGGGCCGAGACCCAGGGACGCACCGAGCGATACATCGGCACCTGGCTCGCCGCCCGCGGTTGCCGGGACCGGGTGGTCATCGCCACCAAGGTCGCCGGTCCTGCCGCCTGGCTGCCGTACCTGCGCGACGGCGGCACGCGACTGGACCGCCGCAATATCGAGCAGGCCCTGGACGGCAGCTTGCGCCGCCTGCGCACCGACTATGTGGATCTCTACCAGCTCCACTGGCCAGACCGGCAGACCAACTGCTTCGGCGCCCTGGGATTCGCCCCGGTCGCGGACGAGCGCAGCATCCCGCTGCTCGAGACCCTGGACGTCTTGGGGGACCTGGTGCGTGCCGGCAAGATCCGTCAGGTCGGCGTCTCCAACGAGACCCCTTGGGGGCTCATGAGCTACCTGGCGCTCGCGGACTCCCACGGACTTCCCCGTATGGCGAGCATCCAGAACCCCTATAGCCTGCTCAACCGCACCTTCGAGATCGGTCTTGCCGAGGTCGCGATCCGAGAGCAATGCGGGCTACTCGCCTATTCCCCCCTGGGCTTCGGTATGCTCTCCGGCAAGTACCTGGGCGGTCACCGGCCGCCGGGGGCCCGACTCACCCTATTCGACCGCTTCAACCGCTACTCCAACCCCGAGTCAGAGCAGGCCACGGCGGAATACGTGGCCCTGGCTCAGCGTCACGGTCTAAATCCCGCGCAGATGGCCCTCGCCTGGGTCACCGGCCGCCCCTTCACCACCGCCAGCATCGTCGGCGCGACGACCTTGCAGCAGCTCGAGACCGATCTCGGGAGCGCGGAGCTCAGGTTAACGGACGAAGTGGTCGCGGAGATCGAGACGATTCACCGGCGGCGGCCGAATCCGGCACCTTAGGACGGGCCAGACGCGCTGTCCGATCGGTTGGAAATCTTACCGGTGCGCGGCAGCGCATGCCGCCTCGCCAAGACCATCGAGTCCGATCCGGCCGCACTTGATCCCCGCCAGGCGAGCTCCCCAGGCGACGGCTGCGCCGGCGGATAGCCCGCGACAGAGTCCGTCGATGACGCCTGCGTTCAAGACATCGCCTGCCCCCAGTGTGTCGACCACCCGCTCGGGCGCATGAACGGGGACCCGCTGCGGGGCCCCGCCCT
>JBGSOR010000317.1:0-1762 GCA_041738985.1 Chromatiaceae bacterium | reverse complement strand
GCCCTTGTCGGCGGGGGCGCCAGGGGTCGCCACGGCCGGCGCGGCAAAGGGGGCGGGCATCCCCATCCCATGGGACAGGATCAGGGGCGCGCCGCTGCCCTGGCGGCTGATGCGGACCGACTCCTCGCCCTCGTGGATCTCGATCTCGGCCACATTGGATTGCTCCAGGAGCTCGATCAGCTTTTTGACCTTGCGGATATCCATGTTCAATGGTTCTCGGTGGTTTGGACTGGCGCCAGTCGGCGGAGCGCCGCACTCAGCGCCAGCTCGTAGCCCTCCGCGCCCAGCCCGCTGATCACACCCACCGCGATGTCGGAGAAGTAGGAGTGTGCGCGGAAGGGCTCGCGGGCGTGCACGTTGGAGAGGTGCACCTCAATGAAAGGGATCGCGACAGCAAGCAGGGCATCGCGCAGGGCGACGCTGGTGTGGGTGAAGGCGGCCGGATTGATCAGGATGAAGCGCACGTCGTTCCTGGGCGCTGCGTGGATCGCCTCGATCAGGACGTGCTCGGCATTGCTCTGGAGCAGCTCGAGGCGGTGCCCGGCGGCCCGCGCCTGGTCGGCGAGCAGCCGCTCGATCTCCGTCAGCGTAGTGTGGCCGTAGTGGCCTGGCTCCCGGGAGCCCAGGAGATTCAGGTTAGGTCCGTTGAGGACCAGGATGGTTGCCATTGCGCCGCGCCGCCTGAGAGAAAACTGCTTACTATACGGCCGTGCACGATCGACGGCAAAGAGGCGCGAATTGTCCCGATTTTGCGCCAACCTGTCCAGTTAGAAGGAGGGCTTGGGGTCATCCCGCTGAGCTGTGTCAGGGACGGTCCCGATCAGCCGATCGATCTGAGCGCGCAGCCTGTCGCCTGTCACTACTCCAGTGCGGCTGAATACCCGGCGGCCTTGGCGGTCGAAGATCACCGTGAAGGGCAGTCCCTGGCTCCGGTTGCCGAGCTGCCGGGCGAGCTCCACCGCCTTCGGGTTTCCGATGAGGATGGGGTAGCTTACGGGGCGCTTGGCCAGGAATGCCTTGACGTCGCTGTCGCGGTCGATGGCAATGCCGACGACCTGCAACCCCCGACCGCCGAGGGCCTCCTGGGCACTCGAGAGGACCGGCATCTCCTGCAGGCAGGGGGGGCACCAGGTCGCCCAGTAGTTGACAACCAGGACCTTACCGGCCCAGGCGGCGCTCGCCACCTCCTGTCCGTCCAAGTCCGGGAGCCGGAAGTCGGGCAGCGTCTCCAACTGGGCTGCGCCGCCCTCGGGACCCGCCTCGACCTGCGCCCGGCTTGCGAGCCACCGCTGCCCGAGGATGGCGCTACCGATGCTGATCCCGGCGACCAGGAGAAGGACCAGGGCCAGCCGGCCGGCGTTCATGGGGAGACTCGCCGCAGATGGTCGGCAAACTCCCTTGCGGGTTTGAAGCCCACCAGCCGGTAGCCCTTGCGCTCAGTCCCGGCCGGATCGAAGAAGAGGATGGCGGGCGGACCGGGGAGCCCGAAACGGTCCTGCATCAGGGCCTGATCTGTCGCATCGTTGGCGGTCACGTCTGCCTGGAGCAGGACGAATCGGGCCATCTCCGCCTGGACCGCCGCGTCGCTGAAGGTGTCGCGCTCCATCTCTTTACAGGACACGCACCAGTCCGCGTAGAAATCGAGCATGACGGGACGGCCGGCGGCCCGGGCAGCGGCCAGCTCCCGGTCGAGGTCCGCCGCCGACTTGATGCGCTTGAAGCTCGCGTGGGCAGCCGAGCTCGCTGCACCGGCCCCCGCCCC
>JBGSOR010000308.1:0-3524 GCA_041738985.1 Chromatiaceae bacterium | reverse complement strand
GGGACCGGTGCCTCCGGCGAGATACGTCGGGTCGCGCCGCTCCAGTAGCGGTCCAGCATCAGGTCCCCGGCCACCAGGACGCGGGCGCGGGCGAAGTTGGGGAAGGGGGGGGATTGGTCTGGGCTCAAGGGGCCGCTCGGGTCGTCCGGTGCGCGAAGGGGGCGGAGTCTAGCACGGCGGTGCGACGACGGATGCCGTCGGGGCCGGGATGCCGGGAGCCGCGTGCGGATCGAATCGCGGGCCGCGGCGGCAGGACATCAAGGTCGATCGATGGGACTTCGAGCGCGGGTGCAGGCTCAGCCGCATTCTCTGGCGCGCTTGACCGCCAGGCGTGCGCCCCCTTGGAGCTGCGAGCCTAGAGAGCCTTTGGCCGGGTAATGGAGACCAGCTGGGCGCAGCCCCGCTCCAGGCGGTCCCAGCGCTCCGGCATCTCCAGGCGGGCCAGCGCCGCGGTGGGCATCAGCTTCCCATCCGCTGGAGGGTCCAGATCTTCCCCGCAGAGGTGTCTGATGAGGGTCTCGAGCCCCGGATTGTGGCCGATCATCAGGACCGTGGCTGCCTCCGTGGGGCAGCGCCCCAGGACCCCCAGGAGGTCGTCCAGATTCGCCTCGTAGATCTCCGGCTCCCACTGGATACGGCCCTTGGGGATCTCCAGGTTCTTGCAGACCTTGACCGCCGTCTGACGGGCCCGCTCCGCGGGGGAGGACACCACGTGATCCGGGACGAGACCCTCCCGATAAAGCCAGGTCCCGACCTTGGGGGCGTCGTGCTTGCCGCGCCGGGTCAGGGGCCGATCGAAGTCCGACGGGGCCTTGGAATCCCAGTCGGACTTGGCGTGGCGGAGGATGAGGAGCTCTCTGGGCATATGGAAAAAAGGGTCTGCGTAGCTCAAGGCGGGGTGTCGGTTGGCGCCCCGATGGAAGGGCAGCTCGTTTTAACACAACCGTCATGTTCCAACTACCTTGCCCCGGTTTTCTGCCGTGGGCCTTCTGGGGGCAGGCCCGGACCGGTCAGCGAATCTCGGCCAGCAGCCGGTCGATCATGTTGCGGGCCTGTCCGAGATAGCCGCCCCCGAACAGGTTCAGGTGGTTGACCACGTGATAGAGGTTGTAGACCTGCTTGCGCACCCCGTACGCCGGGTCGAGGGGCCAGGCCTCCCGATACGCGGCATAGAAGTCCCCGCCGAATCCGCCGAAGAGCTCGGTCATGGCGAGATCCGCCTCCCGGTCCCCATAGTAGACCGCCGGGTCGTAGACGACCGGCTCCCCGCCGGGGAGATAGCCCAGGTTGCCGCCCCAGAGGTCCCCGTGGATCAGGGCGGGGCGAGGTCCGTGACCGATCAGGGCGGCGAGCCCGGAGACCAGTCGCTCGCCCGCGTCCTGGAGCGCGCGGGCGTGACCATTGGCCGAGGCCAGGTCGAGCTGGGGACGGAGGCGCCGGTCGCGCCAGAATCGCACCCAGTCCAGGTCCGGGTCGTTGGCCTGGGGCGTGGCTCCGATATGATTGTCCCGATGCCAGCCGAAGCGGTCCGAGGTGCTGCGATGGAGCTCGGCCAGGGCACGTCCCGCACGGGCGCCATCCGCCCGTCCGCCCAATTCCAGGAGCTCCAGTACGAGGTAAGCAGTGTCGCCGCTCACTCCATGGCAGACGGATTGGGGGACCCGCACGGCGCCGGTGGCGGCCAGGGCGGCGAGGCCGTCGGACTCGGCCACGAAGAGGTCGTGCCGGACCGCCAGGTTGGTCTTGACGAAGAAGTCCCGCGTGCCGTCGCCGACCACCTGCGCGGTGTTGATGCACCCGCCGCCGAGGGCGCGGCGGCTGCGCACCGTGAAGGGTTCGCCGGTGGCGGTGGCGATGTGCTGGCCGAGGCTGTCCCAGTCCATCGGTGCCCGGGACTCAGACCCTATGCTCCTTGCCGCAGCGCTGGCGCAGGGGGCTCATGCGTGGGAAGTGGGCGCGCAGGAACTCCATCTGATCCGCAAGCACGCTGCGCCCCATAAGATAGATGTACTCCGCATGGGTCGGGGTGAAGGGGACTGCGAGGAGCTCCATCCCGGCCGCCTCCGGCGTACGGCCCGCCTTGAAGTTGTTGCAGCGGATGCAGGCCGTGACCACGTTATTCCAGTGGTCACGGCCACCCTGGCTGGAGGGCCGCACGTGGTCGCGGGACAGGTGCCGGGCGAGGAACCGGCAGCCGCAGTACATGCACATGTGGTCGTCCCGCTGGAACAGGGTGCGATTCGAGAGCGGCGGGACATAGTCCGGCTGGAGCCGACCCAGGGACTGGTGCATACCATAGGTTGCGATGATGGAATGGATCTGCAGCTGGCTGCGCCGCCGGGTTGCAGCGTTCAGCCCGCCCCTCAGCTGAAACAGCGTGTCCCCGCAGGCGTAGGCGACCTGCTCCAGGAAGTAGAGTCTGGCAGCGGTACGGTAATCCACCCATTCGAGCGGCATACCCGCCAAATCCGTTCGCAGCACCTGTTGGCTCAGTGGCACCATAGCGGGATACGGCTCGGGCAATTCGCGCATGATACACGGTCGATCCCGTGGCGCAAGGGTCCAACCGGTCGGGTTCTTAGGGCGTTTTCTCGGGATACTTGGGCGAGGGCTGGGAACGCCCCGGTGGCGTGCAGGGGTCGCGAGGTCGCTCCGATACCGCGGACCGCGCAGGCTTGAGCGCCGCGGAGCGGTGTGAGGCACATCACATATCCACCAAAGCATGCACAGCCGTCCGACGGCCTTGCGATCAACTGCATTTCCTCGTCAGGATCGCTAGTCGGGTTTCTACGGATCTCTCGTTACTCATTTAAATCAAAGAGTTATGAAAGTGGACATTCCTTGGCCAAAGAGACAAGAGCGCAACGGCGGCGCGGTTCGGCGAGCCAAGTCCAGAGACTATCCCCAGAGTTATCCACAGCATTTGTTAACAGTCCTGCTTTTGCCAGAGCGGACAGTCGTTTGCGGCCCCTCGATCGTCCTGTGCGCGGAGAATCCTTCGCGCAGGCGAGCGGAGGCATCTCTTTTCCGATGACGGTCCGGAACGACGGGCGGTCTATTCGGCTCGATCCGAGCTCCGGGCAGGTGGGATCCGATGCCGTCCCGGCAGCAGCGAACCTCGAAGGTGTCCACGGCGATCGACTCGCTGCTCCCCGTTCCGACGCCAAGGACGGGGTTGGGTTCCGGGGAAGCGTCGTGCGGGTTGCCATCGCCGCGCCCCTCGCGGATCTCTACGACTACCTCCCGCCGCCGGATTGCCCGGCGGAATCCATCGCCCCGGGAACAAGGGTCCTGGTACCCTTCGGGCGCGGACAGCGGGTGGGACTGGCGGTGGAGCGGGCCGAGGGCTCGGATCGGGAGGAAGGGCGCCTCAAGGCGGTGACTGCGGCATTGGACCCCGTCCCGCTCCTGGCCCCCGAGGACCTGGCCCTGCTCCGCTGGGCGGCGGACTACTATCGACACCCACTGGGGGAGGCCCTGCTCGGTGCGCTCCCCGCCCGCCTGCGTCGCGCCGAGCCACTCCG
>JBGSOR010000305.1:0-6250 GCA_041738985.1 Chromatiaceae bacterium | reverse complement strand
GGCGGCGGGGGGCGCCGCGGGTCGATCCGCGCTCGGGACCGATGGGGCCGCGTCGAGCGACCGTCGCCCCGGGTAATGGCTCCCTCCGGTTTCGACGTCGTTCCTACGCTTTCGACACGTCATCGGCGGTTCACAGACGTTCGACTCCACGCCGAGGGAGAGCGGGCGGTCCATGACCAGCGCGGTCCTCTAGGAGACCGGATCGCGCAGTGCCGCGCCCACCCAGACCGCCGTCAATTGTTCTGTATGACGATCCGCGGGAACTTAGCCGCGTAGTCCTTCGCCTGGAGCGACAACTTGGCCGCCGTTTTGCGCGCGATCTCCCGATAGATCTGGGTGGCGCGGGACTCGGGCTGGGCGACGACCGTGGGTTTGCCGCTATCGGTCTCCTCACGGATATGGATATCGAGCGGGAGCGAGCCCAGGAGCGCTATGCCGTATTGGTCGGACATGCTCTGGCCGCCGCCTGAGCCGAAGATGTGCTCCTCGTGTCCGCACTTGGAGCAGATGTGGATGCTCATGTTTTCCACGATGCCGAGCACCGGGACCTCCACCTTCTGGAACATCTTGAGACCCTTGCGGGCGTCGAGCAGGGCGATGTCCTGGGGGGTGGTGACGATGATGGCGCCGGAGACCGGGACCTTTTGGGCCAGGGTCAGCTGGGTGTCGCCGGTGCCCGGGGGCAGGTCGATGACCAGGTAGTCCAGCTCGGCCCAGTTGGTGTCGTTCAGGAGCTGCTCCAGGGCCTGGGTGACCATGGGGCCGCGCCAGATCATGGGG
The DNA here is from genome assembly GCA_041738985.1 of Chromatiaceae bacterium. GTDB lineage: Bacteria > Pseudomonadota > Gammaproteobacteria > Chromatiales > Chromatiaceae > Thiodictyon. The sequence continues at coordinate 5,470 of JBGSOR010000305.1, read as the reverse complement.
GTCTCCTCGTCGATCAGGAAGCCGATCGACATGGCCTGGAGGTGGTACGCCTCCATGGGCTCCAGGCTGTTGCCGTCCTTGGACTCGGGCTTGCCCGTGATGCCTAGCATGCGCGGCTGAGAGGGACCATAGATGTCGGCGTCCAGGATGCCGACCCGCGCCCCCTCTGCGGAGAGCGCCAGGGCCAGGTTGACCGCGGTGGTGGACTTGCCGACACCGCCCTTGCCGGAGGCAACGGCGATGATGTTCTTGACGTTGTCGATGGGCTTCAGGGACTTCTGGACCGAGTGCGCCTTGATTTCCCAGGTCACATCGACCGCGGCCTGGGCGACCCCGGGGACGACCCTGACCTGCGCCTCGACTGCATCGGCGATCGCCTGCTGGACGCCCTTGGCGGGGAAGCCCAGGACGACCTTGATCTTGACCTGATCGCCCTCGATCTCGATCCCCTTGACGACATTCGCGGCCACCAGGTCCCGACCCAGATTGGGCTCCACATACCCCTTGATTGCCGACTCGACCTGTTCTTTCGTAACTGCTGCCATGTTCTGCTCCGATGAGACTGCGTACCGGGTGGGCGGGCACTCGGTGTTGATCTGGTGTGCGGTTGATTCGTGTGGTTTTAGGCGCTGGGACGCGGGCCGGATGACCGGGTTTGGTGGCGAGCGCCTGCATCTCGCCCACATCGGGCTAGGTCTGCCCAAATCAAGGCTGGACAGGGGCATGCACCGTTGGTCCGGGGCCGTGCCCCCATGAGATACTTTGTGACTTTACTAGAGTCCGGCCCAATCCCAAATGACCGATCCCCGCGACATCCTGATCACCAGCGCGCTCCCCTACGCCAACGGACCCATCCACATCGGGCACCTGGTGGAGTACATCCAGACCGATATCTGGGCGCGCTTCCAGCGCATGCGCGGGCACAATTGCTGGTACGTGTGCGCGGACGACGCCCACGGCACCCCCATCATGCTCAAGGCGCGCCAGGAGGGTATCTCGCCCGAGGAGCTCATCGCGCGCGTTGCCCAAGAGCATCAGGCGGACTTCGCCGCCTTCCGGGTCGCATTCGACAACTACCACTCCACACATTCGGACGAGAATCGGCACTTCGCGACCTTCATTTACGCGCGCAACCGGGATGCCGGCCACATCGCCCGGCGCACCATCACCCAGGCCTACGACCCGGTAGAGGGCATGTTCTTGCCGGACCGCTTCATCAAGGGCGAATGTCCCAAGTGTGGCGCGCCAGACCAGTACGGGGACAACTGCGAAGTCTGCGGGGCGAGTTATTCGCCCAACGAGCTCAAAAATCCCCGCTCGGCCGTCTCGGGTGCGGTGCCGGAGCAGCGGGAATCGGACCACTTCTTCTTCAAGCTGGCTGACTTCGAGGAGATGCTCAAGGACTGGACCCGGGGCGGGAGCCTGCAGAAGGAGGTCGCCAACAAGCTCGGAGAGTGGTTCGACGCCGGTCTCCAGGAATGGGACATCTCCCGCGATGCACCCTATTTCGGATTCGAGATCCCGGACCATCCGGGCAAGTTCTTCTATGTCTGGCTGGACGCGCCGATCGGCTACATGGCGAGCTTCCAGAACCTCTGCGACAGCGAGAAGGGCGGGACGGCCGGGCTCGAGTTCGATCGCTACTGGGCGAAAGACTCCACCGCCGAGCTCTATCACTTCATCGGCAAGGACATCATCTATTTCCATGCCCTGTTCTGGCCCGCCATGCTCCACGGGGCTGGCTTCCGCACTCCGTCAGCCATCTTCGCCCACGGCTTCCTGACGGTCGACGGGGCCAAGATGTCCAAGTCCCGCGGCACCTTCATCAAGGCCCGCACCTATCTGGATCATCTCAATCCCGAGTACCTGCGCTATTACTTCGCCGCCAAGCTGGGTCCCGGGGTGGACGACATCGATCTGAATCTGGAAGACTTCCAGTTCCGGGTCAATGCAGATCTGGTGGGCAAGGTGGTCAATATCGCGAGCCGCTCGGCCGGTTTCATTACCAAGCGTTTCGACGGGCGGCTATCGGCGGCGATACCGGACACAGAGCTGTTCGAGCAGTTCGTCGCCGCAGGATCATCCATCGCGGACGCCTACGAGCGGCGCGAATACAGCCGCGCGGTGCGCGAGATCATGGCCCTCGCAGACCGAGCCAACCAGTACATCGACGAGCAGGCCCCCTGGGTGCTCGCCAAGCAGGAAGGAAAGGAGTCGGAGCTTCAGGGCGTCTGCACCATGGGACTGAATCTCTTCCGCCTGTTGATCGGCTGGCTGCGGCCCATCCTCCCCGGCACCGCCGCAGATTCGGAGGCATTCCTTCAGGTACCCGCTCTTGCCTGGCCGGACCTGGAACGGCCCCTGCTGAACCATGTCATCGCGCCATTCAAGCCGCTGATGACCCGGGTCGAGCCGGCCCAGATCGCGGCCATGCTGGAGGCCTCCAAGGAAGACCTGACGGCGAAGACGGTCGCGGCCGAGGACCAGGGGGAGGTGCTTGCTCAAAGCGATACCGACGCCCATGTCGTCCGGGACCCCATTGCCCCAGTTATCGACTTCGAGGCCTTCGCGAAGGTGGACCTGCGGGTCGCCCGTATCCTGTCGGCCGAGCTGGTGGAGGGGGCGGACAAGCTCCTGGCGCTCAAGCTCGATCTGGGCGGCGAGACCCGCCAGGTCTTCGCCGGGATCCGCGCCGCCTATGACCCCGCGAGCCTGGTCGGCCGGCTCACGGTCATGGTCGCGAACCTGGCACCCCGCAAGATGCGCTTCGGGGTCTCGGAGGGCATGGTGCTGGCCGCCGGACCGGGCGGGAAGGACATCTTCATCCTGGGGCCCGACGCAGGGGCCGAGCCCGGCATGAAGGTGAAGTAGCCGCCTAACGCGACCCCTCGGTGCCCAGGAAGTCGAAGTCCATGGCCTCCATGGGCGGCTGCACATAGGGCCCTTGGATAAGGTCGATGCGTGCGCGATAGATCCGCTCGATGGCCTTCGGTCCATCCACGCCGGTCGCGATGACCTGGGCGCCGCGGCCCTGGATTCGAGACACCATCTCGTTGAGCCGGTTGAGCGGGAGGTTTCTCAGGACCGTCGATGCAAGTCGCACATAGGCAATAGGCAGGGCGTCCAAGACCCGAGCGCCTCGCTCTCCATCCACGAGCCCGTTGAGGCAGAGGCGGACTCCCAGTCGCACGAGCTGGCGTGCCCGCCGAGCCGCCAGCTCCAGCTGGAGGTCCGCATCCTGGAGCTGGAGCTGGATCACCGGGCGCAGCCAGATCAGATCCCGGGCGGCGATCCCATCGCGTATCCTGTCGACCCAACCCTCGTCGGTTGCCGTCCCGAGCGATCGATGGATGAAGAGCTCCACCGAGCGCCCTGTCGCCCGACACAGCCTCAAGGCGTCGAGACCGGCCTCCAGCATCCAGCAGTCCACTCGGTCGGATAGGCCGGCCCTGCGCGCCAGGGGGCCGATGAGGGCTGGAGGTAGAAGCTCCCCGTCGAGTGCATGGAGCCTGGGGGTCGCCTCATAACGCTCCACCATCGCGCCGCGCAGGGCGACTATCGGCTGGTAAAGCAGCTGGAGCCTGCCCGCGAAGATGGCCGCGACAATGGGATTGCGCAGCGATGCGTCGGTGGAAACCTCAGTCTCGCGCGTATAGGCGACCGGCAGACCCGCGGCATCGCGCAGACTAATTCGGGCGGCGTGGCGCGCACGCGAGATTAGGGTCACCCCCGCGCCTCCGCTCGCAGTCAGGGGGCACCAGCCGACCCCGAGGCCGATGTCGCTGCTGTCTAGGCCATCCAATTCGTCCGCATTCAGCCGACCCTGACGAAGACCGCGGTGGACTGCCATCCCCAGGGATTCCGCTAGCGCCGCCAAGCCGGCGTCGCCCTCGCGTCGCGCCAGGACGGCGATCCCTCGGTCCCCCACTCGTGCCGCTAGGTCCTCGGACTCCAAAAGGGGACGAATTGCCGCGGCCGGTCCGGTTAGATCCCGCCCATCCTTTGGGCACTCCAGATAGATGGTCGCCCAATCTTCGATGGTGCCGGTTTGGATCTGTCGGTCGAGGGCCTTCAGCAGCAGCTCCCGAGGCGCGAGCCCGGGTGGCGGGTGCCGCGCGGCGCGGCGGAAGCGCTTGAGCCTCGCGCGCACGGTGCTGACCAGTTGCGAAGGCTCGACGGGCTTGGCCAGGAAATCGTCTCCGCCCAACCGCAGGGCATCCAGCTGGCGATGCGGGTCCAGCTCCGCGGAGAGGAAGACGATCGGCAGATTGGAAAAGCGCTCGCGGCCTCGGATGATGGCGGTCAGCTCGATTCCGGTCACCCCTGGCATGTGCAGATCCATGAGCACCAGGTTCGGCTCGAACCGTTGAACGGCTTCCAGGACCGCCATGGGGTCCGAGACCCGTTCGGTTCGCATGCCGGCGGCCTCCAGGACCCGCGCCGCTACCAGCGCCGCAACCGGCTGATCGTCTACGATCAGGATCCGCGCCGGCTGCGCTTCGGCCGCCTCCAGTCGCGCCGCAAGCTGCGTCGCCAGGTCGACCGGCTCGCTATCCGCGTCCAGACAATCGTTCAGGCTCGCACGGAACGCGGCGAGACGATACCGAACGTCGGTGGGCGGCGCGAGGTAGACCAAGTCCAGCGGCGGTCGGTCCTCGGCATGAAGGCTCGACGCCAGGGCCGTGAGATCTTCCGGATCCGATAGCGACTCGGAATCCACCAAGACCAAGGCGGACTCCTGTCCGTCCAACGAGGGGCCAAGAGTCCCCAGGCAGGCGGTCAGCTCGTTCGTAGATCGGACTGTGTGAAGATCGATGCCCTGCGTGTAAAGGACGGGCCCGAGACGGTCCGCCAGATCGAGGTTGTCGGAGAGGAATAGCACCAGAGCGGGGTTCCCCGGTGCTGCTAGGTTAAAGCTCATCGCCGTGCGTCTATGTTGTTCGGTCGATACCTTGCCGTGATCAAGGTCGCAGCTTGAGGTTCCGCAGACGAGTGTAGGCGCGCCATCGCCGGTGGAAAGCGCCAACCGTCGAGCGGTGGGCGAGGGTGCCAGGCATGGCCGCCTGGGATCGGCAGCGGTCGCACCGGACGAGGGGACGGAGGCGTCTGCCGACGACTATCGGGATAGGTTGCTGGAGGACGCGCCCGGGGTCTGCGACGCTCGAGGGGGCGGGAGCACGAGCTGGCGGACGAATTCCCTTGAGATGCCGGACCAGAGGCTCTGCGCTCAGGTCCTCCGCCCGCGACAGGCTGCGGATGGCACCGTGAGTATCGCCACGCACGAGCTGGGCCGCGGCGCGGGCGAGCAGTCGCTCGGCCGCCTGCTCCACCACCAGCAGGGGGGCCAGGTCCATGCCACAGCGCCGGCAGATTTCGCCCCCGTCCCAGCGGGCGCGGCAGTTGGGACAGCGGTCCATCAGGTCTCCAGGTAGTAGACCAGGTCCGTGAGGCCGGCAACGGCCAGCTCCAG
>JBGSOR010000266.1:0-1863 GCA_041738985.1 Chromatiaceae bacterium | reverse complement strand
GGCAGGCCGACGGGCCTCGCTGGCCCTGGCCGAGGAGCAGCGCAAGGACGCCACCCTGATCGCCCCCGCGTCGGGCATCCTGCGCGAGCGCATCCTGGAGCCCGGGGACTGGGCCAGTCCGCAGACACCCGCCTTCACCCTGGCCCTAACCGATCCGCTCTGGGTGCGCGCCTATGTCCCGGAGCCCAGCCTGGGTCTGGCGGTCCCTGGCACCCGCGCGGAGATCCGCACGGACAGCTTCCCGGACCGGGTCTACCGGGGCTGGGTCGGATCGGTCTCCCCGACCGCGGAGTTCACCCCGAAGAACGTAGAAACCCCGGATCTGCGCACCCGACTGGTCTACCAAGTGCGGATCTTCGTCTGCGATCCCGGTGACGAGCTGCGGCTGGGGATGCCGGCGACCGTGACTATTCCCTTCGGCCAGGACGGGCGGTCGATTGGGCCAGTCTCCGGGGACGATGGCGATTCGGGGACGGCGAACGCGGATCCCTGCGCCGACTGAGCTCGCGATCTCCGGAACAGGCAGGTCATCTCGTCAGCGTCCGCGATAGACCTCTTGGCGATGCCCGCCCTTGACGACCTCGATCACCACTTGGGCGTCTTAGACGGCGTAGAGGATGCGGTCGTCGCCTGGCGACTCCAAAGGTAAGAAAACGCCTCTCGCCTATCGAGCGATCTGGGTCATCGAATGTGAGGGCAATCGGGTCCTCGAATATCGTTCCCGCCTCCTGAAAAGAGAGGCCATGCTTGCGCAAGTTGGACGCGGCTTTCTTTGTGTCCCAATCAAGTTTCACTTTGGCGGATTCCGAGGAGCTTCTTCTGGCCTAACGACAAGGGTAGCGGGACCGCTCGCACGATGAGCCAGCCGTCAACGCACGACATTGACCGGGTGGTCCCGCTGACCCAATTGTTAGGTCAGCAAATTGTGTTCTTGAGCATACTGCCGCAAAGCGCGGTTTACGGCTTCGGCGTTCGGAAAGAGTTTATTCAGCTGCGGGTCGATTGGTACAACATTGGTGCCTTCGCGATATCGCTTGGCATACTTCCCGCGAACGCCCGACCTGATCAGTTCGGCAGGATATTCCGGTCGCATCTCTTGATCATTGCTCATATGCTTTACGCTCTGAGGGTGTCATGTGCCGAGCAGAGATGATTCGTATGATCTCCGCCCGTTCGGTGAAAGAGACCACCAAGTAGTTGCCTCCTTGCGATTTTCCAAACAAGAGAAAGCGGTCCTCTCCGAGAGAATGGTCCGGGTCGGAGACGAAAGACGACAGTTCGTCACCGAACGCTTCTGTTGCCTCCCAGAATGGACAAAAGGGGCCTGAAGATCATCTAGCCGACCCCGCCCGCGGGCCTACAGTTCAAGTAGGAAGAGAACTGAGCCGGAGACCCGGCGGGAGGAGTCGGAGATGAAACTGTACGGCGGAATCGACCTACATTCCAACAACAGCGTGCTCGCCCTGTTGGACGAAGAGGACCGTGTCGTTTACCGCAAGCGCCTGGCCAACGAGGCGGCCGCGATCTTGGAGGCCCTGGCGCCCTACCGGGAGGCCGTCGAGGGCCTGGTGGTGGAGTCCACCTACAACTGGTACTGGTTGGTCGATGCCCTCATGGAGGCCGGCTACCGGGTGCACCTGGCCAACACCGCGGCCATCGTGCAGTACAGCGGGCTGAAGTACAGCGACGACGACTCGGATGCCCGGTGGCTGGCCAAGCTGCTGCGTCTGGGTCTGCTGCCCGAGGGCTACATCTACCCCAAGGCGGAGCGGGCCGTGCGCGACCTGCTGCGGCGGCGCCTGCGTTTGGTGCAGCAGCACACGGCCAACCTGGTGGCGGTGCAGAACCTGCTCGCGCGCAACC
>JBGSOR010000253.1:0-6026 GCA_041738985.1 Chromatiaceae bacterium | reverse complement strand
GGTCCCCGTCACGGGGAGGCCCCGCAGCCCCGAGGGCCCGTCCAGTCCGGCACCGCATTCGAGGCGCAGGCGCTCGAGAATCAGCGGCGCTCCGCCGCGGTCGAGCCTAAAGGACAGGTCCGCATGGCCGCTCGCGAAGCGCTCGCCGATTGCGGGGCGGCCCAGACTGTGGATCTCCCATCCGACGAATCGGGCGCCGGGCTCCAGCTCGACCCGGGTGCACAGCCGCACCTTGGCGCCCGGATAAAAGATGCACTCCTGCGGAACCCATTCGAGGATTCCTCCGGCCGCGACCTGCAAACCCTGTGTCTGGTGGGCCCTGCTCCCGGCGCTCCGATAGTGCTTGCCGGCCCCGGGCGTCGTAATCAGGGCATGGGCACCTGCGCCCACCCGCGCCTCGATCTCCAGACGGTCGCCGCCCACGACGCCGCCGGGCGGGTGCAGGAGATAGACGTGACAGGGACTGCCCTCCGGGTAGAAGGGGCGCTGGACCGCCAGAGGTCCCATCTGACGTTTGTGGACCAGGACGGTGCGACCGGCTCGCTCGGCGAATTCCAGCTCGATGCGGGCCTGCCAGCCGGCCGCCTCGGTCTCCAGCGACCCGGAACCGGCGCTTGACACGGAATCCAGCCCGATCTTAGCGGCTCACCCAGGCGGCCAGCCTGCCCTCCAAGGCGGAGTGGAGGCTGGCCACCAGGCGCTCGATGGGCTTCTTGCGGGCGCTGTACTTGAGCTGGAGCACGTCTCGATCGTCGCTGGCGGCGAGCAGGAGGTCGTCGCTAGTCTGGAGATCGTCGACCAATCCCAGCTCGACGGCCTGGCGGCCGTGCCAATACTCGCCCGTGCCGACCCGATTCAGGTCTAGGGCGGGTCGGTACTCGGAGACGAACCCCTTAAACAGCGTGTGGGTCTCCTCCAACTGCGCCTTGAGCTTGTCCCGCCCGGCGTCGGTGTTCTCCCCGAACAGACTCAGGGTGCGCTTGTACTCGCCCGCCGTGTGGAGCTCGAAGTCGACGCCGTGGCGCTCCAGCAACCGATGGAAGTTGGGAAGCTCGGCCAGCACCCCGATGGAGCCGATCACCGCAAAGGGGGCGGCGACGATCCGGTCCGCCACGCAGGCCATCAGATAGCCGCCGCTGGCCGCCACCTTGTCGACCGCCACCGTCAGATGGATGCCGCGGGCGCGCAACCGGGCGAGCTGGGAGGCGGCGAGTCCGTGCTCGTGGACGGTCCCTCCCGCGTTCTCCACCCGCACCAACACCGCGTCCCCCTCCTGGGCATCGAGCAGGATGGTCGTCACCAGCACGCGCAAGGCGGCGACCTCGGTCGCCCGCAGGTCTCCGTTGAAGTCGATGACCAAGAGCCGTTTCCGCGCCTCGGTCGTACCCTTGGCCCTCGCCTTCTCGCGCTTGCGCTCCGCCTTGTGCCAGGCCCTGAATGCCTTTTTGGAGAGCGAGCTCCCCTTGAGCGCCCGCGCCAGGTCCTTGTAGCGCTCGTTGAGATCCAGGATCTCCAGGCGGTCGCCGTCGTCCGATCCGGCGAGCCCCCGGCGAGCGCGCAGGGCCAAGACAACGAAGAGCCCGCCGGCCGCAATGACCGTCAGGGTCTTGGCGAGAAAGAGCCCGTAATTCGACAGGATGTCTGTCAGCATGGGCACACCCACGGGGCCGTCCAGGCAAACCCGGATCGTGCAGACTCAGACCGCAATGGGTGCGCGGATCGCCGGATAGGGGTCGTAATCAACGAGCTCGATGTCCTCGAACCGATACTCGAAGAGGGACGGGGGGCGGCGGGGGAAGCGGATATGCGGCAGGGCTCTGGGCTCCCGGGCGAGCTGGGCATGCACGATCTCATTGGTTAGATGGTTCCGGTAGAGGTGAAGGTCGCCGAAGCTGTGCACAAACTCCCCGACACCCAGGTCGCACTGCTCGGCGATCATGTGGGTGAGGAGTGCATAGCTCGCTATATTGAACGGGACGCCTAAGAATAGGTCTGCGCTGCGCTGATAGAGCTGACAGGAGAGCCGTCCCTCGGCCACATAGAGCTGGAATAGACAGTGGCAGGGGGCCAACGCCATGCGCCCCGCCATCGCATTGGCCTGGGGACTCTGCGTCTCGTCCGGCAGGTCCGCCGGATTCCAGGCGGAGACCAACAGCCGGCGGGAGTCCGGCCGGGTGCGGAGCGTCTGCATCAGCTCCGCGAGCTGGTCGATGGTGCGCCCGTCCGGGCAAGGCCAGCTGCGCCACTGGGCGCCGTAGATTGGCCCGAGCTCCCCGTTAGGTGCCGCCCACTCGTCCCAGATACTGACCCCCTGGGCCTTGAGGACAGTGTTATCCGTGGAGCCCGAGAGGAACCACAGGAGCTCGTGGACCACGCTCTTCCAATGGATGCGCTTAGTCGTGAGCAGCGGAAAACCGGCGGCCAGGTCGAAACGCACCTGACGGGCGAAAACCGACCGGGTACCGACCCCGGTGCGATCCGGCTTGTCGATACCGCGGTCCATGACGTCCCGTAGTAGGTCCAGGTACTGACGCATCCGCTCTCCTATAAGCCGGGCTGGCTCAAGTTGCGCGGGAGCCCAATTCCGCCAGGCCGACCGAAGCCACTAGCCACTCGCCACTAACCACTGACCACTTCCTCAGACCGTCGCAGGCCCAAGCAGCAGCGAGCGGCCTTCCATCTCGGGGGGGATACGCAGACCCATGAGGTTGAGCACGGTGGGTGCGATGGCGTCCAGGCCGCCCCCTGTGGAGAGACGCCACTGGACCTCGTCCGCGATCAGGCAGGGTACCGGATAGACCGTGTGCTGGGTGTGGGGCTCGCCGGTCGCGGGGTCCACCATCTCGTCGCAGTTGCCGTGATCCGCCGTGAGAATAATCGAGTAGCCCTGGGCCATGGCCTCGTCCATCACCCGGCCCGCCTCCCGGTCCAGCACCCGCACCGCCTGGATGACGGCCTCCCGCACGGCGGTGTGGCCCACCATGTCGCCGTTGGCGAAGTTGACCACGATGAATGGGTAGGCGCGACTCTTCAGCGCATTCACCACCGCATCGGCCACCTCCGGGGCGCTCATCTCCGGCTTCAGGTCGTAGGTGGCGACCTTGGGCGAGGGGATCAGCGCTCGCTCCTCGCCGGGGAAGGGATCGCCACGACCGCCGTTGAAGAAGAAGGTCACATGGGCGAACTTCTCGGTCTCGGCGCAATGGAACTGGGCCAGGCCCGCGTCGCTCAGGACCTTTCCCAGGGTGATCTTAGGGATATCGTGATCGAAGGCGAACGGCAGGTCGAACCATTCGTCGTACTCCATCATGCATGTGACCTTGACTCCGGTCACCCCGCGCCGGTCGAACCTGTCGAACTCGGGCTTGGAGAATGCTTCCACCATCTGGCGCGGGCGGTCCTTACGGAAATTGATATGAATGACATGGTCTCCGTCGCGGATGAGCTCGCCGCCCTCGACGATGGTGGGGCGGATGAACTCGTCGTCCTCGCCCGCCGCGTAGGCGGCCTCGATCGCGGCCCTTGCGCTCGGGGCGCGCCGGCCCTCCCCATCCACCATGCCGCGCCAGGCGAGCTCGGTGCGCTCCCACCGATTGTCCCGGTCCATCGCGTAGTAGCGGCCGCTGACGGTGGCGATGCGCCCGCCGGCCGCCTCCAGGGCCTCCTCTACAGCGGCCAGGTAGCTACGGGCGGAACGCGGCGGGGTATCTCGTCCGTCGGTAAAGATATGCACCATGGACTTGGCCCCCTGGCGCTTGCAGAGCTTAATCAGCGCAACCAGGTGGCTCACATGACTGTGCACCCCCCCGTCGGAGACCAGGCCCATGAGGTGTATCGGTCGATGCGCCGCGGCGGCGGCGCGGGCGGCCGCTACCAGGACCTTGCTCTCGTAGAAGCTGCGATCCGCAATGGCGGCGTCGATCAGAACCAGGTCCTGCTTTACGACGCAGCCGGATCCGAGCGACATGTGCCCCACCTCGGAGTTTCCCATCTGCCCGTCCGGCAGCCCAACGGCCAGGCCCGAGGACAGGAGCGCGGTGTGGGGGAAGTGGGAGAAGTAGTGGTCCAGCTTTGGCGTCTCGGCGATGGCGATGGCGTTATTCGCCTTGCTCGGATTGAGACCGAAGCCGTCCAGGATGATCAGGATCACCGGCCGGCGCGGCACCTTCTTCAGGGGTTCGCTCATGGTTTTCGCTCCTCTGGGGCGGGTCCGGCGGTCGGCATACGGGAGGGGGGACTTGCCCAGGGCCCGGTCACCCAGCCGGTAAACGCGCTAGTTTAGATGCTTAGGGAGGCCAAGTGTCCTCAAAGTTTTGCAAGACTTGCGGATGGGGGTGCGCCAACCTATTCCTGGAGCCCGGACCGGGAACCGGGGCACGCCCCGGCTCGCCGCACCGACTGCCACCGGAACCCGCTTCAGGTCAGGTAAACGATCGCGACCGGAAGCAAGGCGTACCGATCTGCCGTATCCTGAATGTCGCCATCGGGCGCCCGAAACGCAGGTCGCGCGGCGCCAGGACACGGGCGGCGCGCCAGGTCCGGCCGCAGCTTCGGGACGACCCCGGGGTCCGTCCGGGAAGCCCGCCAGGACCTGGACGCGTCCCGCCAGCACCGGTGCAGCGCGGGCATGCAAGGGACACCCAGAGGGATCGCGACAGGCCGGAATCCCCGGCCGGAGCCCAAGTGCGGGGCACAAACCACCAGACAACCCCCTGAGCGGGTGCGCGGAGGAATCATGCAGACCGAACGAATCATCGCCTTCGTCATGGCCGGAGGCCAGGGGGCACGGCTTCAACCTTTGACTGCAGCGCGCTCCAAGCCGTCCGTGCCCTTTGGCTCCCGCTACCGCATCGTCGACTTTGTGCTGAGCAATCTGGTCAACTCCCAGATGCAGACCATCTATCTGCTGGTCCAGTACAAATCCCAGTCCTTGATCGAGCACGTGCGCAAGGCATGGACCATCTCCCCCTTACTTAAGAACCAGTTCGTCACCGTCGTCCCGCCCCAGATGCGCTCGGGCGAGCACTGGTTCCAGGGGACTGCGGACGCGGTCCACCAGAACATCAATCTGATCGAGGAGCACCGGCCGGACCTGGTGGTGGTCTTCGGGGCAGACCACATCTACCGGATGGATATCCGCCAGATGGTCCAGCTCCACCAGGAGCGCCAGGCGGATGTGACCATCGCCGCGCTGCCGGTACCGGTCAGCGATGCCACCTCCTTCGGGGTCATCGCGGCCAATGCGGAGGGACGCATCCACGCGTTCGAGGAGAAGCCGGCCCATCCCACGCCTCTAGCCTCGGACCCCACCCACGCCTATGCCTCCATGGGCAACTATATTTTCAATACCGAGGTGCTCCTCCAGGCCCTGCGCGACACCAAGGAGGCCGGCGAGACGGACTTCGGGCACCATGTCCTGCCCCGCCTGCTGAGCACCCATCGGTTGTTCGCCTACGACTTCTCGACCAATATCATCCCCGGCATCCAGCCCTACGAGCAACGGGTCTACTGGCGCGACCTGGGCACGATCGACGCCTATTTCGAGGCCCACCTCGACGTGCTGGGCGCCGAGCCCACCTTCGACGTATTCAACCCGGAATGGCCGATCTACTCAAGCAGCTACCAAGGCCCGGTGGCCCGTATCCTGGGCGGCGAGGTCAAGAACAGCCTGCTCGGGGCGGCCACCGTCATCCATGACGGGGCGCGCATCTCCAACTCCATCATCCGCCGCGAGGCGGTGATCGAGCCGGATGTCGTGCTGGAGGACTGTATCGTCATGGACTACGTGCGGGTTTGCCGGGGGGCGCGTCTGCGCCGGGTGATCGTCGACCGGCACAACATCATCGAGGCCGGCGACACCATCGGCTTCGACCCGGAGCTGGACCGGCAGCGATACACCGTGAGCCCTGGCGGAGTCACCGTCATGCCGAGCGGCCACGTAAGCTACTACGCCCGCGATATCCGGGGCTCCCACCGCGGGGGCTACGGCGAGTAGGCGCGACCGGCGATCGGGTGCGGCCCAACGC
>JBGSOR010000233.1:0-50500 GCA_041738985.1 Chromatiaceae bacterium | reverse complement strand
GAGGGGGGCGAGGGGGGCGCGGCGTGTCTTTGGGGCGCGACTCTGGTGGGGGACCTGTTGGTCGCACGCTGCCTTGCGCCAGGCACCGAGCCGGCGCGACGGCTTTTCGCCGCGCTTTGGGGCATACTTCGGCCCCGACTCCTGGGTCTCCCGGCCTGCCCGCCGCGCATCTGGGGGACCTGATTTCCGGAGCCGATCTGTCACACCGGAGACCCCATGGACCTGAGCCCCAGAGAAAAAGACAAGCTCCTGCTCTTCACCGCCGGGCTCCTCGCCGAGCGCCGCAGGGCACGGGGTCTCAAGCTCAACTATCCGGAGGCCGTTGCCTATATTAGCTGCGCCATCCTGGAGGGCGCCCGCGACGGCAAGAGCGTCGCCGAGCTCATGGATTACGGTCGCACCCTCCTTACCCGGGAGGACGTGATGGACGGTATCCCGGAGATGGTCCACGAAGTCCAGGTGGAAGCCACCTTTCCCGACGGCACCAAGCTGGTAACGGTCCACGATCCCATCGTCTAATGTGGAGGTCCCTCGCATGACCCCAGGCGAAATCCTTGTAGCTCCCGGCGAGATCGAGCTTAATGCCGGGCGTCCGGTGCTCCGAGTGCAGGTGGCCAATACCGGCGACCGGCCGATCCAGGTCGGCTCCCATTATCATTTTTACGAGACCAATCGGGCTCTGGCATTCGACAGGGAGCCGACGCGCGGCTGGCGCCTGGACATCCCGGCCGGCACTGCGGTGCGGTTCGAGCCAGGGCAGACCCGCACCGTCGATCTGGTGCCCTATGCCGGCAGCCGGCAGGTCTATGGCTTTAACGCCCGGGTCATGGGCGCGTTGGACGGAGTCGATCCATGAGCCGAATCGATCGGGCTGCCTATGCGTCTATTTATGGTCCCACGGTCGGCGATCAGGTCCGGCTGGGGGACTCGGACCTACTGATCCAGGTGGAGGCGGACCGCACCGTCTACGGGGACGAGGTCTCCTTCGGCGGCGGAAAGGTCATCCGCGACGGTATGGGCCAATGCCAGCGCCAGGCGGCGGAGGTGGCGGATTTGGTCGTCACCAATGCCCTGATCCTGGATCATTGGGGCATTGTCAAGGCCGATGTGGGCATCAAGGACGGGCGCATCGCAGCCATCGGCAAAGCGGGCAATCCGGATACCCAGGCGGGAGTCGATATCCTCATCGGTCCCGGCACCGAGATCGTTGCGGGGGAGGGCCAGATCCTCACCGCTGGCGGGATCGACGGCCATATCCATTTCATCTGTCCCCAGCAGGTCGAAGATGCCCTGATGTCGGGCGTGACCACCATGATCGGCGGTGGCACCGGTCCCGCCACCGGAACCAATGCCACCACCTGCACCCCGGGACCCTGGAACATCCATCGCATGCTCCAGGCAGCCGAGGGTCTGCCGATGAACCTGGGCTTCCTTGGCAAGGGCAACGGCAGCCTGCCATTGCCTTTGGAGGAGCAGGTGCAGGCCGGGGCCATGGGTCTGAAGCTCCACGAGGACTGGGGTACCACGCCAGCCGCCATCGACTGCTGTTTGGGTGTGGCCGAGCGCTACGACATTCAGGTCGCCATCCATACGGATACCCTGAACGAATCCGGATTCGTCGAGGACACCATTGCCGCATTCAGGGACCGCACCATCCATACCTTTCATACGGAGGGCGCGGGCGGCGGCCATGCCCCGGATATCATCAAGGCGGCGGGCCTGCCCAATGTCCTGCCGTCCTCCACCAATCCAACGCGACCCTATACGGTCAACACGGTGGACGAGCATCTGGACATGCTCATGGTCTGCCATCACCTGTCTCCGTCGATCCCCGAGGACGTCGCCTTCGCCGAGTCGCGCATCCGCCGGGAGACCATCGCCGCCGAGGACATACTCCACGATCTCGGTGCCTTCTCGATGATCTCCTCGGACAGCCAGGCCATGGGCCGGGTGGGAGAGGTGATTACCCGCACCTGGCAGACCGCGCATAAGATGAAGGTCCAGCGGGGATCGCTGGCCGGAGACCCGGCCGAGCACGACAATGGGCGGGCCAAACGCTATGTGGCCAAGTACACCATCAACCCGGCCATTGCCAACGGCATCGCCCATGAGGTGGGCTCGGTCGAGCCGGGCAAGCTTGCCGACCTGGTGCTGTGGCGGCCCGCGTTTTTCGGCACCAAGCCGAGCTTGGTCATCAAAGGCGGCATGATCGGCGCCGCCCCCATGGGCGACCCCAACGCCTCGATCCCGACCCCCCAGCCTGTCCATTACCGGCCCATGTTCGGAGCGCTCGGCGGGGCGCTCCGAGCCACCTGCATGACCTTTCTCTCCCGTGCGGCCGTCGAGACCGGCGTCGCCCAGCAGCTTGGACTCCAGCGCCGGATCGGCCTGGTCCGGGGCGTGCGGACGGTGCGCAAGTCCCACATGATCCACAACGATTGGCAGCCCCGAATCGAGGTCGATCCCCAGACCTACCAGGTCCGTGCAGACGGCGAGCTACTGACCTGCGAGCCGGCGGCGGTGCTCCCATTCGCCCAGCGGTACTTCCTCTTCTGACCCGCGGAGGTCTCCATGAGCAAGACACACCCGATGCTGGCCGAGCATTCCCTGGAGGCCAGGGGCAAGGTGGTCTCGGCCCGCGATGCGGTGCGTCTGATCCGCAGCGGAGACACGGTGGCGACCGGGGGCTTTGTGGGGATCGGATTTCCGGAGGGGCTGGCGGTGGCCCTGGAGGCGCGCTTCAAAGAGACCGACGAGCCCCAAGACCTGACCCTGGTCTATGCGGCGGGCCAGGGGGACGGGCGCGAGCGGGGACTCAACCACTTTGCACACGAGGGGATGGTCAAGCGTATCGTGGGGGGGCATTGGGGCCTAGCCCCGAAGCTTGGCCGGCTGGCGACGGAGAACCGGGTCGAGGCCTATAACCTGCCCCAGGGGGTGATCTCCCACTGGTTTCGCGACGTTGCCGCCAAACGCCCCGGGGTCTTGAGCCGAGTGGGGCTAGGGACCTTCGTGGATCCGCGCCTCGGAGGCGGTAAGCTCAATGCGCGCACCACAGAAGACATCGTGGAGCTGATGACCGTCCGCGGCGAGGAGTATCTCTTCTATCCCACCTGGCCGGTGAACGTGGCATTGCTGCGGGGCACCACAGCGGATTCGGACGGGAACGTCACCATGGAGCGGGAGGCCCTGTTTCTGGAGGCCATGCAGATCGCCGCCGCGACGCACAACTGCGGTGGGCTGGTGATCGTCCAGGTGGAGCGGGTGGCCGAGAGCGGCAGCCTGCTGGCGAAGAATGTCCGCATCCCGGGGATCTTGGTGGATTGCGTGGTGGTGGCGGAGTCCCCGGACCATCACTGGCAGACCTTTGCGGAGCCCTATAGTGGCGCCTTTGCGGCCGAGTATCGGGTGCCGATGCAATCGATGCCTCCCATGCCGCTCGATTCGCGCAAGATCATCGCCCGACGCGCCGCCTTCGAGCTCAAGCCCAACAGCGTCGTGAACCTGGGGATCGGCATGCCGGAAGGGGTCGCGAGCGTCGCCAACGAGGAAGGCATCCTGGAGCTGATGACCCTGACCACGGAGCCCGGGACCATTGGCGGGATGCCTGCCGGGGGCCTTAACTTCGGTGCTGCCAGCAACACGCAGGCGATCATCGACCAACCGTCCCAGTTCGATTTCTACGACGGCGGGGGCCTTGACCTGACCTGCCTCGGCATGGCCCAGGTCGACCGGGAGGGCAATGTCAACGTCAGTCGGTTCGGTTCCAAGCTGGCCGGGGCCGGCGGCTTCATCAATATCAGTCAGAACGCGAAGGCCGTCGTTTTCGTGGGGACCTTTACCGCCGGTAAGTCTTGCATGGAGGTGGCGGGCGGGTGCCTGAAGATCGTCGATGGCGGTTCTGGCGCCAAGTTCGTGGAGCAGGTGGAGCACCGCACCTTCAGCGGTAGCTATGCCTCCGCCAAGGGCCAACCGGTGCTCTATGTCACCGAGCGCTGTGTCTTGCGGCTCCGCCCAGGGGGGGTGGAGCTGATCGAGATCGCGCCTGGAGTGGACCTGGAGCGGGACATCCTGGCCCACATGGCATTCCGCCCCATCATGGAGCAACCGCCGCTTCTTATGGACCCGCGGATTTTCAAGCCCGAGCCCATGGGGATCAAGCAGGCGATGTTAGATATACCCCTGGAAGAGCGGTTAGCCTACCATCCCCGGGAAAACCTCTTCTTCGTCAACTTCGAGCGGCTCACCATCGATACTCCGGATGAGATCGAGGCCATACGCACTTTGGTTGCCGCCCGGCTGGGCGATCTGGGCCACAAGGTGGCCGCCATTGTGAATTACGACAACTTCAACATCGTGCCGGAGCTGACGGGCCACTATCAGGACATGGTGCGGGATGTGGTAGACCGTTTCTATTCGGATGTGACCCGCTATACGACCAGCACCTTTCAGCGCCTGAAGCTTGGGGGCGCCCTGACCCAGCGGCGTGTGGCACCCTACATCTACGAGAGCGAGGAGGAGGCGCGGGCCCAACTGCTTGGCGGGGATGGATGAAGCGACGGCCTTGTTAGACCGGGGCGGGGGTCGCCTGACGATCGGTTGGGGCGGCGCATCCGTGGACGCGCCGCCCAAGGTTTGGCGCTTAGGTCTTGCTGCCCTTTTGCGTCTTGTCCGTCTGCGCGACTGCGTCCTGCATCATTTCCTGGAGCTCCGCCAGGCTCTGGTTCATGCGTGCCTGGATCACTTCGAACGACGCGGTGTTGGACTTAACGACCAGATCGGCCAGCTCCTTGAGATTGGCGCTCGCCTTGTCGAATGCCTGCTTGGCCAGCTCGGCCTGCTTGGCGGCGAAGTCCTGGGGGTCCTTGGCGGCGGTCAGCTCCGAGGTGGCGCCCCGGAGCGTCTCCATCGCGTCGCGCATGATCTGGGTCTGGCGCTCGGCCAGGGCCTTCATGCCCTCGGTTGCCAATCGGCCAGCCTCGGTGAGGGCCTCCATGTTCTTGCGGTAGCTCGCCATCATGGACTCGAGGTCGATCCCGGGGACCTTCCACTGCTTGAGCATCTCTTCGAGCTCGCGGAAGGGGTTGGTGTTGTCGGTCATGGTCCTATCTCCTCTGGAAGTAATCGCCGCGTCTTCCGCCCGTCAGGGCGAGAGCGGATTTTCGGGTAGTGGAAGCCGGGGCGTCAAACCCGCGGGTGCCGAGATTTGCCCCAGCAATACAGTGAGGTTCGCAATGGGAGATGGGTTATCCCGTTACGACCCGTCGCTTTCGAAACCATTGGGGTCATTTGGATGGCCCGGCTCTGCGGGCCGCGCGCCAGCTAAAGGGAGTGCTGCGTGTGCGGGTGGGCAAGGGTTAAGTGCCGGGGTGCCTGAGCGAAACCCGGGAGGCCGTGTCGCCCGGGGTCTAGCGCGACCTTACTCCGCGCCAGGCAACAGAGGGCCAAAAAAAAACGTTGCATGGAGCAACGTCTTTTCTGGAATTGGTGCCGAGGAGAGGACTCGAACCTCCACGGGTCGCCCCACTAATACCTGAAACTAGCGCGTCTACCAATTCCGCCACCTCGGCAGAGCCCCTGTCGGTCGGCGTCCAAGGGAAGGCCGTCCAGCAGGGAGGGCGCATCTTAGTGAGACAGATCGGGCTTGTCAACGGTACACTATTGACCCTTTCAGGTATCGAAGAACCCCACGTGGCAAGAAGCAAACCGACCCGAACCGCCAAGGATAAGGACCCCCATCGCCAGCGCGAGGCGAAGAAGTACGAGAACCCCATCCCGAGCCGGGAGTTCATCCTGCAGACCCTGACCGCCCAGGGGACGCCCTTGGCATTCGACGAGCTGGCCCAGGTGCTTGAGCTCTCCGCAGAGGAAGACCTGATCGCGCTGGGGCGCCGCCTGGGTGCCATGGAGCGGGATGGCCAGCTCCTGCGGAACCGCAAAGACGCCTACTGCATCGTCAACCGCCGGGATCTGATCGCCGGGCGCGTTATCGGACACCCGGACGGTTTCGGCTTCGTGCGCCCCGACGAGGGGGGCGACGACCTCTATCTCTACCCGAAGGACATGAAGGCCCTGTTCCATGGGGACAGGGTGGTGGTTCGCGTTGCCGGTCGGGATCGCCGCGGGCGGCTCGAAGGAGCTGTCGTCGAGGTCCTGGAGCGCAACACCCGCACCGTGGTCGGGCGGCTCTACCAGGAGGCAGGCGTTGGTTTCGTGGTGCCGGACAGCAAGCGCCTGAGCCACGACATCGTGATCCCTAGCGATCGGCTCGCCGGGGCTGCCCAGGGACAGATCGTGGTGGCGGAGATCACCGACCAACCCACCAAGCGCACCCAGCCCATCGGCCGGATCCTGGAGGTCCTGGGGGACCACATGGCGCCGGGGATGGAGACGGACATCGCCATTCGCGCCCACGACCTGCCGGTGGATTGGCCGGCGGAGGTGGAGGCGGAGGTTGCCGGCCTGATGGCGGAGGTCCCGGACTCGGCCAAAGAGGGGCGGGTGGACCTGCGCAATCTCCCGCTCGTCACCATCGACGGGGCGGACGCCCGGGACTTCGACGATGCGGTCTATTGCGAGCCCAAGCCCAAGGGCTGGAAGCTCTTGGTCTGTATCGCCGACGTGTCGGCCTATGTGACGCCCGGCACGGCGCTCGACCGGGAGGGCCATGCCCGCGGCAACTCGGTCTATTTCCCCGACCGGGTGATCCCGATGCTCCCGGAGATCCTCTCCAACGGGCTCTG
Source organism: Chromatiaceae bacterium (assembly GCA_041738985.1). GTDB lineage: Bacteria > Pseudomonadota > Gammaproteobacteria > Chromatiales > Chromatiaceae > Thiodictyon. Next base: position 43,757 of record JBGSOR010000233.1, on the reverse strand, counting down.
CTCGCTGAACCCGGAGGTGGACCGCCTGTGCATGACCGCGGAGCTCTATCTGGGCGCCGACGGCAAGGTCACCCGCACCCGCTTCTTCCAGGCGGTGATGCGCTCCAAGGCCCGGCTCACCTATGACCAGGTGGCCGCCATGCTGGTGGACGAGGACCCGGAGCTCTGTGGGCGTCACCAGACACTCCTGCCGCACCTCCAGGCGCTGCATGCGCTCTACAAGGTCCTGCACGCGGCCCGCGCCGAGCGGGGTGCGATCGATTTCGACACCACTGAAACGAAGTTCGAGTTTAACGAGCTGGGCCGGATCAAGGCCGTGGTCCCGCTGGTGCGCAACGATGCCCACCGCCTGATCGAGGAGTGCATGCTGGCCGCCAACGTCGCCGCGGCGCGGCTCTTCGAGCGCAAGAAGATCCCAGCACTCTATCGTATCCACGATTTGCCGGGCGAAGAGAAGCTTGCCGACCTGCGGGAGTTTTTGGGCCAGCTGGGGCTCCGGCTCCCCGGGGGTCCCAAGCCCACCGCGGCGGACTATGCGGAGCTCCTGGGGCAGGTCAAGGATCGCCCGGACCGGCACCTGATCCAGACAGTGCTCCTGCGCTCCATGCAGCAGGCCATGTACAGCGCCGACAACCTGGGCCACTTTGGACTCGCTTACCCCGCCTATACGCACTTCACATCCCCGATCCGACGCTACCCGGACCTGATCGTTCACCGTACCATCAAGCACCTGCTGGCCGGTGGCACGGCGGCGGACCTGGATTACAGCAAGACCGAGCTCCAGCAGATCGGCGAGCACTGCTCCGGCACCGAGCGGCGCGCGGACGAGGCGACGCGTGACGCCAACGACTGGCTCAAGTGCGAGCTGATGCAGGACAAGCTCGGCGAGCGTTTCGACGGGACCATCACCAGCGTCACCTCCTTCGGTATCTTCGTTCAGCTCGACGAGATCTATGTGGACGGACTGGTGCATATCACCGCCCTGGACAACGACTTCTATCACTTCGACCCCATCGGACATCGGCTCCACGGCGAGCGCACCGGGAATGTCTATCGCCTCGGCGATCGCCTGCGCATCCAGGTGGCAGCGGTGAACCTGGACGACCGCAAGATCGATTTCGTGTTGGCCGAGCCCAAGGCCCAGTCCGCTGTGCCCGAGGGGGGGAAGCGTCGGCGGCAGCGCAAGGATTGACGGATGATGGGAAGGCACCCGGGGCATCCGTAGAATGACCGATCTGGCGCCCGTTGCCGGCATCCACGCGGTACGCAGCGCGCTCAAGTTCGGCCCCGACGGCGTCGGCGAGCTCTGGCTGGAGCGCAGCCGCCGCGACCGAAGGCTCGCGGAGCTGGCGGACATTGCTCGCCATGCCGGCATTCGGATACGCCAGGCGGATCGGGACGAGCTGGACCAGGCGGCCCAGGGGGCCAATCACCAGGGTGCGGTCGCCTGGGTGCGCGCCCCCGCCGCCCGCCCTGCCCAGGACTTGGATGCATTGCTGGACGCGACCGCCGGTCCCCCGCTGCTCCTGCTCCTGGACGAGGTCCAGGATCCCCACAACCTGGGCGCCTGCCTGCGCACCGCGGACGCCGCCGGGGTGCAGGCGGTCATCGCGCCCAAGGACAACTCGGCAGGTCTGACCCCAGTGGCCTGCAAGGTGGCGAGCGGGGCCGCCGAGACCGTCCCCTACATCCAGGTCACCAACCTGTCGCGCACCATGGACCGCCTACGGGAGCGCGGCATCTGGCTGGTCGGCGCTGCTGGGGATGCGAGCTCGGAGCTTTACGCGGCGGATCTGACCGACCCCATCGGTCTCGTCATGGGGAGCGAGGGGACGGGACTTCGCCGCCTAACCCGGGAGCGCTGCGACCTGCTGGTGCGGCTTCCCATGCTGGGCCGGGTCGAAAGCCTCAATGTCTCGGTGGCCGTTGGGGTCTGTCTCTACGAGGCGGTACGCCAGCGTAATCGTGTATGACGGGCGGCGAGGCGGAATCTCCTCCGCCCGCGTCGCGGGACTCTGGCCCAGAGACCCAGAGGGTTCATCTCCCGAATGGCGCCACGCTCAGGACCCGGATTTGCCCGGACTCCATCCGCCAGCGGACCTCTTGGTCCCATAGCGTGAGCGCATAGTCGGTGCGTCCGGGATAGCGGTCCATGTAGCCCGGGCGAGGGTCCTGGGCCAGGACCTGCTCGATCAGCGCGCGCAGCTCCAGGCGACCGTCCGGGTCCGCGGCGGCGATCCCGGCCTCCGCCTCGGGGCTGAAGACCAGCGCCCCATCGGGCGCGCTTGCAGCCACGGCGAACCCTGGGCTGGCGTGGGGCAGGGCGTCCGCGTACGGGACATAGGGCTTGATGTCGAGCACCGGCGTGCCGTCCAGCAGATCTACCCCACGCAGCCGCAGGGCAAGCCCGCCGCCATCGCGGACCAGTCCCCGGTGCTCCACGGCAGAGATCCCGATGGGGTTCGGCCGGTAGGGGGCGCGGCTCGCGAAGACCCCCACCCGTTCCCGTCCGCCCAGACGGGGAGGGCGCACGGTCGGGCGCCAGCCGGCATCCAGGCACTCGTCGTGGAAGACGAAGATCAACCAGATGTGGGAGAACCCCTCGATCCCTTTGAACGCCTCTTCGCGGGCGAAGTCGGGCAAGAGCTCCAGACGGGACTCGCCGGCCCGCACCAGTCCAGGTTGGCGAGGGATGCCGAACTTGTCGCTGTAGGGGGTGCGGACGAATCCGATTGGGGAGAAGCGGAAATCCACAAGCGGCGCTGGTCTCGGGTGGGGCTTGCGTCTTCGGCGGATGATCGCCGTCGCTGGCCCCCGACGCAAGATAGGCATGGCGCATCCCCGTGGGCAGTCCGGGTGGCCCCGACCGCTTCCGCCTCGATCACTGGACCCCGGTGCACCCGCCTGTTCCTATCCCAACAACGGCGCCGCGCTCGGTCTGTCGGCTTGCCGACAAAGCGGTCCGTGCATCCGCTGCGCCAAGTCTTCAAAAACAATTGATTGCGAGCGACGTTCGAGTCCGGCACGGGCCTTGCTGTCTTGAGCAGCGAAAGCCATCTGAAACCGGCGGGCCGAGGGGTCTGCCCATTCCGGAGTCGACACGCATGCAGCTAAAGGTCCTGGGCCAAGAGGGGGGCGCGCCAAGTGCCGGGGGCTGTGCCGCGAGCGGGTGCGGGAGCAGCGGCGATGCCCTGTCCCACCTGCCGGAGCACATCCGCGCCAAGGTCCACAACCACCCGTGCTATTCGGAAGAGGCGCATCACCACTATGCCCGGATGCATGTGGCGGTTGCCCCCGCATGCAACATCCAATGCCACTACTGCAACCGCAAGTACGATTGCGCGAACGAGTCGCGCCCGGGTGTGGTCTCGGAGGTCCTGACCCCCGACCAGGCAGTGAAGAAGGTCATGGCGGTCGCGGCCCATATCCCGCAGATGACCGTGCTCGGCATCGCCGGCCCGGGCGATCCCTTGGCGAACCCGGGGCGGACCCTGGAGACCTTTCGCCAGCTCACGGAGAAGGCCCCGGACATCAAGCTCTGCGTATCTACCAACGGGCTCGCCCTGCCGGAGGTGGTCGAGGATCTCTGCACGCACAACATCGATCACGTGACCATCACCATCAACTGCGTGGATCCGGACATTGGGGTCAAGATCTATCCCTGGATCTTCTGGAAGGGCCGCCGGATCAAGGGCCGTAAGGGTGTAGCCATCCTGATCGAGCAGCAGCAGAAAGGGCTCGAGATGCTGGCGGCCCGCGGGGTTCTGGTGAAGGTCAACTCGGTGATGATCCCCGGGGTGAACGACGAGCACTTGAAGGAAGTCAGCCGCGTGGTCAAGGCCAAGGGCGCCTTCCTGCATAACGTGATGCCGCTTATCGCGGAGCCCGAGCACGGGACCTTCTTCGGGGTTATGGGCCAGCGCGGACCCACCCATGAGGAGCTCCAATCCCTCCAGGACGCCTGCGCAGGGGACATGGCCATGATGCGCCACTGCCGGCAGTGCCGTGCGGACGCGGTGGGCATGCTGGGAGAGGACCGGGGTGCCGAGTTTACGCTCGATAAGATCGAGACCATGGAGATCGATTACGCCGCGGCCATGGAGCGTCGCCGCCAGGTCCATGCCAGCATCGAGGCTAACCGGGAGGCCCAGCGCAAAAAGAGTGGCGAGACCTTCGTGTCCCTGGCAGCCCTGAAGCGGCCCAAGAAAGAGACGCGCCCGGTCCTGATGGCGGTCGCGACCAAGGGCGGTGGCCTGATCAACGAGCACTTCGGTCATGCCCGGGAGTTTCTGATCTACGAGGCCAGTGCCCAAGATGTCCGATTTATTGGCCATCGCAAGGTGGATCTCTACTGCTCCGGCGGGGATACCTGTGGGGATGCGGAAACCGCGTTGCAGAAGACCATTCGCGCCCTCGAGGGGTGCGAGGCGGTGCTTTGCTCCAAGATCGGCTACGAGCCCTGGGGCGCCCTGGAAGCCGCCGGAATCGCGCCCAACGGGGAGCACGCGATGGAGCCCATCGACGAGGCGGTGGCGGCGGTCTACCGGGAGATGGCCGCGGACGGCGGACTGGAGCAACCGGTCCCGGTGGAGCGGCGGATGCGCGCCTGAGCCTCCGGCCTCCAGTCGGGGCTAACGTTGATTGGTGGCGAGAGGAGAACACGGATATGGCATTTCAGATCGTCGCAGGCTGCGTCAATTGCTGGGCCTGCGAGCCCCTATGCCCCAGCCAGGCCATCTACGAGGCCAAGCCCCACTTCCTGATCGATGCGAAGACGTGCACCGAGTGCGAGGGCGCCCATGCGGAGCCACAGTGCGCGAGCATCTGTCCGGTCGAGGGGGCTATCCTGGACAGCCTGGGGGCGCCCCTGAACCCGCATGGTTCCCTGACCGGCATCCCGCCGGAGCGCCTGGCAGCGGCCATGGCCGAGATCCAGGCACGCTGAAGGAGATCGGAGTGACCCAGGTCCTGTTCTTCGAGAAGCCCGGCTGCCTCTCCAACACCCGGCAGAGGTCCCTGTTGGCAGGTCTCGGGCATTGCGTTCAGGTCCGCAACCTACTCGCGGAGACCTGGACCCCGGAGCGCCTGAGGCCCTTCTTCGGGGACCGGCCAGTTCGGGACTGGTTCAACCTCACCGCCCCGAGGGTGCGCAGCGGCGAGGTACTGCCGGACGCCCTGAGCGAGCCCGAGGCCTTGGCCTTGATGGTCAAGGACCCGCTCTTAGTTCGCCGGCCGCTCATCGAGATCGCTCCGGAGCCGGGCGGTACCGATGGGGTCCTGCGCGACTGCGGATTCGCCCCTGGTCCCCTGCTCGATACTCTAGGGGTGAGACTCGTGCCTGGGGAGGATCTGCAATCCTGCTCCCGGGGCGGGGACGCGCCGAACTGTCCGGACCCGGACGCGGAGCCGATCCTGGCGTGCGGAGCCGAGAGTCCCGGGGTGTCCCTGTGAGTCGCCTTGCGAATGACCCGGCCCAGTCCGCCCGGGGTCTCGCCCAGGGCAGCCCGGGCGCTATCCCGATCACCGCCGGGGTGCATTGGATCGGCGCACTGGATCCCCAGCTGCGCACCTTCGACATCATCCTGCGCACCGCCAACGGGACCACCTATAACTCCTACCTGGTCCGCGGCGATCAGGGTGTGGCGGTGATCGATACGGTGAAGCTGGAGTTTGCGGATGACTTCTTCCGGCGCCTGGAGTCGGTGGCGGATTACGCCGAGATCCGCGCCATCGTGCTCAATCATCTGGAGCCGGACCACAGCGGGGCGCTGCCCGAGCTGATGCGCCGGGCGCCCCAGGCGCGGCTTTATATCTCCACCCGCGCGACCTCCATGCTCAAGGCGGTCCTGAAACCCAAAGAGTCGGACCGCCCGTTCGAATACCAGACCGTGGGGACCGGCGACGAGGTCTCGTTGGGTAGCCGGACCTTGAGATTCCTGCACACCCCATTCCTCCACTGGCCGGATACTCAGTGTACCTATCTGGTCGAAGATGCGGTGCTCTTCTCCGGCGATGTCTTCGGCTGCCATTATTGCGATGCGCGACTCTTCAATGACCTGGTAGGGGACTTCCGCTTCTCCTTCGATTATTACTATGCCCATATCATGCGGCCCTTCAAGGAGCATGTGGTGGAGGCGCTGAAGCTGATCGAGCCGCTCCCGCTCAAGATCGTCGCGCCCACCCACGGGCCGATCCTGCGCGAGCGCCCGCGCCGCTATGTCACCCATTACCGGGAGCTGTCGACTTCCAGTCTGACCGAGCGCATCGGCAATGAGGCGCTCTCGCTGATCGTCTTCTATATGAGCGCCTACGGCAGCACCGCCCGAATGGCCGAGTGCATCGCCGCCGGGGCCGAGGAGACGCCCGGCGTGCGTGTTTCGCTCTACGATCTGGAGGGCGGCGAGACCGGACCCTTCGTGGATCTGATCGAGGAGGCCGACGCCCTCGCATTCGGCTCGCCCACGATCAATGGAGATGCGGTCAAGCCCGTGTGGGACCTGCTCTCGTCGCTCGCCGTGGTCAACCTCAAGGGCAAGCTGGGCGCTGCCTTCGGCTCCTACGGCTGGAGTGGGGAGGCGGTGCGCATGATCGAGGATCGCATGCGGGGCTTAAAGATGCGTGTCCCGGTGGCAGGGCTGCGTCTCAAGCTCATCCCCACCGACGAGGAGCTGGCCGAATGCCGCGACTTCGGCCGCCGGCTCGCGTCCGCCCTGGTGGGGGGCGAGCAGGGCCGGGTGATCGACTTCGCCGACCTCGGCTGAGCGATCTGCTTAACTGTTTTCAGTATCGATTCGGCATCCGCCGATTATTAACCAGGCAATCAGGAGTCTGAACATGCCAAAAGCGAAAATCACCTTTGACGACATTTCCCAGACGGTCAATGTACCGGCTGGCTGCCGGGTGATCGAAATCTCCGAGAAGATCGGGGCCGGGATCATCTACGGCTGCCGGGAAGGCGACTGCGGGACCTGCATGATGGAGGTCGTGGAGGGTTGGAACAACCTCTCCGAGCCCTCGGTGCTTGAAGAGAAGGTCCTACGCGACAACATGGCCAAACGCCATAACCGGCTGGCTTGCCAGGCGCAGATCTTGGGCGATTGCAAGGTCAAGCCTGCTTAAACATTCAAGCATCGTTACCTGCTTCGGCCAATCCCTGTGGAGTCAATCTATGGCCCTCGTGACCTTTTCCAGTCCTGAGTATAAGGACAAAACCGTTTATGCCGTGGCCGGGAGCCACACCGAGACGCTGCTCAAGCTCGCCAAGGAGAACAAGGTCCCCGTTCATTTCGATTGCCAGGACGGCGAGTGCGGCCACTGTGTGGTGCGCGTTACCAGTGTCGACAATAAGGGACAGCGCATGGGCGGCCCGCTCACCGAGAAAGAGAAAGTGGTGCTGCGCCAGCTCGGCAAGCTTACCAAGGAAGAGATCGACCAGATGGAGGTCGACGACCTGCCGAGCGAATGGCGGCTCGCCTGCCAGTTGATCGTACGCGACGAAGACCTCCTCGTGGAGTACTGAGCGTGCCGGTCCCCGCCGCGACCTGGATCAGCGAGTCGGAACGGGTCTATGCCCGCCTCATGGCCCGCGCAGTCGGGGCGGGGAACGACCAGGCGTTCGCCACCATGATTGCGAGCCAGGCGGTGGGGCAGGGTGCCCTGCCGCCCTGGCTGGGCCTGGAGCCGGCGGCGTACCGCTGCCTGCTGGAGTATCATTTCCCCGGGATAGGTATCGACCGAGTCGGACACCTCGATCCGGGCCTAAGCCGAGACCAGCCCGGTACCTTCGCCGGACTCGACCGGGTTGCCCTTTCGGGGTTGGCCCCCACACTCATCGCCGATCCGCGCGGGGACGAGCGCGAGGAGCTGGTCCGGCTGCTCTTGATGGACAAGGCTGGAGAGTCCCCGTCGGAGGTCTGGATGGCCCATGTGGTGGCCGCCGGCTGCCTGGGCCAGGACCACCTCTGGGAGGACCTTGGGCTCACCGACCGTTCCGAGCTCAACGCGCTGATGCGCCGGAATTTCCCGTCGCTCGCGGCGCGGAATGTCAAAGATATGAAGTGGAAACGCTTCCTCTATAAGCAGCTCTGCGAGGCGGAAGGGATCTATGCCTGCAGGGCGCCGTCGTGCGAGGTTTGCGCCGATTATCATGTTTGTTTTGGACCTGGCCAGTGAGCTGGCAGTCTCCGGTGTCTCCGCAAGCGGTCTACAGTCGCGCGCGGTCGGCGCCTATCTGGGGCTTGCCGTGGGGGATGCCCTGGGGGCCACGGTAGAGTTTCTGACCCCTCGGGAGATTCAGGAGGCTCATGGGGTCCACCGCGACATGGTGGGCGGCGGCTGGCTGCGCCTGCGCCGCGGCCAGGTTACGGACGACACCGAAATGAGCCTGGCCCTGGGCAATGCCATCCTGTGCGCGGGGGGCGTGGACGCCAACGCCATTGCTGCCGCCTTCAGCGACTGGATGCGCGGCAAGCCCGTCGACATCGGCCACACCGTGAGGCGCGGCATCTCGCTTTACCGTCACACGGGCGCCACCGAGGTGCCGGAAAACGCCTACGATGCCGGCAACGGGGCCTGCATGCGCTCCCTGCCGATCACGCTCTTTACCCTGGGGGCGGACGCCGAGACCGTCGCCCAAGCCAACCGCATCCAGTCTCACATCACCCACCACAGCGCCCTGGGCGACGCGGGTACAGTCACCGTGATCCGCATGGTCCAGGCCGCCCTGCTCGGGGGCGGGATCGGGGACCTCAAGACCCTTGCCGAGGCCCTGGTGGAGTCGGAGCCGCAGTACCGCTACGACCGCCGCCGAATGGAAAACCCGGGCGCCTTTCTGGTGGAGACCTTGCGGGCCGTGTTCCAGGCGCTTTTCGCGACCGACAGCTTCGAGGGTGCCCTGATCGACGTGGTGAACCGCGGCGGCGACGCCGACACCACCGGCGCCATCCTGGGGATGATCGCTGGCGCCCTCTATGGGGTTGATGCGATCCCGCCGCGCTGGCTCAAGGCCTTAGAGCCCGGTGCCGCGGCTGCGTGTCGCGCCCAGGCCCAGGGACTCCTCCGGATGGCGCCTTTCGGCCGGGTCGGATAGCCTCAGCGGCCGACGGACCTCCAGTACCGTCCCACATCCTGAGCGCACCCAATTGAAGTCTCCACTCGGAGCCCGATCGCATGGGCCCCCATCGCGGTTTGCATCCCGCTCCGCGGCAAGCCTGTCTCCTTGGGAGCCCTTTCGATACCGTGCCTTTGCCGTGCTTTGGATGGCTACGGTGGTTTCCAATATCGGCACCTGGATGAACACCGTGGGATCCGGTTGGCTCATGACCGAGCTGTCGCCGGACCCACTGACGGTGGCGATGGTCCAGGTGGCGACCACGGCCCCGGCCTTCCTGCTGGCCCTGCCGTCCGGCGCGGTGGCGGATCTGCTGGACCGGCGAAGGCTGCTGCTCGCGGTCAATGGCGGGATGGCGCTGGTGGCCGCCACGCTGGCCGCTCTGGTGGCGCTCGGATGGATGAATGCGGGTCTGCTCCTCCTTTTTACCTTCCTGCTGGGCTCCGGTGCCGCCTTCATCGCACCCGCCTGGCTGTCCATCGTCCCGCAACTCGTCCCGCGGGAGACCCTGAGCCAGGCAATTGCGCTCAACTCCCTGGGGATCAATGTCAGCCGTGCCATCGGTCCCGCTTTCGCAGGGCTGCTTGTCGTCGCGGTCGGTTTCGTCGCGCCATTTGCATTGAATGCACTGAGTTTCCTGGTTATCGTCGCCGCGCTCACCTGGTGGAGTCCTGCGCCTCGGTCGGCTTCGAGCCTGCCGGCGGAGGGTCTGGGGGAGGCCATGCTGACCGGACTGCGCTATGCGCTGAACAGTGGACCCTTGCGCGCAACCCTGGTGCGGGGGGCTGCCTTTTTTCTCTTCGCAAGCGCTTACTGGGCGCTCCTCCCGGTCATTGCCCGCGCCTCCCTGGCGGGAGGTGCCCAGCTCTATGGGGCGCTGCTGGGCTCGATGGGGGCGGGCGCGGTGGTGGGCGCCCTGTTGCTGCCCCGGGTGGCATCCAGGCTGGGTACCGATCGTGCGGTCGCCGTCGGGACCCTGGGCACGGCCTTGGCGCTTGCCGTCCTGTCGCTGGTCGCTACGCCCCTTGCTGCCGTGCTGGCGTCGGTGCTTGCGGGGGTATCCTGGATCTTCGTGCTGTCGACGTTGCAGGTGTCGGCCCAGACGGCCTTGCCCAACTGGGTGCGCGCCCGGGGGCTCGCGCTGTTCCTGACCCTCTTCTTCGGCAGCATGGCCTTGGGCTCCGCCATTTGGGGCAAGCTCGCCTCCGAGTTGGGCATCGGTGCCGCGCTGCTGCTTGCTGCCAGCGGCGTCTTGCTGGCCATCCCGCTGACCTGGAGGGCGCGGCTGGGGCAGGGCGATGCACTGGATCTGGCCCCTTCGCTGCATTGGCCGGAGCCCCTGGTCCTGGTGGGCACGCCGGAAGAGCGGGGGCCGGCCATGACCATGATCGAGTACCGTATCGATCCGTCGGAAGCCCCGGCCTTCCTGGATCTGATGTCCCAGCAGGCCAGTGCCCGCCGCCGCTCCGGCGCCCTGCAATGGTGGATCTTGGAGGACGCCGGGGCGCCGGGTCTGTATGTGGAGTGCTTCGTGGAGGGGTCCTGGCTTGCCCACCTCCGCCATCACGAACGGGTGTCCGGCGCGGATCGACTCATTCAGGACCGCATCCGGGCGCTTCATCGGGGGGCTGGGCCGCCCGCGGTGCGCCATTTGCTGGCGCCGCCGGCCACCGAGTCGGGCCTCCTTGGCGGAGCGGCCCCTGTGTAAACAGGGGCGTCGGGACCAGACCTAACGCCTTGACCGAATCGGCGTGCGCCGATCCGGGGAGCCGGGTCCGGGCATCAGGCTCAGAGCTGAGCTAAGCCACTGAGGTCGACTTGTTTGACCAGTCGCTCGAAGACATGGTCGACCTCTTGGAAGCTGTTGTAGACAGCATGGGTCGCGACCCGGAACCCGACCCGGTCATCCGCGGGCGCCGTTTGGCTGCTGCGCCAGGTGACCGAGCGGATATAGATCTTCGGGGTCTCTGCCGCGAGGTTGCTCAGGATGGTGTTGATGGCGCCATTCATAGCGGCGTAAGCCGCGCCGCTGTCCTTGTCCGCGAAGGGATTGAAGGAAGTTAAGGCGGTGGCGAAACGGGGGTCTGGGTTTTGCTGGACCCAGAGTGCCTCCGGTCCCCACTTGGCGGCGATCAGCCCCTTAAGGTAATTGCCCAGGGCGACGCCGCGCTCGTAGATCTCCGGGATGCCAATCTGGGAGAAGAAGGCCAACGAATCGGTCATAGCGTACAGCGCGGTAACGTTGCTCTCGCCGCGTAGCTGGACGTATGTAGCCGGACTCCAAGTGCGACTCTGGTACAGGGCGCTAGGGGCTATGAAGGGGTTGCCGTAGATGAAGAAGTTCCCCATGGCGAAAGGCGGAAGGGGATCGGAGCCTGAGTTACGGACGTAGAGGATGCCGGTTCCGGGTCCGCCGCACAGCCATTTGTGACCCGCACCTGCGATGAAGTCCGCGCCATAGGTATGGCAGTCGATGGGGAGCATGCCCCAACCATGGGCGCTGTCGACGATGGAATAGGCGTCGTGGCTGCGTGCTAGGGCGCAGAGCTCGGGGATCGGCAGGCGCAGGCCATTTTTGTAGAAGATCTCGGAAACTGCCAGATACTGTTTGCTCCCCTCGGCCAAATCGGCATTAAGGACCGGCTCGAACCATGCGAGGACGTCCTCGACACTGGTTTCGGCAGTGAAGCTCGATGGGATATCGACCACCGTGACTTGGACCCCGTGATGGTCTCGTGCCCAGGCGATGGGGCCGGCGAGCGCCGGGTGCTCGAAGCTCGTGGTGACGATACGGTCTCCGGGCTGCCAAGGTGTCCCTGCGAAGATCAGGTTACAGGCATCGGTGGTGTTGTAGCTCAGCACGATCTCGTCGGCATTGGCCCCATAGACCGCTGCGACCTGCGCCTGACGGGCGCCGGTGGCGGATGGAACGATGGGGAATAGATCAGGGAAGTCCGCGTTTAGATTGGCTCCCCAATCCCGCGGGTCCTGGCTCTTGTAGCGGTTGTATACGGCGAGGTTGTTCTGGACGAACTCGGGCTGAGAGCCCGTGGTCCCCGTGTTCATGTGGATATAGTCGTCCGACAGGCCGAAGGCCCGCCTGACGTTTCGCCAGTACTTCTCGCTGCCGGGTCGGCCGCCGATCGCAGGGGGCGGCAGGAGGTTCTTGCCGAATCTCCCGGACGCGCTGCTGCCTCCAGGGCCCCCGTGGGCCAGTGCCTGCCCCGGTCCCGCCAGTCCGGCGACCGCCGCCGCGGACGCGAAGCCCTTGAGGAAGCCGCGGCGATCGACGCCAGAGCCGTTGTTGTCGTTCGATTGCATGGCAGAGAACCCCGTTGCACGTAAGACCCGCGGCGGTAGTGGCCTTGAGGCCGATGTGTACCGCGGACGCTGCCTGACTCTAACCGCCTCGCACTGCATGGCGAGGGGCGCGCTGGGCGTCGGAACTGCATCCGACGAACGGTATGCCGACGCTCGGGCGGAGCTTAACAGGGTGGGGTTTGCGGAGCGTGAGCTCCGTCAAGGTTTCTTTGGGGACAGGGTTGGGCGCTGCGTTTCTTGAGAAGCACGGCACTTCCGGGCTGGGTCTGCGGATACGCGGGGGAACGATCCGTGAGACCGGGGCTCGGCCTTGCCCAGCGCTGATCAGCGGCGGACTCAGGGTGCGAACCGGAGCGCCGAGCGGGACGAGTCGGGGTTCCGAAGACTCCGGGCCGCCCGGTCGATCCGCGCGGCGAGACCGCGCGCTGCCCAATCGCTGTTTGGACACCGCGCGCGCGTGGCCGCCGTCGGCTAAAGGGCCGGATCCCGTTCCTGCGAGGGCCGTCGACCAGCCTGCTCGGGGCGTCCAAGCGCCAAGGGAACGCCTCGGCAAACGACGCCAGAACAAATTATTCCTTCCGAGTATCCACTTGGGGGACCAACCTCTGCGACAATAGCGGCCGAGGTTCCCGGGGGCTTAAGGCGACACCCGGGCTAGACAATGACCCGAATCCCCCCGGGTCCGAATCCGACAACCAGACCATCGAGGTGATTGGAGCCATGGCAGCCGATAGCAAGAAACACGTGTTCGCGTTCGAGGAAGGTGACGGTAAGGACAAGAAGCTACTTGGCGGCAAAGGCGCCAATCTCTGCGAGATGACGCAGATCGGGCTGAACGTCCCGCCCGGGTTCGTGATCAGTACCGCGGCCTGTCTGGAGTACCTGGTCTCCCCGAACCGGGAGCTACCTCCTGGGCTGTGGGATGCGATCCGTGCCGAGATGAAGGCCCTGGAGAAGAAGACCGGTAAGGGCTTCGGCAGCGCCGAGAACCCGCTCCTGGTCTCGGTCCGTTCCGGCTCCGCCATGTCCATGCCGGGCATGATGGACACCATCCTCAACCTGGGGCTCAACGCCGACACCCTGCAGGGGGTGATCCGCGCCACCAAGGACGAGCGCTTCGGCTACGACGCGTACCGCCGCTTCATCCAACTGTTCGGCAAGATCGCGCTCGGCGTGCCGGACGAGGCCTTCGACAAGCAGTTCGAGCTGGTCAAGAAGGCGGCTGGCGTCAAGCAGGACGTTGAGCTGTCCGCGTCCGATCTGAAGGACGCCAGCGAGCGCTTCTTGAAGGTGGTGGAGGACCACACCGGCCGGCCCTTCCCGCAGGACCCCTACGAGCAGCTCGAGATCTCCGTCAAGGCCGTGTTCGGGTCCTGGTCGGGCAAGCGCGCCGTGGACTACCGCCGCCAGTTCAACATCACCCCGGCGATGGCCAACGGCACGGCGGTCAACATCTGCACCATGGTCTTCGGCAACCGCGGGGACGACTCCGGCACCGGCGTGGGTTTCACCCGCGACCCGGGCACCGGCGAGAATAAGCTCTACGGCGAATATCTGGTCAATGCCCAGGGCGAGGACGTGGTCGCGGGTATCCGCACTCCCAAGCCACTGGCGGCGCTCAAGTCTGATATGCCCGAGATGGCCAAGCAGCTCGATACCCTGCGCGACCGTCTGGAGGGCCATTACAAGGAGGTGCAGGACTTCGAGTTCACGATCGAGCGCGGTGTCCTGTACTGCCTGCAAACGCGTAACGGCAAGATGAACGCCGTGGCCCAGGTGCGCACCTCGGTGGAGATGGTGAAGGAAGGCATCATCGATAAGCGCCAGGCCCTGCTGCGCGTCGCCCCGGAGAGCCTGGAGCAGATGCTGTTCCCGCGCCTGGACCCCAAGGCCAAGGCGACGGCCGTGGCCTCCGGTCTGCCGGCCTCCCCGGGTGCCGCCTCGGGCATCGCGGTGTTCGACGCGGACCGCGCCGAGATGCTCGGCAAGGAGCAGGGGTTTAAGGTCATCCTGGTGCGCGAGGAGACCAAGCCCGAGGACATCCACGGCTTCTTCGCCTCCGAGGGCATCCTGACCTCGCGCGGGGGCAAGACCTCCCACGCGGCGGTCGTGGCCCGCGGCATGGGCAAGTGCTGTGTGGCCGGTGCCGAGGGGATCCATGTCGATGTCGAGAAGCGTATCGCCATCGTCGGCGACACCAGCTTCAAGGAAGGGGACATGATCACCCTGGACGGGACCTCGGGTAAGGTCTACCTGGGCGAGATCCCGACCGTGGAGCCGGAGTTCACCGACGAGCTGAACACCCTGTTGAGCTGGGCGGACGAGGTTTCGCGGCTGAAGGTCATGGCCAACTCCGATACCCCGGTCGACGCGCGGCGCGCACTCAAGTACGGTGCCGTGGGCATCGGCCTGGCGCGCACCGAGCGGATGTTCAACGACCCGGCGCGTCTGCCGATCGTCATCGATATGATCGTTGCCGATACCCAGGAGGAGCGCCAAGCCGCGCTTGACCGTCTGCTGCCGCTGCAGCAGAAGGACTTCAAGGCCCTCTTCGAGGTCATGTCCCCGTACCCGGTGGTCATCCGCCTGTTGGACCCGCCGATCCACGAGTTCCTGCCCAACGAGAACGTGCTGGAGCGCGAGCTTGCCGAGCTGCGTCAGCTCGCCAAGAATGCCCACGGACTGACCGCGCTGGGCGCGGCCATGAGCCTTATGCAGGCCCCGGAAAAGACCCGCGCCGACATCGATGGACTGCGCCGGCAGCTGGACCCGATGCTCGTGGAAGAGGTCATCGTCAAGAAGGAGCGGATGCTGCGCAAGGTCCGCGCCCTGTTCGAGACCAACCCCATGCTCGGCCACCGCGGCGTGCGTCTGGGCATCACCTTCCCCGAGATCTATCAGATGCAGATCCGGGCCATCCTGGAGGCGGCCGCCGAGTGCCAGAAGGCCGGGATCGAGGTGCACCCCAAGATCAAGGTGCCCCAGGTCTGTACTGCCCAGGAGCTCAGGATCGTCAAGAAGTGGGTCGATGCCATCCACGAGGAGATCAAGGCGCGCGACGGCAAGCCGGTGAGCTTCCAGTTCGGCACCATGATCGAGGTGGTACGGGCCTGTATGCGCGCCGGTTCCTTGGCAGAGGAGTCGGAGTTCTTCTCCTTCGGCACCAACGACCTGACCCAGGCGGCCTTCTCCTTCTCCCGGGAAGACGCGGAAAACAAGTTCCTGCCGCTCTACAACCAGTCCGTCATCCTGCGGGATAACCCCTTCGAGGTCCTGGACGAGCTGGGTGTGGGTAAGCTGATGCAGCTCGCGGTGGACTGGGGCCGCTCGGTCAAGCCCGACCTGCTGGTGGGGATCTGCGGCGAGCACGGCGGCCACCCGGCGGCCATCGCCTTCTGCCACAAGGCTGGTCTGGACTATGTGAGCTGCTCGGGTCCGCGGGTGCCGGTGGCGCGTCTTGCCGCCGCCCATGCGGCGTTGCTGGCCGATGCGTAGGTCCTGACGGCCGGTTCGTCGGTTTGCCGCCCGCGCGTCCTCGGGGACGCGCGGGCGGTTTCGTTTTGGGGATGACCCTCAGGCGGCGTCCCGCCAGTCCCTCGCCGTCACAAGACTCTCCCCGTTGAGCCAATTGCCCAGGTCCTCGTTTGCTGCCTGGACCCAGGCTTGCCAGACATGGGTCCATGGATCGATCCAGGCCCCGGGGTCCAGATACCAGGGCAGGTCCCTGTCGGGGTCGGCTGGGACGGTCCGGTGCCGGTCCGCTGCCGGCCCCGTCCCTGCAGGCTCCGGCAGGGCGCAGTCGTATTCCACAATGCCTTCCCCGAGCCAGCGGGCCTCCCCGCCCAGACGTTGGGCCAGTTGGCGCATGCCCCGGTTCTCCACCAGGACCTCGAACCGGAAGCGGCGGATGCCCTGGGCGTAGGCCGCGTCCATCAGGCGGCTCAGGAGCGCCGAGCCGATGCCCTGGCCCTGAAAGCGATCCGCCACGGTAACGGAGAGCTCCGCGCTGTCGCCCCCCGGGGCAAGCCGCAGGCAGCGGGCGAAGCCCAGGGGCCCCAGCTCCCGGCCGCTCGCGTCGATGCGCACCGCGGCGATGGCGATGTGGTCGTACCCGTCGGCCCCGGAGAAGAGGTCCAGCTCCTGGGCGGTCAGTGACCGTTTGTTAGTGAAGAAGCGCATGCGCTGGGACTCGGGCGAGAGTGCCTCGAAGCACTCCTGTAGGAGCGCACGGTCGGCGGCACCCGAGGGACGGATGCGGCAGACCGAGCCGTCGGCCAAGCGATGGTACGTAACGATCTGACGATCGGGATTAAATCGGTCGAACATGGGAACCTCCCTGCCATCGGGCAGGTCCCGGCTGCGGGCGGATACCCTGGACCGGGAAAATTGTGCACTGCACAAATAATGAGCTTCCCGAGCGTTGCTTTCAACCCAATGGGTGAAGTTTTTTCGCAACAAATGTTCACAATTGAGGGAAATCCGTGTGTTGCCGTTATGGCTTACACGTCTTCAGTGCAGGTCTGTCGGGTTCCGAAGCAGGCTGCACCGGGTTTCCTACCGGGTTCCACTGCGCTCCAACCGGAGGGGGTCGATTCGGCAGGCTGCGACAGCGCACAAGCCTGACGCCCGGCTATTAGCCGCCCACACGCCGACAGGCGGAGTGACACTCCCAGTAGCGGTTGCTGCAGTAGCCGTAGCGGTTCTCCGAGCAGGACCACCAGGGGTAGCCACACTGCCGATTGCCGGCGGCCAAGCACCAACGATAGTCCCTTTTGGATGTGCTGTAGCCCGCCTGGCACTGCGCATAGTCGAAGCGAGCATCCGAGTCGCACCGGTCCTTGGTCTCCTGGCAGCGGCTGATGCAGCCGATCTCCTGGACCTGTCTCACCAGATCTTCGGGCGACCTGATGGACTGGGTGCATCCGACCAGGGCGAGCAGGAGGACCGACGCAGCAGCCATGGGACCGGCGACCCTGTGGGCCAGTGCCAACCAGGGCACAGTGGCTGCCTCGGTTGCGGGTTTCAGGCTTCGGGTGCTCTGGGCTTCTCTCATCGATCCCGCTCCAGTGTTGGCATAGGGCCGGGGGTAGGGTGATCGACTCCCCGGCGGCCGGGATTCCATCGGGTCCCGGCGGGCTGGGGGGCGGTGTGCCCTGAGGGACGCAACTTTAGCCCCAACGATCGGCGCGCGCATCTATCCGGATACCAGACTGTGGCTTGGACGACAATTCTGCGGAGACGTGCCAAGGCGCGAATCAGGTGGCACATCGGTGCGCGGGAAGCGGCTAAACTGGCTGCGTCCGTGTTTGAGCGGTTGGTCCGCTGGGCACGGACCCGCGACTGGCCCTGCTTGGCCCCTTGGGACTGGGTTGGGATGTCGGCGGCCTGGACCCCGACTGCCGGGGTATTGTCCGTGGAGCGAAATGCCCGTGCTCAGACTTGCCTACAGACTCGCCACACTCGCCATGGTCCCGATGCTGGCCGCCCTGCCCGCGGGCTGCGGGTTCCTGATGCCGGGGCACACGGGGGGCATCAGCACCTTCGTCGCGCCTGAAGACTACGGGGAGCGTCTCTGCGCAAACGTGGAGCTGGAGAGCTATTCCTCCTGCCTAAGCAACGTGCTGGACTATTTCGAGATGCCGCGGGCGGAGGATATCCCGGGCCAATCCACCTCGGGGCCCTTCGCGGTGTCCATGGACGGGGGCTTGTATCTGGGCACCTATCGATCCACCCCCCCGTTTGCCGCGTCCTTTCGGGTCTCTAACGGCCCTAACGGCTGTCGCGGATCCTATAACGTCTTACAGGGATCCCAGGATGCACTGTTCGATGTCTACTGCGACGACGGTCGGGCCGGGTGGGCGGACATCGTCTTGGACCAAGGGGGACGCAACGGCATCGGCCAGCTGACCCTCAACGACGGCACCAAGGGCGATATCGTCTTCGGCTACGTGCCCCTGGGTCAGGCGACGCCCTTCGCCTACACGGACGTCTGGACCCAGCGACCCGCCTCCACGCAGGAGACGCAACCCTAAGGCTGCTGAAGCCTTTAGGACGCCTGGATTGCGGGGCTTTCCAGTCTCAGCCGGCCTGGCGCACGGGGTTCTCCAGAGAGCCGATCCCCGAGATCGCGATCGTCACGATGTCGCCGTCCTTCAGGAACAGGGGCGGCGTTCGGGCCATCCCCACGCCGGGCGGAGTACCGGTCAGGATTAAGGTGCCGGGGAGCAAGGTCGTGTCGCGGCTGAGGAATGCGATGAGCTCTGCGACGCTGAAGATCATGTCCCCCGTGTGTCCGGTCTGGACCTTCTGCCCATTCAGCGTGCAGGCGATCTCCAGGTCCTGAGGGTCCGGGATCTCGTCCGAGGTGACGAGCCAGGGTCCGATGGGACAGAACCCGTCGAAGCTCTTGCCCCGCACCCACTGGCCGCCTCCGCCTTGCTTCTGCCACCGCCGGGCCGACACATCGTTGGCGCAGGTGTAGCCGAGCACAGTCTCGAGCGCGCGCTCCACAGTCACGTTTCGTGCTGTCTGGCCGATCACCACCGCCAGCTCCGCCTCGTAGTCAACCTCCGGACCCTGATCGCAGGCCAGGGGCAGCAGGATCGGGTCCCCCGGATTCGAGACCGCGGTGGTGGGCTTCATAAACACCACGGGATGATCCGGGATGGCCGCCCCGGACTCCTGGGCGTGGGCGCGGTAATTGAGCCCGATGCCGAAGATGTTGACCGGGGTCACGGGCGCCAGCCAGCTGGCCACCTCCAGGACCTCGCCCGTCTCGGTGAGCCCGTGGAACAGGCCGCCGCCGTAACGCTCCGCATGGTTTCCATCCACCGGTCGGCCCAGGTGGGCGGTCCCGTGTGCATCGACAAAGCGCGCGATTCTCATATGGGCTCCTTGGCTGATCGGTGTTGGCCACAACAGCGGCTCGCGAATTCGGGCGGCGGGTCCCCGGTTCCAGCCCCAGACGGCAGATCGATGGAGATGGGTCCGCAGCGGCCCCGGTCAAGGACGCTCGGCGACGACGGTCTCGGCGCGTGCCCACGCGCGACATTCCGCCAACTCGTCGTCGATCGGCCGTTGGGCGCATTCTTGGCGTGCCCGGGATCCCGCTCAGGGGGTTGTCTCTTCGACCTCTTTGCACCGTTCTTAGCGGGTTACTGCATGCTGGGACGTTAAGCTTCAAGTTAGGCAAGGGCGGTCGCCCCAGGCCAATAACCCCGGCCTCTCCGGTACGCGGGCGGGCACAGGCCCGCCTCCCGCGGGGCCAGTCGGATTCGGAGGTTTGCCATGTCCACTCGTAACGAACGTTTGAGCTCCGCCGCTCGGCCTGCCGCCCTGGCCCTCGGTATTGCCGCACTCCTCGGCTTATCCGGGTTGGTGCTGGCCCAGCCGCCGCAGGCCAGCTTCGGGCCCCCCGCCTTCGGGACCATCGACCTGAACGGGGACGGTCGGGTCTCCGCCGAAGAGTTCACCCACTATCGGGCCGAGCGGAGGGCGGCTCGCGCCGCCGAGGGCCGGCCCATGCGCAACGCCGCCAGCGCCCCGACCTTCGAGAGCTTGGATCAGGACGGCAACGGCTACCTGACGGCGGCCGAGGTGACTCAGGGTCAGCAAGCGCGCTTTGCTTCCCGAGGGCCAGGCTACGGTCGCGGCTTCGGCGCCGGGTACGGTCCGGGTCCCGGTATGGGCGGGCGGCCATGCTGGCGTAGCTGGTAACCGGCATGATCGGGCGGCCGTGCATTTCCCGGAGCCGCCCGCATTCACTCCTGGGGGCGCCTAGGGCAGGTTCGCGGATTTTCTCCCCCTGGCCGGTCCCATGGACGCAAGTCCCTTGGAGTCGCTTGCGTTTCCCCACGCCCTGTCCGCCTTGCGCCATGACCGATCGGGTCGGCGCCAGGTGGACTATCGGTCGGTGACGACATGGGTTGTCGAAGGCGGGTCAGGCGGGTTGGCAGTGGGGTGGCGGGGCGAGTGCGTTAAGCCTCCCGGGAGAACCCGCAGCGGTGCCTTGCGTATACTGAGCCATGTCGCTTTCCCACCTCGTGGGTGGAGATCCCTCCTGGCCTCGATGCCATCCCGTACCCGTGGCACAGGGGAGGTCGCAACCCGTTGCACAGTGCAGGATGCGGATTCGCGCTGGGCGAACGTCACCGGACAACTTCAACTCGACAGGATTCTAACCGACATGAACGAGATCAGAGTCGCGGTCGCCGGTGCAGGCGGGCGCATGGGGCGTACCCTGGTGCAGGCGGTTTCGGAGGCGGATGGGCTGAGACTCGGGGCAGCAACCGAGCGGGAAGGCTCGACCCTGCTCGGGGCGGATGCGGGGGAGCTGGCGGGGGTGGGCCGGATGGAGGTGGCGGTTTGCTCGGACCTGGCCGGCTGCCTCGAAGACTTCGACGTCCTGATCGACTTCACCACACCCTCGGCCACGATGATCAATCTGGAGCTCTGCCGCACGGAGGGGCGGCACATGGTTATCGGAACTACCGGCCTCGACGGCATGCAGCGGGCGGCCGTGGCGGCGGCCGGACAGGATATCGGGATCGTCTTCGCGCCCAACATGAGCGTGGGAGTGAATCTTTGCTTCAAGCTCCTGGACATCGCGGCGCGGGTGCTAGGCGACGAGGTGGACATCGAGATCGTCGAGGCCCACCACCGGAACAAGGTCGATGCCCCCTCGGGGACGGCGCTGCACATGGGCGAGGTGGTGGCGGCGGCCCTGGGACGGGACTTGAACGAGGTGGCGGTCTACGGGCGCCAGGGCCACACGGGTGCGCGCGAGCGGCGTACCATCGGGTTCGAGACCATCCGCGCCGGCGATGTGGTGGGGGAGCACAGCGTCTGGTTTGTGGCGGACGGCGAGCGGGTGGAGATCGTCCACAAGGCATCCAGCCGCATGAACTTTGCCCGTGGGGCGGCCCGGGCGGCGCGCTGGATCGGGGCGCGCGGGCGCGGGCTCTACGACATGCAGGACGTGCTGGGGCTGCGGGAGCTCTAGCGGACGACCTGACGAGCCGGCGTTGCGGGGTGGGTCAATCCTCGCAAGAGTAGCCATGGGCGATAAGCCCCTCCTCCAGGTCGTCGGAGACCATCGGGTGCGAGAGGAGATAGGCGGCCGCGCGCACGGAGTGGTCGCCGATGGCGTCGTCCACTGCTTGTTCCCAGTCGTCGACCGCGTAGTCGCCGCGCCCGACCCACATGAGTGCGATGAGCTCCGCCCGCTGGCGCTGGCTCATCTCGCCGATGCAGTCCGCGAGCTCCGCCAGGGTGTAGTCCCCACTGTGGTCCGCCAGCACTTGGAGGGCCCAGTCCTCCGAGGGACCCGTCGGGCTGTCCGGGATCACCACCTCTTCCTTGGCCTGCAGCTCCCGGGTCTTGGCGACGATGTAGCAGATAGCTTCCAAAGGGATGTGGAGCATGGACGGTCTCCGTGAGGGTCCGGGCGGCAGTGGCAGTCGTCGGTTCGCCGCGGAATCTTACTACGGTGTACCCCCGTGGCGGTCCGAATTCGTATCGTATAGACCGGCATGGAGCAGAGCACGGCGCGACGTGCCCGCGCGGGTCTGGGGTCGCCGATTAGGCGGGGTTTACGCATGCGTGGGGAATCCTGGATCATCGCCCCGGTTAGGACGTCGAATCGGACCCTCGGATCTAATCGGAGAGAAAGGCAATGTCTTCTCAGACCTTGCGGCGCTATGCCGTCCTGCTTCCGGCCGCCCCAGCTCTGGTCGCGGCTCTGGCCGCGGCCCTGACCGGCTGCGCCACGGCCCCGGAGACCGGGCGCAGCCAGCTCCTGATGGTGGACCCGAAGCAAGAGGCCCAGATGGGTTTGCGCGCATTCGAGCAGACCAAGGCGCAGACCCCGATCTCCCGCAACCGTGTGGAGAACGAGCGCCTGCAGCGGGTGGGCAAGCGCATCTCCCGGGTCGCTAAGCTGCCCAACGCCCGCTGGGAGTTTGTGCTGTTCGAGTCGGACGAGCCAAACGCATTCGCCCTTCCCGGCGGCAAGGTCGGCGTCTATACGGGCATCTTGCCCATCACCAAAGACGACGCTGGGTTGGCCACCGTGGTCGCCCACGAGATCGCCCATGCCTCTGCGCGCCACGGAGCGGAGCGTGTGTCGCAAGGGATGGCCGTACAGCTCGGCGGGGCTGTCCTTTCCGGGGTTCTGGGGGCCTACGGCGTCGGCGGCCCGAGTGGTGACTTGGCGATGCAGGCGTACGGGCTGGGGACTCAGGTGGGCGTGATGCTCCCCTATTCGCGTACCCAGGAGCTGGAAGCGGACCGTATCGGTCTGCTTTACATGGCGCGGGCCGGCTACGACCCCCGGGAGGCGATTGGCTTCTGGCAGCGCTTCGCGACCTACAACAGGGGCAAAGGCGGGGGCATGCCCGAGTTCCTACGCACCCATCCGATGGACCAGAATCGTATCGCCCAGCTCCAGAAATTCATGCCCCAGGCAGTCGCCCAGTACCAACGCGTCGGGGGGCGCTCCTGATCGGTGCAGGGGCGAAGGGGCTCGCCTGTGTGCCGACGGGAGAGCGCCCGGGCACCCTGGTCCAGGGGGTCGCGGGCCCCGAGTCGGCGCCGATCCGGGCTTCTTTCAAGGGCTGTTCGATCGACCGGGCGATGGATCAAGGGCGCGCCTCCCTCAAGCCGAGCACCGTTCGGAATGCGCCCCTCGGTGCCCCGTTGCCCCTCGCTTGCCTGCTCGCCGCCTTGCTGGCCGCGACCCTGACCGGCTGCGACTCGGGGGGCGGCGGCCCCAAGGGTCCCTCGGATCCCTTGTCGAAGGCCGACCCCGGCCCTATCCCCGCCTTCCCCCAGCGCCCCGGCGACCCCGCCAAGGGCTACGATGCCTTGATGAACCGGGCAGTGGCGACCTGCGGGTTGCCCTATAGGGCCTATCGCAAGGCGGCCGGCCCCCGACGGCCGGTCCCGGCGCCCGTGCCTGAGGGCCGCAGGGGCCGCAATTCCGAGCTGCCCTACCAGCTCACCGCTTATACGGCAGCCTCAGGGGTCGAGCTGGTGACCCCCAACTGTCTCGTGTGCCACGCCGGGCCCTTGAACGGGGAGCTGGTTATCGGTCTCGGCAACGCCTTCCTGGACATGACCCGGGACCCCCTGGTGGGCGTGGAGACCGCCAGTGCCCATGTCTCCGGCAAGGCGGAGTCGGCGGAGTGGCGGCGCTGGGCAGACCGGATGGGGACCCTCTCCGGCTACATGATGACGGACACCGTTGGGGTAAGCTCGGCCAATAACCTCGCCCTTGCCCTGATGGCCCACCGCGAGCCGAAGTCGCTGGCTTGGTCGGACAGGCCATTGATCGAGCCCCCGCCCGAACGTCCTCTGCCGGTCGCGGTCCCGCCGTGGTGGGGTCTCGGTAAGAAGCACGCCTTGTTTTACAGCGGCGAAGGCCGCGGCGACCATGTCCGCTTCATGACGCTGGCCGCCGCCATCTGTACGGACTCGGTGGAGGAAGCCCGGGCCATGGACGCCTGGATGGTGGACGTGCGCGCCTACCTGGCCACCCTCAAGCCCCCCAAGTACCCCCATGGGATCGACCGGGCCCTTGCGGAGAGGGGCCGCCGGGTCTTCCGAAACAACTGCAAGCGTTGCCACGGGACTTACGGGGACAAGCCTCGCTATCCCAACCTGGCGGTGGCTCTGGGCAAGGTGGCGACCGACCCGGAGCTAGCGAGGCTCGGGTATGCGGACTCGGAGCGCTTCCGGGCCTGGCTCCAGCAGTCCTTCTACGGGGAGCTTTCCTGGACCGCCCCGGCCCTGGGCTATGTTGCGCCGCCCCTCGACGGGGTCTGGGCGACCGCCCCGTATCTGCACAACGACTCTGTCCCGACCCTGGCGGACCTTCTGGAGAGCCCCCGCCGACCTGCGTATTGGCAGATCGAGCATGCCGCGGAGGGTGCCCCGGTCTATGATCCGGAACGGGTGGGCTGGGCCTATCGTAGCCTGGCCCAGGGAAAGTCCGCCGCCATGAGCTGGGACGAGCGCAATCGTATCTACGACACCACCGGCAAGGGCTACGGCAACGGTGGCCACACCTTCGGCGACGGACTCTCGGACAAGGGGCGGCAGGCCCTGATCGAATACCTGAAGACCCTGTAGAGGCCACATGAAACGCAGGGTATTCCTCAAGACCCTCTCTGCCGCGCCGGCCGCGGCTGTAGCTGAACCCCTTTTGGATGCGACGGTCGGGGAAGGCGCCGCCGTTCCGACGGAGCGCGCCACCTTGACCGCGGAGCAATGGCTGACACTTGCGGCGGTCCAGGACCATTTGCTTCCGTCGGAGCCGACGAACCCCCAAGCGCCGGGCGCCCGGGAGGTCCGAGCGACCGCCTATCTGGACCGGGCGTTGGCCGTACCCGGATTCGATGCGGATAGCCGCGCTTTTGTCCTCTCCGGGATCGGCTGGTTGGACGAGCTGGCCCGGCAGCGACATCAGGTCTCCTTCCATGAGCTGGGGCCCGGAATCCGGGAAGACCTGCTCCGGGAGATCGCCGGCCGACCCGCGGGGGAGCGCTGGCTGTCGAGCCTCATCGGCTACACCCTGGAGGCCCTGCTGGCGGATCCCCTCTACGGCGGCAACCCGGGCGGGATTGGCTGGGCTTGGCTCGAGCACGATCCGGGTAGGCCCAGGCCCACATCGGCCAACATCTTCGGGAGGCTGGGCCGCCCGGAGTCGAACCCATGACCGAGACCGATTTCGATGTCTGCGTGATCGGCAGCGGGGCCGGAGGCGGCCCCCTGGCCTTGCGCTTAGCGGAGGCGGGCTACTCGGTGGTGGTCCTGGAAAAGGGTCCCTGGTTCGTCGAGGGGGATTTCGCCAAGGACGAGATTGCCTGCTGTCGGCGCAGCGTCTATACGCCGAACCTGGCCGACGAGCGTCACGTCATCGAGCAGCCGGACGGGGAGGGAGGTTGGGAGGCGGAATCGACGCTCGATTCCGGCTGGGATTTCTGGAACGGCAACTGCGTCGGTGGTGCCACCAACTTCATGAGCGGGTTCTTCCACCGCCAGAAGCCCGCGGATTTCCGGCTCTTGAGCGAATTCGGCTCGGTCGACAAGGCCAACCTGGTGGACTGGCCCATCGCCTACGCGGATCTGGAGCCCTATTACGCGCTGGTGGAGCGGCGGGTGGGCGTCTCCGGGCGGGTGATCTCCCATGCCCACCAGGAGCCCCGCTCCAGCCCGGATTTCCCCTTCCCGCCCACGGCGGAGCACCCGCTCTCTGACATGATCGATCATGCTTGTGCCGGACTCGGCTACACGTCGATTCCGGTCCCCCGGGCCATCTTGCCGGCGGCGGCGCTCGGCCGCGGCGCCTGCGCCTACACCAACTATTGCGGGAGCTACGGCTGCACCACCGGGGCCAAGGGCAGCTCCCGAGCCGCACTGCTGGACCAAGCCGTTCGCACCGGCCGCTGCCGGATTCGCCCCCGCTGCCATGCGGCCCGCCTGGCGACCGGGCCGGACGGACAGGTCCAGTACCTCGAGTACATCGGTCCGGACAATCAACGCCAGCGACTTGCCGCTCGGGTCTACGCCGTGGCCTGCCAGGCGATCGAGAGCGCCCGCCTGCTGCTCCTCTCCAGCGGTCCCAGGCATCCCAACGGACTGGGGAACAACAGCGGCCAGGTGGGTCGCAACCTGCTCTTCTCCGCCGGCGGGTCCGGCACCGGCACCATCCCCTATGCTGGCCGCGACCCGGCCGAGGTCGCGGCGCTTAAGGTTCGCGGACTCTTCGTCAATCGGGCACTCCAGGACTGGTACGTCCATCCGGACCCGGTCACAGGCCGCGCGCGCAAGGGCGGGACCATCGAGCTCCTGCTCCGGCACGCGAACGCCATCGCCCGCGCCAACTCCCGGAAGTGGGACGACCAGGGACGCCTGATTTGGGGCAAGCCCCTGAAAGACCGCATCCACGCCTATTTCACCCAGGGTCAGCAGGTTCGCTTCGAGGTCTTCGCGGACTGGACGCCCGTGGACGACTGCCGAGTCGAGCTGGACCCTGTCGAGCGGGACCGATGGGGACTTCCGGTTGCCCGGGTGCGCATCGGCTATCACCCCCGGGACCTGGAGCTGAGCCGCTTCCTGAGCGAGAAAGGCGTGGCCGTCCTCAAGGCCTGCGGTGCCGGGCAGATCGACTGGAGCGTCAGCGGCTCCCCGCCCCAAAACTTGGTGGCCGGCGGCTGCCGCTTCGGTACCGACCCAGCCCACTCGGTCCTAGACCCGGACTGCCGGGTCCACGGCGTCCAGAATCTCTATGTCACCGATGGCAGCTTCATGCCCACCGGGGGCAGCGTCCCCTACACCTGGACCATCTACGCCAACGCCTTCCGGGTCGCGGACCGGATCGTCGATCGGCTGGGCGGGACTCGGACCCCTGGTAGCTCCCCGCAAGTCCCCGAATCCGCGCAACCGAAGGCCGCGCCCGAAAAGAATGCCTAATAGGGGTTGCAGCACCAGCCGTTCCCGACTATAGTGCGCGTTCCAGATGCGGGGTGGAGCAGTCTGGCAGCTCGTCGGGCTCATAACCCGAAGGTCGTAGGTTCAAATCCTGCCCCCGCTACCATATCCAAAAGGGCTTACAGTTTGTCGCTGTAGGCCCTTTTTGTTTGTCCGTTTTTTGGCGCGGCACCACAGTGCGCGAGTCTCTCGATAAACGCGTACAACCGCACTTCTCCCGTGCGTCGATGCCGGTGGGGCGCATGCGGTCCAAGCCCTTGAACGCGGCCTCTCTGCCCTTCATCTTGGCTCGATAACCATAAGCTTACGAGGACTTATCAACCATGCGTATGGACAAACTGACGGCCAAGTTTCAGATGGCCCTGGCGGACGCCCAGAGCTTGGCGGTGGGGCGGGATCACCAATTTATCGAGCCCGTCCACCTGATGACCGCACTGCTGGATCAGGAGGGGGGGACTGTCAGGCACTTGCTCACGCAGTCGGACGTGAACGTCAATCGGCTGCGCTCCGCCCTGGGCGATGCCCTGGACCGGATGCCGACCGTCGAGGGGGCGGCGGGCGATGTGCATCTGGGTAACGACCTGAACCGGCTCCTGAACCAGACCGATAAGCTGGCCCAGCAGCGCAACGACCAATACATTTCCTCGGAGCTCTTCGTTCTCGCAGCCCTAGACGACCGGGGCACTCTGGGTGCCTTGCTGCGGGAGGCGGGCGGCAGCAAGGGGGCCATCGAGCGGGCCATCGCATCGATGCGTGGCGGGCAGTCTGTGAACGACCCGAACGCAGAGGAGCAGCGCCAGGCACTGGAGAAGTACACCATCGACATGACCGAGCGGGCCGAGCAGGGCAAGCTCGATCCGGTGATCGGGCGCGACGACGAGATCCGCCGCACCATCCAGGTGCTTGCCCGACGGACCAAGAACAACCCGGTGCTGATCGGCGAGCCCGGGGTAGGCAAGACCGCGATCGTGGAAGGGTTGGCCCAGCGCATCGTCAATGGCGAGGTGCCGGAGGGGATCAAGTCCAAGCGCCTGCTATCGCTGGACATGGCCGGCCTGATCGCGGGCGCCAAGTTCCGGGGCGAGTTCGAGGAGCGCCTGAAGGCGGTCCTGAACGACGTCGCCCGCCAGGAGGGCAACATCATCCTTTTCATCGACGAGCTCCACACCATGGTGGGGGCCGGAAAGGCGGAGGGGGCCATGGACGCGGGCAACATGCTCAAGCCCGCGCTCGCCCGCGGGGAGCTCCACTGTATCGGCGCGACCACGCTCGACGAGTACCGCAAGTACGTGGAGAAGGACGCCGCCCTGGAGCGCCGATTCCAGAAGGTCCTGGTGGACGAGCCCAATGTGGAGGACACCATTGCGATCTTGCGGGGACTTAAGGAGCGCTACGAGGTCCACCACGCCGTGGAGATCACGGACCCGGCCATCGTCGCGGCGGCGACCCTGTCCCACCGCTACATCACGGACCGCCAGCTCCCAGACAAGGCGATCGACTTGATCGACGAGGCAGCCTCCCAGATCCGCATGGAGATCGACTCCATGCCGGAGGAGATGGACAAGCTCGACCGGCGCCTGATTCAGCTCAAGATCGAGCGCGAGGCGCTGAAGAAGGAGTCCGACGAGGCGTCCAAGAAACGGCTTGCCGACCTGGAGGGTCAGATCGAGCGCCTGGAGCGGGAGTTTGCGGACCTGGACGAGATCTGGAAGTCCGAGAAGGCGGCCGTTCAGGGCACCGCCCACATTAAAGAGGAGCTGGATCGGGCACGGATCGAGATGGAGACCGCCCGACGTGCGGGCGACCTGGCGCGCATGTCCGAGCTGGCCTACGGGCGCATCCCCGAGCTGGAGAAGCAGCTCGCTGCCGCTGCTCAGACCGAGCAGGGCGAGACCCGGCTGCTGCGTAACAAGGTGACCGAGGAAGAGGTCGCCGAGATCGTCTCCAAGTGGACCGGCATCCCGGTTTCCAAGATGCTGGAGGGGGAGCGGGACAAGCTCCTGCGCATGGAGGAGGAGCTGGGCAAACGGGTGGTGGGTCAGGACGAGGCGGTGCGTGCGGTGAGCGACGCCATCCGCCGCTCACGGGCCGGGCTCTCGGACCCCAACAGGCCTATCGGCTCCTTCCTGTTCTTAGGCCCTACGGGCGTCGGCAAGACCGAGCTCTGCAAGGCCCTGGCCGCTTTCATGTTCGATACGGAGGAGGCGATGGTCCGTATCGATATGTCCGAGTTCATGGAGAAGCACTCCGTGGCGCGGCTCATCGGGGCGCCTCCGGGCTATGTGGGCTACGAGGAGGGCGGCTATCTCACCGAGGCGATCCGCCGGCGGCCCTACAGCGTGATCCTGCTCGACGAGCTGGAGAAGGCGCACCCGGATGTCTTCAACGTCCTGCTTCAGGTCTTGGACGACGGGCGCCTGACCGACGGGCAGGGTCGGACGGTGGACTTCCGCAACGCAGTAATAGTCATGACCTCGAATATGGGCTCCGAGGTGATCCAGCAGCTTGCGGGCGAGTCCAACTACGCGGCGATGAAGTCGGCGGTCATGGAGATCGTGCGCCATTCCCTGCGGCCCGAGCTCATCAACCGGCTCGACGAGATCGTGGTCTTCCATCCCCTTGACGCCAGCCAGATCCGCGCCATCGCGCGCATCCAGATTCAGTACCTGCAGAAGCGGCTGGCCGATCGGGATATGAAGCTCCTGGTGAGCGACGCCGCACTGGATCATTTAGGCGAGGCCGGTTTCGACCCGGTCTACGGAGCGCGCCCCTTGAAGCGCGCCATCCGCGCCCAGCTGGAAAACACCCTCGCCCAGGAGATCCTGGCCGGCAAGTTTGGCCCCGGGGATCTGATCGAGGTGGAGCTCGCGGACCACGCCCTGACGTTCCAGCGGGTGCTGGAGGGCGAGCTGGTGGATTGAGCTTCGGCCCTTGGTGTTCGGTACAGTCCGAGGGCGATGCCAAGCATTCGGTTCGCGTAGGAGTGCCGCCTCCCGGCGCGACCGGCACCGTGCCGGATGCGCGCCTGGGCGCGGTTTGTGTGCCGCCTCCCTCGCATCCGCGCCCTTTCCCTTAAGGTCTGGGCCTGGATTTAGTCCACCATGGCCCGATAGCTGTGCCAGGTCGCATAGCCGAGAACCGGGAACAGCACGACGAGGCCAGCGAAGAAGGTGGCGATCCCGACAGCGCTGAATATGACGATGAGCCCCGCCCAAATCACCATGGCGGGCCAGTTCTGAGTGACCGCCCTGGCGCTTGTGGCGATGGCTGCGAAGGGGCCCGCGTCCCGGTCGACGATCATGGGGACTGCCACCGCGCTGGTGATAAAGACGGTGGCTGCCAGTATGAATCCGATCCCCACGAAGTAAGCCAGGACCCAGGGGTCTCCCTGGCCGGACAGGATGCCCAGATAGCCTTCGATACTCGGTGAAAACAGGTCGAATTTGATTGCGAACAGGAGCGCGGACAGCCGTACCCAGGCGGCCATGACGAGCCCCAGGAAGAGCGCGAAGAGTGCCAGGTTGGTCTTCCGGGCCATGAGGGTGCGCCATGCTTCATGGATGCTCGTCGGCTCGCCGGCCTCCATCTGCCGAGCGGCGATATAGAGTCCCGTTGCCAGGTAGGGACCCAGCAACAGCAGCCCGGTCAGGAAGGCGAGGGTGAACCAGGGCAGGCTCAAGGTCAGGGCATAGGTCGCCAGACAGGCGGCAAGGAACAGTGCGCCGTAAAGCAAGCTCTTACCGGGGGCGCGTCGAAAATCGCGGATCCCGGCGCCGATCCAGCGGAAGGGGTCCGCGATGCCGACATTCCGAATCGAGCGGTGCTCGAGGGTGCCTTGTGCAGGGTCTGGAATTGCGTGAGTGTTCACGGAAGCCTCCAAGAAAGCGATGTTTTCGGATAGCTCGTTACTCGTGAGCCGCGCGTCCGCCTCGCCCGCCGGTGGGAGGACACCCGTCGATCGGGGGACAGGGGATTTCTCGGCCCCAGACTTTATCTAAGGGAAGGCCGCCGGGAGTCAACGGCTGAGAATCTTGTGGTTTTTTTTGGAACCCGCGGCTTTGCCGCAATTCGCGCGACGCGTCCCGAAGGCGCCCAGTCCGCTCGCAGGTCCTTGCGGACCGAGGCAAAGCCCGATCGAGCTCTTTCGCCACAGGGACCCCGTGCGTCTGCGACGGCACGCAGCCCCCTGCGGGACCGCCGCGCTAGGGAAGTGCCTCGATGGCCTCCAAGGATTCCTCGAATCTTGCCCTCAGACGATCGGGCAGGTCCGAGTTTTTCGCCCCCTTGCAGCCCCCGGCTTGGCGCAGGGTTTCCGCGAACTGCTCCTGGAGCCGCTGTTGGGCGCGGCGGTAGTTGTGCTCGGGGAAGAAGTCGTCCTGGACCGAGATCACGGTGAGTCGCAGCTTGCCGACCAGCTCTTTGTTGAGGTTGTCCATGTGGCGGCCGGAGCCGTCGCTGCGGCAGCGGGCATTGTAGAAGTCCAGGGCGGAGGCGGCCTCCACCGCGGAGACCAGGATGGCGGCGGTCTCCGCGTCGGGTGGCAGGGGCGCGGCGGATACCCCCAGGCATAGGGCAAGGCCCCAGGGCAGCAGGCGCAGCGCGCGTGTGCCAGTGACTGAGACGGTGCCGTTCGGTCGGATTGGGGCGGATCGGTCGGTGGGTACCACTGGCAGGCTCAGCTGCGCCCGTACACTGGGATGGTCGCCCCGGCGATGGCGCGCGCGGCATCGGAGGCGAGGAAGACGATGACGTCGGCCAGGGCAGGCAGGGGTACCCAGCGGCGCGGGTCCTGGTCTGGCATGGCAGCGCGGTTCTGGGGGGTGTCGAGGGTTCCTGGCATGACGCAGTTGACGTTGATCCCGAAGTCCTTAAGCTCGTCCGCCAGGCTTTCGGTGAGTGTGATCACCGCGGCCTTGGACGCGCAGTAGGGTCCCATGTGCCCGATGCCGCGGACGGCGGCCCGGGCGGACACGTTGATGATGCGCCCGCCGCCGCCAGCGAGCAAATGGGGCACGACCGCTCGGCAGCAGTGGAAGACGCTTCGGAGGTTGAGGTCGAGCATGAAGTCCCAGTCTCCGTCGGGCGTCTCGTGCAGTGGCGGACCCATCGCGAAGCCCCCGGCCAGGTTGGCGAGCGCGTCGATCCGCCCGAAGTGTGCGGCGACCGCGTCGGCCATGGCGGAGACCGCGGTTGGGTCCAGTAGGTTGGCGGGGAAGGGGGCGGAGTCAGTGCTGGAGGGCAGGTCGGCCCGTGCCGAATCGAGGGCCTCCGGTTTGAGGTCCACCAGGGCAAGCCGGGCCCCCCGAGCGGCGAAGGCAGCGGCCACCGCCCGACCTAGGTTGCCGGCGGCGCCGGTGACGACGACGACGTTGTTCGATAGATCTTGCATAGAACGCCCTTTTGCTTCAGGAATCCGGGGCCGGGCCGCGGCGGCGGGTCCCGCGGAATAGACCTGGAGATCTTGGGGGCGGAGTCGCTGGCTCGCAAGCGCCGTTGCGGACTGAAGTCGGTGCCCAAGACCGGGCGGCGCTTCCTGGGGCCGGGCGGGGTGGAGATTCAAGCCTTGCGGCGACGCGCGGGGGCCGATCCGGGGGCGAGCGCGCATGCGGCTTTGCAGGGTTCTCTGTATCATGGTTGGGTGAATCGGCCCACCAATTCCCATCCGATCGGCAACCCCTCTGCACGCGCGCGGCTCGCCCGCGCGGCTGTGCGTGTGTGCGGGGCATCCCCTTGATCGAGCTCCTGTTCCTGCTGCTTCCGGTGGCCGCTGCCTCCGGCTGGTGGCTTGCCCGCCGCGATGGTGCTCCCCGGCGCGGTCCCCCGCCTGGATCGGCCCCGGCCTTTTTCCGAGGGCTAAATTACCTGCTGGACGAGCAGCCGGATAAGGCGATCGATGTCTTTCTCGAGCTGGCGGAGGTGGATGGGGAGACGGTCGAGACCCACCTAGCACTGGGCAGCCTGTTTCGTCGGCGCGGAGAGGTGGACCGGGCGATTCGCCTCCACCAGAACCTGATCGCCAGGCAGAATCTGAGTCGCGAGCAGCGCAGCTATGCCCTGTTCGAGCTGGGTCAGGATTACATGCGCGCTGGTCTGCTCGATCGGGCGGAGCTATTGTTCCAGGAGCTGGTGGATCTGGGGTTGCATCGGGAGCGCGCCTTGCGCGGCCTGCTGGAGATCTTCCAGCAGGAGCGGGATTGGCAGAAATGCCTTGACGTGGCCGAGCGGCTCAAGCCCCTCAGCGAGCGGCCCATGATTGCGGAGATCGCCCAGTATCACTGCGAGCTCGCCGAAGAGGCGCGTCGCCGCGGGGATATGACGGAGGTACGGCGTCACCTCGCGCGCGCGCAGCTTGCGGACCCGGGCATGGTGCGCGCCACCATGCTCCAGGGCCAGATGGCGTTGGCGGAGGGCGACGCCCGGGCGGCGGCGGGTCTCTTCATGCAGGTAGCGGATCGTGGGGCGCGATACGTGCCCGAGATCCTGCCCGCCTTGCTCGAGGCCCTGGCCACCCTGGGACGCACGGACCGTTTGGATGTGTTGGAGTACTTGGCCGCTCGACATCCGTCGCCGCCGCTGATGCTCTCGCTGAGCGAAGCGGTTCTAGCCGAGCGCGGTCCCGCGGCGGCCCTGGAGACCCTGACCCGTTATCTGGCAGGTCACGTGGACCTGGCGGCCCTCGAGCGGCTGCTCGATCTGCGGTCCCGCGTGCCGGACGAAGGCGGGGAGCGGAAGCAGCGGGATCGGATCATCCACGATGTGGTCCGCTATCTCCTCGCGCGTCAGCCCGCCTATCAGTGCGACCATTGCGGATTCTCGGCGCGGGCGCTGCACTGGCAGTGCCCAAGCTGCAAGCGCTGGGGGACGGTCCAGCCGTTACAGCCGGAGCGAATTCCGGGGGATGAGGTTCTGAGCGGGCCGCGTCTGGCCCGATCGGGCGGAGCCGGGCAGGCGTTCATAGGACACGCCGGCCCGAAGGCGGTCGATTCTGGCGCGGCCGAAGGCGTGCGCCGGTGACCAGAGGCTTACTGCCGCGGGCGAGGCCCGGCGGCAATCGAACCAGACGGAGTGAAGCACGATGAGCAAGGTCCTCAAAGCAGTTTTTCCGGTGGCGGGATTGGGTACGCGGTTCCTGCCGGCCACGAAGGCGAGTCCCAAGGAGATGCTGCCGATCGTCGACAAACCGCTGATCCAGTACGCGGCGGAGGAGGCCGAGCGGGCCGGGGTGGATCAGCTTGTCTTCATTACCGGCCGGAATAAGCGCTCCATCGAGGACCACTTCGACCGGGCCTGCGAGCTGGAGTCTCTGCTGGAGAGCGCGGGTAAGGTCAAGCTCCTGGACATCGTGCGTAACGTGCTGCCCGGGCGGGTCAACTGCGTCTACGTGCGCCAGCCCGAGGCACTGGGGCTGGGTCACGCGGTTCTGTGTGCCAAGCCGGTGGTGGGCAACGAGCCCTTTTTCGTGCTCCTGGCGGACGACCTTATCCGCGGCGACAGGAACGGCGTATGCGCCCAGATGGCCGAGGTCTACGCGCGCTTCGGGTGCAGCGTGCTCGCCGTCCAAGAGGTCCCGCGCGAGGAAACCAAGCAGTACGGTATCGTCAAAGTGGAGTCAGGCGCCCAAGGCGAGCTCCGGGTGGTCTCCATGGTGGAGAAGCCGGCCCCAGAAGACGCGCCCTCCAATCTGGCCGTGGTCGGACGCTACCTGCTCACCCCGCGCATCTTCGAGAAGCTCGAGCACACGCGGGCCGGTGCGGGTGGGGAGATCCAGCTCACGGACGGCATTGCGGATCTGTTGGCGGACGAGCCCGTCATCGCCTACCCCTTCGAGGGCAAGCGCTTCGACTGCGGTAGCAAGCTCGGATACCTGGAGGCGACGGTGGAATACGGCTTGGCCCACCCGGAGCTGGGCGAGTCGTTCTCGGAGTATCTGCGCAACTTCCGCGCCTGATCTTCCGCTTCGGGGGATGGGTTTCGCTGCGCTCTACCCATCCTATGTTGTTGTTTTATTATGATATTTATCCGGTGTTGCGCATGCCGGCGGCGATGGCGTTGATGGAGCGCAGGAGTGGGTCGAGCCATTGCTCTTGCCGGGCCTCGTCGGTTTCGGAGCGGTAGCGGCCGAGTACGGCGACCTGTATGTGGTTGAGTGGGTCCAGATAGGCGTTACGGCGGGCCAGCGAATGGGCCAGCTCGGGGGTTTCTTCCATGAGCGCGCGCAGTCCGGCGACGTTCAGTACCTGGGAGCGGGTGCGCTCGTACTCGGCCTCGATCAGGGCATGGATGGACCCGGCCCGCTCCGGATCCTGGGCGAGCCGCAGGTACTCTCGGGCGATGTGCATCTCGGCCTTAAAGAGGGCCATCTGGGTGTTGGAGAGGAGTGCCCGGAAATAGGGCCACTCCTGGTACATACGCTGGAGCTTGGCCAGCCGGTCGATATCGGCGCCGCGCCAACGCTCGATCGCCTGGCCGATGCTGAACCAGGCGGGTAGGGTATGGCGGGACTGCCCCCAGCCGAAGACCCAGGGGATGGCCCGGATTGAGGCGAGCGCGCGGTCCCCCTTTTTGCGGTGGGAGGGCCGGGAGCCGATGTTTAAGAGTGCAATCGCATCCAGCGGCGTGCATTCGTAGAAGTAGTCGAGGAACCCGGGGGTCTCGCGAACCAGTTTCCGGTATGCCTCCTCCCCGTAGTGGGCCAGCTCGTCCATGATCCCCAGATAGTCGTTGCGGTCCACTGAGGGTGCCTCGACCACACCGCGGCTCGCCTTGATGAGTCCGCTGATGCCCATGATGAGCTCGTAGCGGGCGGTCTCGGGGTTGGCGTAGCGATAGGATAGAACCTCTCCCTGCTCGGTGAACTTGATCTCGCCGCGCACCGTGTTGGCAGGTTGGGAGAGGATTGCCTCGTGAGTCGGGCCGCCCCCGCGCCCGATGGTCCCGCCTCGGCCATGGAAGAGCCGGCATTCGATACCCCGGCTGTCCGCCAGTGCCATGACCTTGCGCTGGGCCTCGTAGAGGCTCCAGCTCGAGGAAAGAATGCCCCCGTCCTTGCAGGAGTCCGAATAGCCAAGCATGACCTCCTGGCGGTTCCCGTAAGCCTGGAGCAGGGCGCTATAGGTGGGGTTGTGGAAGAGGGTGCTCATCACCCGGTCGATATGTCCCAGGTCCTCGATGGTCTCGAAGAGCGGCGAGATCTGGATGTCGCAAAACCACCCCTGCCGGTCATGCCCGGCGAGTCCAGCCAGCCGCGCGAGTAGCATGGCCTCCATCACATGGCTCGCGGCATGGGTCATGGAGATGACGTATTGGCCGAAACAGCTCGGGCCGATCTCCGCACGCATGCGCGCCATGACCTCGAAGACGTCCAGGGTCTCTCGGGTCTCCGGGGTCAGTGTCCCCTTGTCGATGATGAAGGGGTGAGGGTGTGCGATGGCCTCGGCGAGTGCCAGCAGGCGTTGGTCTTCGTCGAATGCCTGGTAATAAGGGGCGCCGGGCTGGCGGGCGAAGAGCTCCGTGACCGCCTGGGTGTGGCGCGTCGATTCCTGACGGATATCCAGGTGCACCAGATGGAAGCCGAAACCCTCCGCAAGTCGGATCAGGTCCTGGAGAGGCCCGGCAGCGGCATTGGCATCCCCGTGGTGGATGAGCGAGTCGCGGATCAGATACAGGTCCGCCAGGAATTCCCGGTCCCCGTTGTAGCCCGCGGGCAGACCCTGCCGGTGGCTGCCCTCCATGCGCGCGCGCACCCGGGCCAGGTTGCCTTCGAGTCGGTGAGCCATCATGGCGAGCTTGCGTCGATAGGGCTCGTTGTCGTAGCGACGCAGGTTTTCGCCCATGGTACGCAGCCAGTAGTCCTCGTCCGCGTCCAGGCTATCCATGAAGGCGGGGGAGAGCACGCACATGCCGGCAGAGTGGCTCAGCATGCGCTTGAGGGCCTCGACCCGTCGCAGGTACTCCTCCAGAACGAGCTCGTGGTGCATGCGTACGGTAAGCTCCGTGGTCTCCGGCTTCACGAAGGGGTTGCCGTCCCGGTCCCCGCCGATCCAGGAGCCGAAGCGGATGAAGCTCGGTACACGGATGCTGCTTCCCGTCCCATAGACCCGGCGCACCGCTCGCTCCAAGTATCGATAAGTCTCGGGAACGGCAAAGAAAAGGGACTCGCGGAAGAAATGCAGGCCTTGGCGGACCTCGTCGGTCACCTGGGGCTTGTGGATGCGGACCTCGTCGGTCTTCCACAGGATCTGGATCTCCGTGAGAATGGCCTGGAGCCGCTCCTCCAGCTCTTCGTCGTTCAGCTTCTTCAGATGCAGGTCCTGGGCGACCAGAAAGACGCGGCGGAAGCTGTCCAGGATGGTCCGACGTTTGGACTCGGTGGGATGGGCGGTAAAGACCGGGAGGTAGAGCAGCCGATCCAGGAGACCCTGGAAGGCCTCCGGAGCGACGCCGTCGGCGTGGAGCTGGCGTACCGTGTCGTCGAACGAGCCCACCCAAAGGCGCTCGCCGGAGCTGATGCGGTCCATGCGGTAGAGATAGGCGTTGAGCTCCTCGGCGACGTTGGCCAGGCCGAAATAGATCGTAAAGGCACGGATGACCTCGGACAGGGTCTGGGGGTCCAGTCCGTCGATGCGTTTCATGAGCCGTTCGCGCAGCGCCGCGTCTTCGTGCTCGCGGAGCTGCACGAAACCGTCGCGCAGCCGTTCCACGACCACCAGGACGCGCTTGCGGCTGTGCTCGCGCAGCACCTCGCCGAGCAGGGCCGTGAAAAGTCTGACGTCGCGCTCCAGCGCGTCGCCGGTAGTGGTTTGCATCATGGCCGCTTACCCGTACGTCTGTAAGGTCAATTGTCGTTACGGCATTCTAACCCAGGGGCGGCGTGGAGCCCCGTCGTCGGGACGCGGGTAGGGAATCGCGCCATGCCTTGCGGCACAGAAGTCGGGCGCCCAGCGCTCAGGAGGGATCCTCAGCTGCCGGGTCGCCGATCGGGCGTCGGCCCTTCGTCCACCATTAGGCAATGGACGCTGAAGAGGCCCTGCGCATCGGTCCAGACTTGCTCGGGGACGAAGCCCGCACTGGCGGCCAGTGCCCGGAAACCGTTCAGGCTGTACTTATAGGAGCTCTCGGTGTGGATGGTCTCGGTCTGACGGAAGTCGAAGGTGCGGTCGGCGATCCGCACCCGCTGGTCGGCGAGACTCACCAGGTGCATCTCGATACGGCCGAGGCCGGACCCCGCGTCCGGGCCGGGCGCCGATAAGGGGTTATAAAAGGCCCGATGAGCGAAGGCACGCAGGTCGAAGTCCGCCCCGAGCTCCCGGTCGATACGCGCCAGCAGATTGAGGTTGAAGGCCGCAGTAACCCCTGCGGCATCGTTGTAGGCCGCGTTGAGGATCGCCGGGTCCTTGATGAGGTCTACCCCGATCAGGAGTCTGCCGCCTGGCCCCAGGAGACCGGCCACCCGGGCAAGGAGGGCCACCGCCGCGTCGGGCTCGAAGTTGCCGATGCTGGAGCCGGGAAAAAAGACCGCGCGCCGGCCCAGGTCCGCCGTGCCTAGCGCCAGATCGACGGGCGCCGAGTAGTCCGCGCAGACGGCCCTGATGGCGAGATCGGGGAAGTGCTCTGCCAGTGCCTGGGCGGAGCCCAGCAGGTGCTCCCGGGAGATGTCGACCGGCACATAGATGGCGGGCTTCAGGGCCTCGAGCAGGATGCGGATCTTGAGGCTGCTGCCGCTGCCCAGCTCGATCAAGGTTAGGCCCGGGCCCAGGCGCTCGGCCATTTCGGCGCCATGCTCGCGGAGTATCCCGATCTCGGTGCGGGTGAGGTAATACTCGGGGAGCTCGGTGATGGCGTCGAAGAGTCGGGACCCCTTCCGATCGTAGAAGAGCTTCGGAGGCAGTGACCGCTGGGGCCGGGAGAGGCCGGCCAGGACTTCGGCGCGGAGGTCCGCGGGCCGCGGGTGGAGGTCGTGAAACGCGATCCCCGCGGGGACCCGCCCTGGGTCCTGGGGTGGGGCTGCCTTCAGCTTGGCACCGACTCTCATGGGCGAAGGTCCATTTGCGGATCTCGCTTGCGGTTGCCGCTCAGATCTTTGGCCAGCCTAAGCCCCTGGAACTGCCAGCGCTCGTAGGGGTAGAAGAAGTTCCGGTAGCTGGCTCGGAGGTGGTCACGGGGGCTGGCGCAGGAGCCGCCGCGCAGCACCATTTGGTTGCACATGAACTTGCCGTTGTATTCGCCCAGCGCCCCGGCGGGCGGCCGAAAACCGGGATAGGGCAGATACGCGGATCCGGTCCACTCCCAAACGTCGCCGAAGAGCTGTCGGATCCCTGCTTCGGAGGCGCCGGCCGCGGCCGGGCGGGGGTGGAGCCAATCGTCGTCGACGAAGTTGCCGCGTGCCGGGAGCCCGGCCGCGGCATGCTCCCATTCGGCCTCGGTCGGCAGTCGCTGGCCAACCCAGGCCGTATAGGCGTCCGCCTCGTAATAGCTCAGGTGGCACACGGGCTCGGCCGGGTTGACCGGTCTCATGCCGCCCAGGGTCATGACCTGCCAGCCAGCCCTCTCCCGCTCGCTATCGGCGCCGTCCTGGGGCTCCCAGTAGAGCGGCGCCTGCCAACCCCGCTCCCGCACCGCGGCCCAGCCGTCGGAGAGCCAGAGCGCCGGGTTGCGATAGCCCCCGTCGGCGATGAAGTCGAGATACTCCCCATTGGTCACTGGCCGATCGGCGAGCGCGAAGGGCTGGAGAAAGACAGGGTGGCGCGGGCGCTCGTTGTCCCAGGCGAACCCCTCCGGACCGGCCCCGATTTCCACCAGACCACCCTCGAAGGGCACGAAGCCGAGGGGACTGGGCTCTCCCAAAGGAGATACCGGTAGGTCCGCCCGATAGGCGGGCCGTAGGGGGTTGTAGGCCAGGTTTCGTTTGATGTCCGTGAGCAGGAGCTCCTGGTGCTGCTGCTCGTGGTTGAGCCCGATCCGCAGCCGCTCGGCGCAGTCGGGCCAGTCCCCGGCGGGGCAATCGGCGATCAGATGCACCATCGCCGCATCGACTTGGCTACGGTAGTCGTAGACCTGTGCGACCGTGGGTCGCGACAGAAGCCCGCGCTCGGACCGCGGCCAAAAGCCGGTGCCGGTTTGCTCGTAGTAGCTGTTGAAGAGGTACTCGAAGCGCTCGTGAAAAACGCGGTAGCCGGGGACCATGGGGCGCAGCAGAAAGGTCTCGAAAAACCAGGAGACGTGGGCCAGGTGCCAGCGCGCGGGGCTTGCCTCGGGGTCCACCTGGATCAGGTAGTCCTCCGGCTGGAGGGGCTCGCACAGCCGCTCGGTTTGGCCACGTACCCGACTGAAATTCGCGCTGGCGCACTCCCGATCCCAGGTCCACCCCGTCGCCGCCGCTCGGTTTGTCTCCATCGCGTCCTCTCCAGTCGTTGCGTTAGTGGGGATCGCGGCGGTGCCAACCTAGCTCGGGGACCGTACCTCGGGAGGCGACGGCGGGGGACTTTGCTCGATTGGGTGAGAAGGCCCCAGGCGACGCACCAGGTAGTAGCCACCGATCAAGGTGCCCGGTAGGGCTGCGAGCCCGATCAGGTACATGGGTTCATGGGCATCGGCGTCCAAGCGTCGATCATGCACGCGGTCCGTTACGGTCGGTATTTCTGGTGGTACTGTTTCACGCCGGTCGCTCCCCGGGGATCGACGCGGCTGAGACCGGTCCGGGCGACGGATCCGTCTTCAGTCTAGGTGTCCGCCGGGACGATCGCCAAGCCCGGCCGCCATCCTCGCCTGACGGTGCTGGGGAACTGCTGCCGCTGCCCCCATTGTCCCTTTTTGACCAGGTGTCCGCCCTAGTCCGGCGGCCGGCGCCGCGTTCTGGAGCCACCCATGACCCGCAGTCCTTTCTTGCCCAAGCTTGCGGACCTGCCCCCCGAGCTTCCGATCTTTCCGCTCTCCGGGGCGGTGGTGATGCCGGGGGTCCAACTGCCGCTGAATATCTTCGAGCCCCGTTATATCAACATGGTCTCGGATGCCCTGGCAGATTGCCACCTGATCGGAATGATCCAGCCAACCAGCGAGACAGCGCTGGACGAGGTGCCGGAGATCCACCGCATCGGCTGTGGCGGTCGCATCACGTCCTACAGCGAAACCGTGGACGGTCGCATCGTGCTGGTCCTTACTGGGGTTTGCCGTTTTCAGGTGCGTGCAGAGATCGAGGGGCGCAACGGCTACAGGCGGGTCGCGGTGGACTGGGAGCGCTTCGCCGCGGATTGTTACGACCAGAGCCAGGCTATCGGCGACCGCAACGGTTTTCTGAGCTCTCTGAAGGCCTACTGCACCCTTCGGGGGGTCGAGGTGCCCTGGGACGACGTGAAAAAGATGCCCGACGGGGATCTTGTCAACCTGTTGTGCGCTCATCTGCCTCTCAGCCCCGAGGACAAACAGGCCCTGGTGGAGACCATTCCGACGGACGAGCGGGCGAGTCTCATGCGCGGACTCATGGACATGGCCTGCGTCGCCAGCATGGACGTGAACGAGCACCGGCACTGAGGGCGACCACAGCGCCGATCCAGCGGATCCGGCTTGAAACGCGCTGGGGCCAAAACCATCTCCTGCGTCCTCGGACGCATTCGAAACTGAGGATTAGATCATGGCAGTCACTCTCACCGAGGCGGCCGCTCGTCACGTCGCCCAGATGCTTGACAAGCGCGGGCAAGGCGTTGGGCTGCGCGTCGGCACCAAGAAGAGCGGGTGCAGCGGATTCGCCTACGAGGTGGATTACGCCGACCGGGTGGAAGAGGGCGATCGCGTGTTCGAGAGCCACGGGATCACCCTGGTCGTCGATGGCGTGAGCCTGGAGCGGATCGACGGCATGGAGATCGACTTCGTGCGCTCCAGCTTGCTGAGCCAGGGATTCGAGTTCCGCAATCCGAACGTCAAGGATACCTGCGGGTGCGGTGAGTCCTTCCGCGTATGATCGGGGCAGACATCCGCGAGATCATCGAGGATTTCGACCTGCTGGGAGACTGGGACCAGCGCTACCAGTACTTGATGGAGATCGGCGAGGCCTTGCCCTCCATGCCCGCCGAGGATAAGACCGATGCCAACCGGGTCATGGAGTGCATGAGCATCGTCCATGTTGTCGCCCGCCCTGCTGGCTCGCTCCCCGTGCGGCTCCGTTACGAGGGGGACTGCGACACCGCCATCATCAAAGGTGTGGTCGCCCTGTTAGTCCGCCTCTTCTCCGGGAAGACACCGTCCGAGATCGATGCCACGGACGTGGACGCCCTGTTCGAGGGGCTGCATCTGGAAGAGCACCTGAGTCCGAATCGGCATGTGGGGGTCTATGCCATCGTCGAGAAGATGCGGCGGCAAGCGCGCGCCTTCGCGGGTTAGGGGAAGGGGTGGAGGCAGCCTCGGTATTCGGGGGCTTGGGTCCCTTCTGTTATTTTTTCCCCGCAATGGGTCTGAGTTGGGGTCGCCCGCCGAGGCATGTTCCGGATCCGCGGGTGCCGTGCCCGGGCCTGTACTAGGTTGGATCGACTGAATCCGCGCCTTCCCAGGGTCGGCTGAGGCAGATGTGGCGGGCATCCAAGAGCAGCCCATAGACCTCGTGCAGGCGCTCGGGTATTTGCACGGCGCCCTCCCGGGATCGATATTTGCGTGCCAAGAGCTCCCGGGGCGCTTTTGGCAGATCGAATAGATCCACCAGATGCATGCTCCAGTCCTCGAAGTAGGTGGGGCCGATCTGCTCGAACGATAAGAGACGCACGTCCCGGTGGCGCCTGTCTCGGATGATGCGCCCAAACAACCGATTCACCGCGTCTGCCGGCCCCTCCAGCACCTGAAGGAACTGGTCCCCGGAAAGCATCAGGAGTCCGGTGATCCCCGCGGTGCGGTTATGTTCCGCGCTCTTCTGGACCAGCTCCCGCAGGTCCGCGTTGTCGATGAGCCTTTCCGAGCAGGTGCTCTGGTAAATCAGACGGCACTGGGTCATGGGGCAACTCCCGGCGGTGGGCGGGGGCTTGGTCCTGCCGCGCATCCTAGCAGGGACAGCGCGGATCGGTGAGTCGGCGCGTGGCTTCCGGCAGGGATTCGCGGCAAGGCGCGGGCGCGGCCCTGTGGCCGCGTTTAGGCGATTTCTGTAAAATCATGTACCACCTCGCTCCCTTTTCGCCCGCCTTCGGCGTCGCACCGACAGTCACATAGCCCAGCTATGCTCCTGGCGGCGCTCCTTGAAGGCAGACGAAAATCCTTCGTGATCGGGTACATGATTTTCCGGCAATCGCCTTAATTGACGGCTGGGGCTCCTTCAGGTTCCCTCGGTGATCGGGACGATGGTGATGTCCACCCGACGGTTGAGGCGCCGGCCCGATTCGGTCGAGTTGCTGGCGATCGGCTGGCTCATGCCGTAGCCGGAGGAGAAGATGCGCTGGGGTACCACGCCCTGGCCTTCGAGATACTGCTCCACCGAGCCCGCCCGGCGCTGGGAAAGCGCCTCGTTGTGTGCCACGGAGCCGGTGTTGTCCGTATGGCCGGCGACCGCCAGCTCGGTCTTGCCGTACTTGGTGACGATGCCCGCAATCTTGTCCATGG
This sequence comes from Chromatiaceae bacterium, assembly GCA_041738985.1. Classification (GTDB taxonomy): domain Bacteria; phylum Pseudomonadota; class Gammaproteobacteria; order Chromatiales; family Chromatiaceae; genus Thiodictyon. The sequence goes on along the minus strand of JBGSOR010000233.1, from coordinate 265 downwards.
TGCTATAGAAGCCGGGGTTGATCTGGTCGGAGTCCACCTCGAAGGCGGTCTCGCCGGTCATACCGACCAGAAGCTGATCGTTGGGTAGCTTCTGTACCCGAATGACGCCCGCGGAGATCTCTTGTGCCAGGGCCTTCTCGAAGTCCTTGCGCTGACTCTCCATGTAGGCCCCCACCATCCCGCCCGCCAAGGCCCCGCCGACTGCCCCGATGAGGGCGCCGCGGCCCGCATTGGCGCTGAGCGAGCCCACGATGGCCCCGAGGGC